>VXYS01000004.1:600000-890134 GCA_009845905.1 Gammaproteobacteria bacterium | reverse complement strand
GCCGAATTCGAACCCGCCCGCCCCGTCAGCGTCATCATTCCCACCTACCGGGCGCCCGCCGCGCTCGCCCTCACGCTGGCCGGGATCGAACGCCAGGATTGGCCGGGCGAGCTGCTCGAGGTCGTGGTCGTCGACGACGGCTCCGACCCGCCGGTAACGGCGCCCGCCACGTCGCTGGATCTGCGCGTCGCGCGCCAGCCCCGCCGGGGGTTCGGGCTCGCGCGCGCCCGCAACACGGGCGCGAAGGCCGCCTCGAACGACATCCTCGTGTTTCTGGACGGCGACGTCATCGCCGAATCCGGACTGATCCGCGCGCACGCGCGCTGGCACCACGCCGTCGGAGACGCACTCACGCAGGGATTCTGCGCCTATGTGTCCCCCGAGGGCCTTCGTCCGGAAGCCGTGCGCGGCCATCGCGGCGCGCTTGGGACGCTGTTCGACGGCAAGGCGTCCGATCCGCCGTGGATCGAGCGACACATGGCCCGCACGGACGATTTCACCTCCCGGCACACTGACCTTTTCCGGGCCGTCACCGGCAACAACTTCGCGATCTCCCGCGCGCTGTTCGAGGAGGCGGGCGCGTTCGACGAGTCCTTCACCCGCTACGGCGGGGAGGACACCGAGTTCGCCTACCGTGTGCAAAACGCCGGCGGACTGCTGATCCCGGTGCGCGAGGCCTTCGCCTGGCACCAGGGGCGCTGGCGCGACGGGAGGCAGGCCAAGCGCCGCGACAGGGAAGGGCAGGCGGGGAAGCTGGCCGACCTCATCGCCGAGCCGGGCTTCCGGCCGGCCGGCGCCACCCGCCGCTACGCGGTGCCGCGCCTCGTCGTCACGCTCGTGGCCGGAACGGCACCTTACCAGCGCATTTCCGACAGCGTACAAGCGCTGCTGGCCAACCCCGGCGGCGACCTGGCCGTGTGCATCGACCTGGCCCCGGGCCGAGACGCCGACCGGAACCGGCTGCGCCGGCGGTACAGGCACGAACCGCGCCTGTCTGTGGCTACAGGCGCCTCGGCGCTCGACGTGTTCCCTGCATCGCCCCTGCACGCGGTCCTGCCCGCAGCCGCCACCGTCGCTCCCGAGGCGCTGGCCCGGCTCGAATCAGCCCTGGGCGATGCCGTCACTGCCAGCGCGGGCCTCGACGGCAGCGGTCAGCGGATCACGATCACCCGCACCTGGGCGCTGCGCCGCGCTCGCCGTAGCGGCGGCCAGGCGGCCGACTTCGGCGATACCCGCGTCTTGCCGGCCCGCGTGCTTCGCCCCGTCCGCCGCCGGGTGACCGCGCCCACGACCGCCGCCCGCGGTCGCCCAGCGGGCCCGCGGTCCGCTGCCGCCCAAGGCGCGCGCGCTGTCCTGTCGCGCGTTGCGGCCGAAGCGCGCCATGTCCGGGGGCTCCGTACCGCGTGGCGGTTCCTGCGGTGGCTTGCCGTGGGCGTACGGTGGCGGGTGCGCCAGGGTTTTGAGAGGTCCGCTTCCCCCGCGCACGTCGTGCCCCCTGGCCGCAGCAAATCACGCACGGCCGCCACCCCCGATCCACCGCTCGGCATCGATCTGGCCGTCCTCGGGCCCCGTTCCCGCGCCGTGTTCGCGGCATCGACCCGTGTCCGGCACGAGGCGCGAACACGGCGTCCTGACGCCGTCCTTGCCGACACGGCGGCTGCGGCCGCCGGGGTGCGCGCACCGCGCGCGCTGCTCAGCCGGGCGCCCGCGCTCGCGGTCCCGGCCTTCGACCCCGCGCTTAACAATCCGGTCGGCTGGGTGCGCCACGTGGAGAACCGCGCGGTCTCGCTCGGGCCGCACGCCCGTCTGCCGACCGGCGCGTGCGCGCGCCGGTCCGTCGCGCCCGGCGACCGCCGGGCGTTGCTGCACGCGCATCGCCTGGAAGACACGGCCGCATACCACGCCGGCGCCATCGCGCGGGCGGGAACGCTTGCGCGCATCGCCGCCCTCGGGCTGCCGGTGCGCCTTGCCGACGCCCACCGGGCGATGGAGCCGCTGCTGGGCGAATCGCTGTTCCGGCTCTTGACCGCCGACAGTCGCAATGCGGGCGTCGCGGAGCGTGAGGCGCTCAGCATCGCCCAGCGGCGCGAGGCGTTGCGCGGCCACTCCGTTGCCGCACGCGCCCGCCAGGTATGCGAGGCGGCGGGCGCCCGGCCGCCGCCGTTGCCGCTCGTGTCCGTCCTGCTCGCCACGCGGCGGCCGCCGTGTCTCGCCCACGCCGTTGCAAACGTTGCCCGCCAGACCTGGCCGAACCTCGAGCTCGTGCTCGCGCTGCACGGAACGGGGTTCGCGGCCGAATCCGTGAACGCGGCGCTGGCGCCGTTTGCGCGCCCGGTGCAGGTCCTGCGCCTGGACAGCGAATACACGCTGGGCGCGGTGCTCGCCCGGGCGAGCGCGGCCGCCTCCGGCCCCCTGCTGGCCAAGATGGATGACGACGACCTCTACGGCTCTGAGCATCTCTGGGACCTGGTGCTCGCGCGCGAGTACTCCGGCGCCGCGCTCGTTGGCAAGTTCCCCGCCACGGTCTATCTGGCCCACGCCGAGTGCACCGTGCGCGTACGCGAGGTTCCGCCCGAGGTCTGGTCCGGTTCCATCACGGGTGGCACGATGCTCATTGCCCGCACCGACCTGCAACGCGCCGGGGGCTGGCGCGACGTGCCCCGGCACGTCGACGCGGCGCTCGCGGAAGACGTGCACGCTTGCGGCGGGGGCGTCTATCGCACCCACGACGCGGATTACCTGCTCGTGCGCCACGGACGCAGCCAAACCTGGCGCCGCGACGACGGCGAGTTTCTTGCTGCTGCGCAAGCCGTATATCGTGGCTGGCGCCCCGAACTCGCCGGCCTTGCCGGTTCCCCGCCGCCCATGGTGCGCCCGGCCATCGGCTGAGGAGACCGCCCGTGCTGCCCAGAACGTCGCTGTGCCTGAACATTCCCAAGACCGGCACCACCTACACCGCGCGGTTCTTCGCCGCTGCGGACTGGCTGCACTTGCAGCATGCCTGCCGGTTGCGCAGCCTGTACGTGCCGAACCGTGCCGCCGTCGAGTTCATGAACACGTTCAAACGCCTGGGCTTTCGATACGGCAGCCTCAATCCCGCGCTACGCCGCCACGCCGGCTACAGCATCTTGCCCGCCCGCCTTCGGGTCTACCCCAGACTCTGCGCACTGCGCGGCGTGAAGGACTGGTACTGCTCGCAGTACCTCCACTACACGCGCAAGTTGAAGCCTCCGCAACTCAGCCGCGCCATCGCTTTCCTGGTCCACGGCCGGGAGGTGGCGCTCGACCCCCGCCTTCGAACGATCCTGCTCCATCACAAGGCCGAGTTCCTGGAACGGTTCCGCACCGAACGCGCTGGCCCGGAGTCCATCGAGAACATCTCGGTACCTTTCTTCATCTGGTTCACCCACACCGTCAGAGGTCCGTTCAAACTATTGCGCTGGTTCGGGATCGACACCTGGCCGAGAGGCATCGGCTACCTCACCTTCTGGGCAATCACGTTGCTCTTCGAGGATCCTGCGCGGGTATTGAATCAGCCGGAAGGTGCGATCCGGGAGTACTTCGCCAGCGGCCGGTTCCGCCGCGACCTGCGCGCGGACCTCTACCTTCGTTTCGACGCGCTTACGGACGAGCTGTGCGCCGTCATGGCGGGGGAACTCCGCTACCACCCCGCCATCCTCGATTTCCTCGTCGAGCACGTCGGCCGGCGGAACGTTTCCCCCGTGGATCTCAAGCTCCGGATCGCCGCGGCGCTCCAGGCCGATGGCCTGATAGGGCGCATTCGTCGCCGCGAGCGAATCTACGAGCGCTACCTGCTGCCTTTCGCCGGCGCCACCATCGCAAACGACCCCGCCGCCCGGCGTCCGCTCCCGGCCGCCCGCCGCTCCGACGCACCGGCACGCTGACATCCACTCGCCTCGCCCGTTTCCAGACGCACCTGAAGCATGTCATCGAGCCGCTCCACAATTGCAACGGCGTTCGGGGCCGGCGAGGAAGGTCCGGCCACCGTGGTCTTCGCGACCCTGCGCTACCACATCCTTGTTCGGCGCTGGATCGAACTCGCGAACCGCGCCTGCTGCCGCCACTTTCGCATCGTGTGCATGGATCGGGAGCTCGCCCGGCTCCTGCGCCGCGAAGTGGGCGCACAACGCGCGCCGTATTTTTATGATTTTCTTCCTCACCTGCCCCGGTTCACCGACGAACCGCCTGACCGGCCGCACGACACGGACCGCGCACGGCGGTGGCGCAAACACCGCCAGCGCATGCAGGTGCTCATGCCCTTGCGCTTGAAGTTTCTTCGCTTCTTAGTCGAAAACGGCTGCGACTTCATCCACAGCGACGCCGACGCCTTCTGGCTCGACGACCCGCGACCGTGGCTCATCCGCCAAGGAGCGGACTTCGACCTGCTGGCTTCGCAGGGCACCTCCCTGCCGCGCGCCCACTACCTCGCGCACCGCTTCGTGCTGTGCGCGGGGTTTTTCTACTGCCGCGCCAACGACCGCACGCGGGACCTGTTTGCGCGGGCTGACGCGCTGATCCAGGCCAGCCCCGCCGTTTCCCACGACACGGCAGGCGCCGAAATGGACGACCAGACCGCGCTCAACCTCGCGCTGCTCGAGGACCCCCGCCGGCGCTGGCGCATCGAAGACCCCGCCTTCGCCTTGCGGTACCGGTGGCAGTGGCGGTCCGTTCCCGCGAGCCGGGCCGGCAAAACGCTGCTGGCCGGCCTGTTGGCAAGTCGCGTTTCGGCCGCTGCCCTCGACCGCGCCCTCGGTTTCGCCCGTTCGGCGCTCATCCTCACCAGCGAACGCATCATCGACGGCCGGTTCTCCAACGGGCTGCGCGTCGGTGTCATTCCCATGCGCCTCGTGGATCGCATTGCCGCCGCCCGGGCCGGCCGGCCGCTGGTGTCGCACGTGAAGGCGCACAAGGCGCTGGTACCCAATGATCCGCACGCCATCGGCGACGCCGCGCCTCCGGTGCGGTGAAGCACGGCGCCCGCTCCCTCGCATTGAACGTCGTTCATGGGGCGGCCCGCTTTGCACCTTTTGGGTGTCCCGGACGCGGCCCGTCAGTGCATCGGGTGCGGCCGCCGCGATTTCGCGCGGTGCCACCACCGCGGCCGGTACAGGCTCATCCGCGTCGCGGCGACCCGCAGCGCTCCCACCGCGGCAGCCGTCCAAAACGATTGGGGGAGCGACCTCGATCGGTCCCGCGCCCGTTCCAGGTTCGCCCCTGTCTGCGCGAGCACGTAGCGGTTCACCCGCCGGCGCTCTGCGGACCGGAAGTCGTTCCATCCCGCGCTGCACGGCTCCCGCGGCCCGATCTCACGAAACAGCACGTCTCCCGCATCCACACCGTAAACCGTTGCAAGATCCGAATTGACCTGCGCGAACTGCCCGGTCAGCTCCTGCGCCTGTGTGGCGCTCAACGGTGCGAACGGCACGTCTCCTTCCAGAAGCGGCGCCAGCCCGACCAGCCGGCCCAACAGGCGCTTTCGCAGTCCCAATCCATAACCCTTTTCCATCAGCGCCGCCCCGGCCCGGCGCAGTGCTTCCAGTTCCTTCGCGCCCGGGCGGCGGTTCTCATGCGCGTGACGCCATTCCGCGGCGTTACTGCCGGGGACCCCCAGCCACGCGAAGAAATGCGCCACCAGCGCCCCCCCGGATCCGGACAGGTCCACCGCATGCACCGACAACCGCTCTCCGAAAGCCTCGCGCCATGGCCCGAGCGCGCGGCCGTAGTCGAGCACCCCGCTGCGGAGCGCTCCGCCGAGCCAGGTCTCGAACCGCTCGGCCAGGAATCCCCTCTTCACCAGCTGCGAGTACAGCGACTCCGCGTATTGCCACAGCGGCCGCACGTAGGCGATGAGGCGCACATCGAGATCAAGGTCCGCGGCGAGCCCCGCGAGCCGCGCGGCGCTGTCGCGCCCGGGCGTCGGGGTAAAGACGCCGCCGGCGGTGAACAGTTCCGCCGAAACCAGCAGCGATGGCGACGAGGACGCATCGAGTTCCCCGGCCAGCGCCTGCCAGAGGTCCCGGCGGGGGTTCGCCAGTGACCTGCGCGACAGTTGACGCACCAGAGCGTTGTGGCAACAACGCCCGGCTCGGCACCCGGTCCGCGCGATGCCGATACCCTTGCTCGCGAGCTCTCCGCGCAACGCGTACGCCAGCACCTGAATCGTGGTGGATCCGGTCTTCGGCAGGCCGATATGAACGAACAGGCGGCGTTTCGTTGCCACGGGCTTGCCTTCGCGGATTCCGTACCGGCGCGATTGTAGCGCACGGCTCATGAAAGGGGACTCCAATCGCAAACGCCCGGCCGTTCCAGAGCATGCGCCGCGTCCGCCAGCGCAGGAGCCCCGACGGGACTCCGGCACACCGCAGCAGGCCGGCGCGGTGATTCCCGGCCGCGGTTCGCGCCGGTGGCTTCGCCGCATCGGCATCGGGCTGTGGCGGCGCGTCACGGCCCCGGCGCGCCTTCGCCCCTCGTTCCTGATCATCGGTGCGCAGAAGAGTGGCACCACGGCGCTGTTCGGCCTGCTGGCGGCGCATCCACTCGTACTGCGTCCCCTGCGCAATGAGGTCCACTATTTCGACGACTTCCACGACCGCGGCCGGCGTTGGTACCGCTCGCACTTTCCGTTGAACCGCGGCGGTTCCCACATCACGGGCGAGGCCTCGCCGAGCTACATGATCCACCCGCTGGCGCCGCGGCGAGCGGCCGCTCTCGACCCTCGGATGAAGCTCATCGCCATTTTGCGCGACCCCGTCGAGAGGGCTTTGTCCCACCACGCCATGTCGACCCGGAAAGGGCGCGAATGGCTCCCCTTCGAAGCCGCGGTAGACGCCGAAGCCGAGCGCCTGTCCAGCATCGGGGAGGCGGTTCCCGACGGTCCGCGCTACAAGTACCACAGCGTGCGGGTGCACTCCTACCTGAAGCGCGGGCGCTACGCCGAGCAACTTCAGGCCTGGCTGAAGCACTTTCCGCGCGGAAACCTCCTGATGCTGCGCACCGAGGACTTCTGGGCGGACGGCAACCGGACCGCGAACCGGGTCTACGACTTTCTCGGGTTGCCGCCACACCGCTTGCCGGTGGGTAAGTTCACCGGCCAGCGCAGATACTCGATTGACCCGGCGCTCAGGAAGCGCCTTGAGCGGTTATTCGCCGGCGACCAGGCCAGACTGAAGGGACTGTTCGACTACGAGCGAATGCGATAGCTGGACTGCATCACGGCCCGCTGGAGCCCGGCCTGCACCCCCCGATCAAGACACCGCCGCCAGGTACGCCTCCCGGTCGATCTTGCCCCAGGCGTACAGGCGCGCCAGCGCCTCGTAGTCGCGGCTGAAGAATCGCATGAGGTTTGCGCGGGCCCGAGCCGAGAGTTTCCCGGTGCCCATGCCGGAATTGTCATTTATACGGTGTTGGTTGCAAATCCCGAACACCCGCTCGATATCCGCATCAAGCGTCTCCTGCATCAGCACCGCTTCGATCTGTTCCGGGCGGCAGCGCGCAAGCAGCCTTGTCAGGTAATAGCCGATGTCCTCGCGGATGTGGTGGATCCTGCGCGCATCGCGGATGCTCGCGCCGCGCGGATTGCCATCGTCATCGTAGAGCGCCTCGCCGAGCTTGCCGAGGCTGCCGTAGCGCACCAGCACCTCGCGTTCTCCCGAAAAGCGGTAGGGCTGCCTCCGCTCGGACACGGCAAGCCGGTAGCGCCAGTTGAAGGCCGAAACGGCCCGGGAGAGGGGGTTCCGGGCGACCACGACATAGTTGAGGTTCCGCCTGTAAACCGGCCGGCGCACATGGAAGACGCGCAGCGTGTCGGCTATGCCGGCCTCGTGCAGGGCCGCCCGCACCGACGCCCCACCGCACTTGCCGATGTGGATCAGCGCCCGATGGCGCGGGCGTGCGTCACGCAGGCCTTGCCGCAACCGGATCATCGACACAACGACGGTCAGAGCCGGCCGCCTGCGGCCGGTGCGCAGGATTGCGGTTTGACGCAGCCCGGCGGGACGGAACCGGCGAGTGCAACGCCGACGCAGGCGCGTCCCTTGCGGGCCCGGCGGCAGACGCCAGCCCCGATTTTCGGATCCGCAACTCGGATGATCTTTTAACCCGCATTGCATCCTCCTCAAGGCGAAGCACGAGTTGCGCATCAATATAGTGGACGGCGTGCGGAATTCAAACCCTGGCCGTATCCGAAGGATTTCGGGGATGCACGGTGGGCAAGTTTTCCGGGGGAGTGTTCGTTGCCGCAGCCGCCCGGGGCCTGGCTTGCCTTCGCGGAACGTCGCACCGTCCGCCCCGATTCGAGCGCCGGCTCGCGGGACGCGTTGCACAAGGACTTCGCGAGCCAGCGGGATGGCCCGGTTCCGACCGCCCTCGCTCGCTCGAGTCGCCCCAACGGGCAATTCACGCATTGTCCTCCCCAATATTGGGGATTCTCAACGTCGTGCGGTCGATTTAACATTCCCGAATTCCCCCATATTGGGGTTCATTGGGAACACTCGTTCTGCATTCCCTTCTTCATGCAACGCTGCCGTAGGGTCCGGATGTGGCGGCAGGAAAATGAGGGAATGTAGCCGGGCGCGTGAACGTGGCTAAAACCGATAGAGGCGTCGCATTGAGACACCCGCATCTTCGTGGCTACACAAGCGGGAGAACCGACCGAATGGGACCGTGCCGTTCAAGCTGCGGCGTCGGGACGTGCGGGCACGGGCGTGAGTGAACCGGACGCGTTCGGGCGGATACTCGCCGCATTGCACGAGTCGGCGCTCGAACCGGCCCAGTGGCCCCGCGCCGCCGCGCTGATCGAAGATTCCCTGGGCGTGCACGGCAGCTCCCTGGCGTGCGGCGAGGGGGAATCGGACAACGACTATCAGATCTACTTCCTTTGGACCTGCCTTCACGGGGAACGGCGCCCGGACCTGGAGCGCCTGTGGCTGGAGACCGGTTTTCCCGAGGACCGGTCGGTGTCCCGCTATGGGCGCTTCCCCTTTGACCGGACGATTCACATCAGCGAGGTCTATACCGAGGAGGAGCTGAAAACCTCCCTGGGTTACCACATCCTGCGGACCCGCGCCCATGCCGGGAACGCGATCAACGTTCGCCTGAAGGGGCCGGGCGCTTCGCGCGTCCTTTGGCAAATCAACGACCCGGTGGACCGGGACGGTTGGTCGTCCGAGCGGCTCGAACGGGTCGGGCGGCTCCAGCCGCATATCCGCCAAACCGTGCGCGTCGGACAAACGCTGGCCGGCGCCGGCGCTCTGGGCGCGACGCTGACGCAGCTGCTCGACATCACCGGCGTGGGCGTCATCCAGCTCGACGCGCGCAGGCGGATCGTAGCGGCCAACGACCGTGCCCTGTCCGTGCTCCAAGCCGGCGACGCCTTGCGCGACAAGAGCGGTTTTCTGTTTGCGAAGGCTCAGACGGACGATGAAGCGCTGCAGGCCGCGCTGGCGCGGGCACTCACGCCGTTCGGCAATCCGGGAGAGGGCGGCTCGCTGACGATCAAGCGTTCGGCGCCAATGCCGCCGCTGGTGCTGCATGTGAACCCGTTGCCTGGAAGGGAGGCGTCGCTTCGTGGCTGGCCGGCTGCGGCGCTCGTGCTGCTCGCCGAACCGGCACGGGGAGCCAGGATCGATCCGGACCTGGCCGCGGCCGTATTGGGGCTCACGCCGACGGAGAGCCGCGTGGCGGTGATGCTGGCCGAGGGCATCGACGTGCGCGATATCGCCTCCGCGATGGAACGCAAGGAAAGCACGATCCGCTACCACGTCAAGCAAATCTACGCAAAGCACGGACTCAGGCGCCAAGCGGAACTCGTGCGGCTGGTTCTCTCCCTGGCCGGGGCCGCCACGTCCGGCGGTACAAACTCCTCCAGCAATTGAGATGCGCCAGCCTGATCTTGATGGGATCACCGCATCCTGCGCGGAAGAACGGGCGGCGTAACGGGCCCGTCCGCTAGCGGCGATCTCCGATCCAACGTACCAGAATGTCCAACGCCATGAATGAGAACGCGTGTGAGTTTGAACGGCTGAACCGCCTGGAGACTTCGTCGTTGGCGGCCCTGCGCCAGGCCGTATCGCACTGCGCTCGGCCTGCAATGCTGTTTTCGGCGGGCAAGGACTCGTGCGTGATGCTGCATCTGGCGCGCAAGGCTTTCGCACCGAACATCCCGACATTTCCGCTGCTGCACGTGGACACGACCTGGGAATTTCCGGAGACCCATCCGTTCCGCGACCGGATGGCGGAATCCGCGGGCATGGCGCTGATCGTTCAGGTCAATCGCGATGGCGCGCGAAGGAGGGTCGGGCCGTTCACGCACGGCGCGAAGGAACATACGCGGCTGATGAAAAGCGCGGCGCTCACGGAAGCACTCGACACCTACGGCTTTGACGCGGTGATGGACGGCGCGCGGGGCGACGAGAAGCGGTTGCGGGGGCGCTCCGGAGTCGGCACGGCCGGTTCACAGACTCCAACGGAACTCCAGGCGCGAGGGAATCCAGCACCCGAACGATTCTTCCCGCTCGCCGATTGGACCGAAATGGACGTTTGGCGCTACATCGAGCGGGAAGGCATCGAGATTCCGGATCTGTATTTCGCCGCCCCCCGGTGGGTGGTCGAGCGCAATGGCATGCTCATCGTGCGCGTGGATGAGCGAATGCCGCTGGAGCAGGGCGAGGAGCCACAGCTACGCAGCGTGCGTTTCCGCTCGCTCGGCTGCTGGCCGCTCACGGGCGCGGTGGAGTCGCGGGCAAACGACATTCCGGCGATCGTGCGCGAACTGCGGCAAGCGGGAACCCTCGAGCGCCAGGGGCGTGCCGAAGACCTTGGGAAGGGCTCGGCTGGGAATGCGCAAGGAGACTACTTCTAATGGGTGCGGATCACGGCTCGAGCGGGGTGTCGCCCTGTGCGCTCTGGCTCACCGGCCTGCCCGCCGCGGGCAAGACCACGCTGGCCGGCGAGATCGCCCGCCGCTTGCGCGCTTTCGGCCTTACGGTGGCGGTGCTCGACGGCGACGAGTTGCGCCGCGGCCTGAATGTGGATCTGGGGCTGAGCAAAGCCGACCGCGAGGAAAACGTGCGCCGGTGCGCGGAAGTGACCCGACTGCTGCTGGATTCGGGCGTTTTCGTGGTGGTCGCGCTGATCGCTCCGTTTCGGGCGGGACGGCGGCGGGCGCGCCGCATCGCCGGAACCGGCCGGCTACTGGAAGTATTCGTCGACGCGCCTCTTGCAGTCTGCCAGCGGCGGGATCCGAAAGGCTTGTACGCCAAGGCGCGCGCCGGGAAGATCACGGGGCTCACCGGCGTCGATGCCCCCTACGAGGCGCCGGAGCGCCCGGCGATCCACCTGCGCACCGATCAAGGCACGCCCCAAGCGCAGGCCGAGGAAGTCATCGGCTGGCTGCGCGCCGCACAACGCCTGTGAGATGCCAACCCGGTGGCGTCTGGATTTCCCCGATGTAACCCGTGCGTGACTACAAGGCCATGAGCCCAGGCTGATCCACACGCACTCCGAGCAGCTACTGCAAACGCTTTTGTCAGTGTCTGTGGCAGGCGGTTGAACAATGGTAGCAACCGTCTACCCGATGGTAGTGGTTCCACGCTTCGGCCACGGCCTCTCGGCAATTTGTGGAACGGCCCAGGTAGATTCGGAACTCCGGGCTTGGCAGGAAATTGCACGCACTCGTATGTACTTCGTGATCACCGCTCTCCTGCGCGTTCTTGTTGACGTAATAGTCCACCGCGCTTCCTTCCCCTATAGATGGCTTCGCAGACCGGCCCGACCTTCGCCATCAGCCGGTCTCCGCTACTGAACGGATTGCCATTCTAGCCTTGCGACCATCTCACAGGCCTCGTGCTGGGATCGTTTCGAAATGACCTGTTATTCGGCAAGTCCGTAGCGCTTCATCCAATATCCTCCTTCGCTGTCCAGAGTTTGCAGGAAAACGCATCCGAAGTGGCTCAGTTTCGAAGCAGCCCTCTCAAGGGCGTGGCCGCTCTGATGGCGCCATCTGACGTGTGTCCCACCGACTTTTTCATGCACGGAAAAATCGACTTCGTTTTTCGGCGTATGAAAAATGGTCCTTCGGACGGCCCTCGAAACCGGCCCGTGGGAAGGGGGTTTTCGCGGCATCTGGCCGCCACTCTATCCGGTGTACCCGGCTTCCCTTCTCCGCGGTACCCGGAGAGGTCCCTACAGGGAGTCCGCATGCCTGGGTCTGCGGAGGAGGATTGTTTTTCTTATGGCGAAGAGGCCTGGATGGAGGGCTGTCCGAGTTCTCTTTTTTGCGTGAAGAAATAAACCACGTGATGGATTGATCTTGGGGTTAGATGAAAGACAGGTGCGGGGAAGCGCTTGTGACGGAAAAAGAGACCGGACATCTGAGGCGGGATTCACTACTCCTCATCTGTCTCGGTAACGGGGCATCCTGCGCCGCCTCATCCCAAATAAAGGATATGTATTTGGTACTTCGGGTACGGGAACATGAACTATTCTGGCGTCGCGAAGCGCGCAGAACCTGCAGCAAGACTTGAGATGCTGACCTCCCGGCCGGCCGCTTCGTGCTCCTTTAGCTCTCTCGCTTGAAGAGGCCGTCGGTCCAACTGATGGCCACGCCGTACCTTTTCCGTTTCAATCCGGGCACGCTAGCGAGTGCCAATAGCGTGATTGGAATTCGACGGCAACCCTTGGAAGAATTTATTCTTGCGCGTTGGTACGTCTGCGTCCGTCTCGGCGCGCCAGTCCGACAATCGTTTTCGCATGCTCTCAAACCGCCCTCGAACATCAGGCGCTAGCGATTCGACATGTTCTGCCAAGTTACGGCTCTCGCTGATGTCGTTGTCCAGATTGTAGAACTCGAATCGACTGACGGTTTCCGGACCGCTTTCCTCTTCATTGCGTTCAAAGAATTCAATGAGTTTCCATTGGCCGGATATCAAGGCAGATGAGGGCCAGCCGCGAAATCCGGGTCTGGGTCCGCCGGGACGAGTCGCGCCACCGAAATACAGTGGGAAATGGAAAAATGCTTCACCCGATCCGCTGTGCCTTCCGGCCAATTCGGGCAAGATACTACGGCCATCCAGTATCTGGGTTGGCGGAAAGTTCACGTTCGCTAGATCGACACCCGCCAAATCAGCAAAAGTCGGTAGCCAATCCACGCTGGAAACCGTCGCAACCGAGCGTGTGCCGGGGTGAATCGCGGCCGGCCACCGAACGATGGTCGGTACGCGAATGCCTCCTTCATACAAAGATCCTTTCTCCGACCTCAGCGGTAGAATCTGTGAGGGTCCTGTTCCCCCGTTGTCGGATGAAAAAACAACTACGGTGTTCTCTGAAACGCCGGCATTGTCCAATGCCTTGAGTATTCGACCGACGCTCGTGTCAGCAGCATGGACCATTGCTGCGTAGGTCGTGTCATAGTCTTTGGTTTCACCCTCCCAGTTCCTCAGCTTCCGGTCGAACCGGCGGACGATTTCCGGATTGGCGATTTTGGGGTCGTGTACTTCCCAGTGCGCGACGTAAACGAAGAAGGGTTTCTTCGAATTGTTCCGGATAAACTCTATGACACCATCGCTTATCGAATGAGCCGAGTTCGGATTGCGGTAGTGTTTTGTTGTGTCTGCCGCGCCAGTTTCCACTGCATCCGAACCGTCGGTACTCGATACGTCAAAGCCCTGCGTGCTTTTGCCGACATGCCACTTGCCAAAACGTCCGGTAACGTAGCCGGCAAGATTCAAGATCTCGGCGACGGACACGATTTGATCGGGCAACCCGGCGGATACCTCGAACGTTCGAAGCCCATCTTCGGCGTACTGAGAATCGTAATCGTCCATCGTAATGCCGGGCGCGGACCGGCCACGTGAATTGAAGAACCAGCTCTCAATGGGCACCCACAAAGGAGCCGCGTGCGGAGCAATCTTGGATGCCTTTCCGAGTGAGTAAAGCCGATGCCGGGCCGTCGTCATGCCTGATAGGAAACTCGCGCGAGTCGGCGAGCAGTTAGGCCCGGAGGCGTAGGCACGTTCAAACACCATGCCTTGTCCAGCCAGGTGGTCAATGTTGTGTGTCTCGTAAAACCTACCGCCCGTGAAACCGACATCGAAATACCCCAAATCGTCGATCAGAAAAAAAACGATGTTTGGTTTGCTGCCCGCCATATCAACCGGTTGGGCAATTTCGTATTCCGGTTCCTGCTCTGCCGGGCCCAATGATCCGCTGACGCGGCTATGGGATTGCGCAGATACATGTTGGATCCACCCGCAGGCCACAACGAAAAACACGCACAATGCGGCAAAAACCGTCTTTACATACAAGTATTTCAACATCTTCCTGCTTGCGTGCCTTTCTATTTCCGAGTTGATTTGATTACGTCTCCCACTCTTGAGGGAATTAGCTTACTTGACATGAAGAGAACTTGCGTGACCGTTGTTGTTTCCCGCGGCCCGAGGTAGGTTGGGTGGGGAGACCTTCATGGAACGCCTCGTGACAGGGTCGTGTTTTTCGCTTTTCTGGCGTTCGCGGCGCAGCCTAAACCGACGTTGTTCAGGACGGACTCAGGCGAAGTAGTCATCCTTGCGGCGATCCGATATCCCTGGCAATCGTTCTTACTGCATAGTGAACTGCAGCCGCGATGCGCTTTTTGGGTTCCCTTGTCCGGCTTTTGTACGTTCTTTTTTGGAGAGCGGGCCAAGTAATCCCGCTCGTATCGATCGTGGACCCTTGCCCATGCATCGCACGTCCGGTCATAGAACCGGGAACCATTGGGCGGAAACGACTTAACGGGAGCGAGGCCACTGCAACCATCCAGTGCTTAATCTGTGTCGGGGAATTCGCCCTTCCAAGATTGGCTTCGCGAACTCCGCCCGGTACGCGTATGTTTCCCATCCAATTCTAACGTCTTGCAGTCTGCCGCGGCCTGCGTACTCGAATTCATGTTGTTTTCGACCGTAAATTGCGCATGTGTTTCGGCTCAGGATCGCGCACATCGGATTGGCGAGTTGGTTTTGCCGGTCCATCCTGTTGTCTTCATCGACAGGGTGGAGGCAGCGCGTAACGCGCCGATGGGAGACGAGGATGTGCTTGAAGTATTACCTGGATCGGGACGGTTTGGTATCGCCCGGCGCACGATCCATTACTGGATTGAGACCGGTCCGCTGGATCGCGACTTGGCGGCCGGCAAGATTCGGCAAGTTCGGGGCAGTCCGGTTCTTCTCTCTGCCATCGCTGACGCTCCTTCGGACGCGCAAACGCGCCTAATTCGCCAGGGAAAGGAGAGGCTTGGGATGGCTGGCGCTGCTTGGCCGTATCCACACCCAAAATCGTTCTGCTAGTCTCCATGTCGGATGCGATTTCTGACCGCGAGGACACATTCTTGGCGGACAGAGTCGAATGAGACGCCGAAAATAGCTTATTCAAAGGGGACTTTGAAAAAGTAATGGCTCCGGCTCAATGTATACCGCGTGCGTCGCGCAAGAGCCAAATCCTGTCCCACCGGTACACTTGAAATACGCATTGGGAGCAAGAACAACAATGAACGAGTCGGCAAGTTGGCAATTCAAGAGCCAAGTGGAAGCGCGTTTACTGGATTGCCTCTGTATTGGTGACTTCGTCCTCCAGCGCGCCGCGTAAGGTCTTGAAGAAGGTCAGGACTGCCAGATCTCTTAAGCGCTGACTGGCCAGCAAACGGCATAATCTGCGCATGTCTTGGAACATTCCATTCGAACGCTCTGACGTGGGGGGGCTCGGTAAGCGCTACCGGGCGCTAGACTCTTATCAGGCCGGAGTGTCCAATGCTGAGCAGACCGCAGGCTGGCGGATATCTTGACAGCTGCGCGCCGACGCGGACACATGAAGCCTTCCGATCTGCAGGAGGTTGCCCGCTGGAAGTATCCTGGTCCGGCGGTTCGCCAGCTGGTAGCCGTAAACTCCTCTGCCGATGTGGAGGAAATCTCCCGCGTTTCCTTTGCGACCGACAGCGAGCGTCTGCGCATCGGCGCCCTTATGACGCTGCATGGCGTCGCCGGACCGATGGCGAGCGTCATATTGCATTTTATTTTTCCGGATCGTTACCCCGTGCTCGATAAGCGAGTCATGCGGACTATCGGGGCACCCATTGCCTACCAGTTTGATCGCTGGCTGCAATACGGCGCCTTTTGCAGGCGAGCGTGTAAGCACTACGGCGTTACTCTGCGGGCACTGGACGAGGCGCTTTGGCAGTACGATTACGAGCGCCGCCCAGGAGACTAGAGTACGCGCTGAATCTGTCCGATTCGGGTTGGCAATGCCGTTCTATAAGCCCGGTTAACGTAAATTTGGGCGAAGCGGGGTTATGATCGGATATCCTGTCCGTTGGTCGGGCTAGCGGCCTAACTGGATGACCGGATTCCGGGCTGGACGGGACGATTCGTATCGCGTGCTTGTTGCGTATCGCGAATAACGACGGCTTCCCGTTAACGGTTTGATCCGGCGGACGGGAGGGTAAACTACGCGCTATCGTGGCGGTTCGCGAGGGCCGCGCTTGAGTAGAAGCGATGCGAGTAGTTGATTTGTTCTGTGGCACCGGGGGCTTCTCGCGCGGAGCGCACCTTGCGGGCCTCAATGTCGTGCAGGCATATGACAATGATCCCGTGCTCACCTCTTCGTTTGCTCTCAATTTCCCTGATACACCCATAACGCTCGCCGATGTATCGGAACTTTCGGGGGCGGAAGTTCTACGGCATACCAATTCGCTGATCGACGGGCTAATTGGCGGGCCGCCCTGTCAAGGCTTCAGCATGATCGGACGGCGCGATGCCAAGGATCCGCGCAGCGCACTCGTCAATCATTTCTTTCGGTTGGTGGCGGAACTGTCGCCCACATTTTTCGCCATGGAGAATGTTGTGGGCATCAGCCAAGGCGAATCCCGAAGAATCTTGGACGCCGGGCTGGAGAGGGTGCCAGAGCACTATCAGGTATCAGACCCCATCGTGCTTGACGCCGCAGACTTCGGAGCACCTACGCGACGGCGGCGCGTTTTCATAATTGGAATCGACAATAGGCGAGGATCAATGCCGGACATCGACGCGATGCGCACGGTGCCGGGCGTTACCGTTAGAGATGCGATCGAAGACATTTCTAACGCCGTATGTGCGGGGACGGACGAAGCGGGATTCGATCTATGGCAATTGCCAGATGACAGTTCGCTCTCGAAGTACGCAATAGCCATGAGGTCTGACGACAGCAGTTTTACAGGCAATCGGCGCACGAAACACTGCGAGCGAGTGCGCAAGCGATTTTCGGAATTGGAGCCCGGGGCAATCGACAAAGTGGGCCGGCATCAACGGCTTGAATGGAATGGCCGTTGTCCCACGCTACGCGCGGGGACGGGGTCTGACAAAGGATCGTACCAGTCTGTCAGGCCCATCCATCCAGGCGAGCCCAGAGTAATCACCGTCCGCGAAGCGGCGCGTCTCCAGGGTTTTCCCGACAGCCACCGCTTCCACCCGACAATTTGGCACAGCTTCCGAATGATTGGCAATAGCGTATCGCCGTTCATGGGGAGCGCGGTTCTATCGGCGATCTCCTCCAACTGCGAAGCGCGAGAATCGGTCTAGCGCTTGATTAACAGGGACGAACTTCAGCATCGAGGATGGTCGGTTCTGGCCGGCGAAAACAGATTCACTTCGCGCACAAGCGTTTCCTGAGCAACCGTAATGAATAAAGAGCAATCGCCCTCGCAAGAGGGGAAGACCGAACCTAAGCCAACGCATTTGGACGGAGCGCCGACGAAGCGCTTTTTCGTTTCCATGCTACCTAGGGACATCGACCTCGATGATTCAATTTTGGATCTTGTCGACAATTGCGTGGACGGCGCCATGCGGTCGCGGCCGGCAGGGCGCGATACGGAACAACCATTCGCGGGTTTCCGCTGCGATATCACCATTAGCGCCGAGAAATTCGTAATTGAGGACAACTGCGGAGGGATTCCGAGTTCTTACCTGAACGCAGCCTTTCGCTTGGGGCGGCCCGCTGGAGATCCAGACGAAAAACTACCCACCATCGGAATCTACGGAATAGGGATGAAGCGTGCGATCTTCAAGATGGGAAAAGAAGCCGAGGTGGTTTCTTGCTCGAAGAACCGCGCGGTCAAAGTGCGCTACAGTCGCGAGTGGCTGGATCCCAACTCGAATACATGGGAACTTCCGTTCGAGGAAATCGGGAACGGGGCGGAATGCGGGGTGACGATAACCATTCCGGCTCTGCACGAGAGCATTTCGAAGAAATTCCAGCAGAAATCCTTCATCGACCAGCTGAAAGACAAACTGGGGCAGCATTTTGCCTACATTATGGGAAAGGGATTCGAGATCCGATTGAACGACGCGCCGATTACGCCGGTTACCGTTCAGTTGATTCTGACTGGGCAAATTGAGCCTTTCGATTTCCAAACCGTGGTTGACGGAGTGGAGATCAAGGTCACTGTGGGCTTCTATCGCAATCTGACACGTCAAACGGAATTGGAAGAATCGACGGATCCCGACATAAGCAAGCCTGGGGAGAGCGCTACCGACGAGGCGGGAATTACCGTGATTTGCAATGATCGCATTGTCGTTGTTTCAGATAAGACCTCGATAACGGGGTGGGGCGTTGCTACCACCCCGCGCTACCATCCGCAATTCAGGGCAATAGCGGGTCTAATCAGCTTTTCGACCGCGAATCCGGAGGATTTGCCGATTTCGACGACCAAGCGTGACCTGGATACCGACAGCGACATCTATCGTCCGGCTAGAAACGCCGCCATGGACGGGCTAAGCATGTGCGTTGGCTTTACAAACAAATGGAAAGGCATCGAAGAGGAAGTGGACGGCTTGCTGCAGCGGAAGGATAGAGTAGAGGCCCGAACGGTTCGGCTGGCAGTGGAGAAGGGCAGACCGGTCAGGGGAGACACAACTGGGACGCGACGCTACAAACCCGAACTGCCGCGTCCCGAGAGAGGCAATACGAGGCGCAGAATAGCGTTCTCCCGAGACGTTGAAGAAATCAATGCGGTTCGAGAGCACTTCTTCGGCAACGATACCAAGAAGCCGGGCGAAGTCGGAATCGCGGCCTGGGTCGATACTCTTCGGAGAGTTACGAAAGCATGACTCAGATCGGACTGCCCTACCGCATTCGACCGAACAAGTTCATTGACAGGGAACTATTCGCCGAACTCGTATCTCTGCTGGTTGCCGAAGCTGATCCGGGAGAGTATGCCTACGTGTCTATGGGCGGAAAGCACCTAAGCGACCATCTGGCAATGTACCGAAGGGCGGGCATTCGAAAACTCTATGCTTTCGACAACGACCCTCGTATCACGGATCGACAGCGATTCAATGCGCCCTTCGAAGGCGTGATATGCGAAAGCCATGGCAGCGAGGAGCTTCCAGCAGATATTCAGGAAATCGTCACAAGTTTGGACGCGAACCGCGTCATTATCTGGCTTGATTTCACGACGGCGGAGCACTTCAAACAATTGAAAGAAGTCGAGGCGATCACTGCCAAACTAGCGTCCGAAGATATCCTTCGGGTCACGATGAACATTGAGTTTTCGAATCTGATGCAGCGCACGGCAGAACTCACGGCGGCGCAAAGGGAACTTTCAACGGAAGAGCAGCGCGCGCTTTTACTTAGGCGCTACCTTGGCGTGTACATGCCTCGTGACCTCAACGAGCTATCGAACGAGGGTATCGCCGTAGCTGTCGCCAGGAGCATTGAGCGGGCGTGCGAGCTCGGGGGCAGAGCGGCGGACCAGCGTACATCCCCCGTTCCCCTGTTGGTAACCAACTACAAGGACACCACGTCAATGCTCACGGCAACATTCAGGATGACAAACGGGACGCGTCCGCTGGACCCTCCCAAAGGCTGGCAGTTCCTGCCAGGCGAGGGACTGGCGGACATAGAAAAGATCGTTGCGCCGGATCTTTCGCCCCGTGAGCAATACGCGCTCGACAAGTGCATGCACGAGGATGCCGACGTAATCCAGGAGAAATTGGGATTCGATCTCGACGGTCCTGCCATCGGCGCCTACGAGCGATTCCATCGCTTTTTCCCAACCTTCCAGTCGGTGAACGAATAGCCGATTCTGGCGCGACGCGGGTTAAGCACAACGCCGCCTTCCGGCCGGCGAGAGCAGGCGTTCGCATCAAGGGTCGAGAAAACGACGAATCGCTGTGGCGACATACTCGCGCGACCGGATAGAGCATTCCCAGACAACCAATACGTCCCAGCCCATTTCCTGCAGTTGGAAACGATGCTCGCGATCCCGCTCGGCGTTTCTCGCCAGCTTCGGCGTCCAATAGTCTTGATTGGACTTCGGGATCCCGGACTTCTTGCAGCCGAGATGCTGGTGCCAGAAGCAGCCGTGCACGAATATGACCTTGCGGCGGCTCGGGAAGACCATGTCCGGCGTTCCCGGAAGGTCGGAGCGATGGAGGCGGTAGCGGTAGCCTATGGAATGCACGAGCCGACGCACCGCCATCTCGGGCTTCGTGCCTTTCGCCCGGATTCCGGACATGATCTCGCTTCTGCGCTCGAGGCTTACGATGTCGGCCATGCAACAACTCTAACCGGACTGAACTTACGGCAAGGTGGCGCGCAAACCCTAGCCGAGCAGCGCTTGTCCCTGAATTAGGAAGTTTCGTCTCGATCAGCCTCAGCTGCAATTCGATCGCTTCCCGGAAGGCGTGAACGATCCTGCCGCCAGCTGTTTCCTCGAAGCCGGACTCCTCGAGTACGGCCTGGATTCTCCCGCTCTTCGCGACTTCTTCCTCGAGCGCGCTGCGTACCGTCTTGAAAAAGGCTTGGGCCTCAACGTTGGTCAGATGCTGTACGGCCAGAAGGCCGTTGACCATCGCGTGCAGCACGGCGGCGCGGCCGGCGCGATGCGCGGCCTCTGCAGACCATTCGTTCCGGATCGTCACGGTCGCATCAATCGCCAAGCATGCACGCGCTCGCATCATAGATTGCTGCGAACCCGCGTACGGCTCGGAAATTAGGCCTGAATGGACAGATTAGCTGAGACGGGCTGAATTGGGCCGCCGGCGAGCCACAATCCGACCAAGCAACGCTACATAGCGCGGGCCGTGCCAGTCCCTAAAGCGATCCTTCGGAGGGCGTTTCCCTCCGCCATCAGACAGGACCAAGCTACCACTCTTCCTTGGCTGCGGGCGCTCCGTGGTTTTTCCGGCGCGAGACCGCTACGCCGGAATTCGGAACACCGGGCAACTGTGCCTCCCTGGGCCGTCCATCGCCCGGGCGGGCAATATCAAATAGGCGTCATCAAAGTGCTGGAGAGCTGGGATTTCAACTCGCTGCAAGTACTTGCCCACGCGTTCCTCGGGTAAGTTGTACTCATTGGTTCTGATCAGCAAGAACAGCTTCTCGATTTCATCAAGCCTTCCTTCTTCGGCCCTGTTGGCCGCGATCTCTTCCTTCTCGCGGATGGCCGCGCGCAGCCGCTTCTGAAAGTAATCAAAGAGCCACGCCGGCCGAGGAGGCTCAATTCGCACCTGCTCGAACGGAGCGATATGTTTGAGCGCCTTGGCGAACTTGAACGGCTTTGCCGTTAGGGCACTCCGGATTTTCCTGGCTCGCGCTGGGTCATCCCTTTCAATTTCTAAGCAGAGGCCGTCAATGTTCGAGAGACGGCAATCCCTTTGCCAAGCGATTTCCTCCGGAGTGATCGTTAGCCGGGTAACCTCGATTCCCACACGTTGTCCGTCGATTTTTCCAAAGCAGTCCGGCAACGCTTGCTCGGGGTTTTTCTCGATGTTGCAGAGAGGAACGCCAAATTCCAACTCCAGTTCGGTAGCGAAATCCTCGCAATCGGATAATTCCTGCCATCCCTTGGCGTCGTCGTCGGGAACAGCTTCCAGCGGCGGATACCCAGCGTTCTGTTCCGCCTCGATCAGTTCCTGTAAACCCCGAAGCAGTTCCGCGTCCTGAAGCGGCCCCCAATTCTCGATATCCTGATCGCCGATCCTCGGCGAATCGCGCCGTTTGCGGTCCATAGTGGCTAGTGCCTTGCCTATCAGGCGGTGGATGATATCGGCAACAGATCGTACTTTCCAATCTTGTCTAGTCCGTCTAGACACCTTTATACTCTCCGGTATGCACACCGTCGCCATCATCTCCCGCAAGGGAGGCACCGGCAAAACGACACTCGCATGCAGTCTCGCGATAGCCGCCCAGTACGATGGCCGGGCCGCCGTGATCCTGGACATGGACCCGCAGGGATCCGCGAGCGCCTGGTGGCGCGTGCGCCGGGAGCAACCGCCGTCCGTGGCGTCGACGCGTCCCAGCGCGCTGGACGGTCACCTGCGGGCCGCCAGGCAGGCTGGCGTGGACATCGTTTTCATCGATACCGCGCCGCAGGTCGCTGGGGCCGCAACCCAGGCCGCCCAGGCGGCTGATTACGTGCTGGTCCCGTGCCGCCCAGGTCTGCTGGACCTGGCGGCGATCACCGGCACCATCGCCATTGCCCAAGAGGCGCGCACACCGGCGGCCGTGGTTCTTAACGCCGGCGGGATCCGCAGCCCCCTGGTAGCCCAGGCCCAGGGAGCGCTGCTCGATGTCGGAGTGACCATCGCGCCGGTGGTGTACCAGCGGGTCGCCCACGCCTACGCCATCACTGCCGGCCAGGCCGCCGGTGAGCGGGAACCATCCAGCAAGGCTGCGGCCGAGATCCAGGCGCTGTGGCAATGGCTGCGGAAACGGCTGCAGCCCCCACGGAGAAGCAAATGAAGAAGAAGGCCGACCTCGCCGAGTCATTGCGCCTGGCACGCGCCGGCGCCGCGCCCGGGAAGAGGCCCGAGCGCGTGGGGAAGAAAGGGTTCGTTGTCTACCTGGACCCCGAGCTACTGCACCAGGTCAAGATCGTGGCGCTGGCGGAGCGGAAGACGCTGCAAGAGATCGGGGTGGAGGCGCTGGAGGAACTGGTCACTAAACGGACCCCCTAGAGGAGAAGAAAGAAACGCTGAGCAATAGTTGCTTGCGGTCGCAGATACGCCCAGACTACGGGTCGATACTCCGTGATCGGATCCGGTTCGTGGTCTCGGCGCCTCTCCAGGTGCAGGTCGGAGGCGATCTGATCTTCATGGCCGCGGCAGAGGTAGAGCAGGGCGCGTCATTGTAGGGATCACCTGCAGAAATCCAAGACCCAAAAGGGGCTTAATACGGCATGATTCCTTGCACCTGCTCTCGAGCACCCGGGCCAGGCAGTTGCGAAGAATCGATCTTCTCAATCTACTCGCCGTACCGCAGCCACCGAAATGTTGTCGCAATATTCCCCGCCCCGGGTCCTGGCCCGCGATACCACGCTGCGCAAGGCACCGGCTAGATCCTTCGCCTTGAATATCGCCTCCAGGTCTGCCTTGTCCACGTTTTCCCAGAGCCCGTCGCCGCACAAGAGGAAGCCTTCACGCCGGGAGATTCCCCTAGAGGCAATAGGGAGCCGCGGCGAATGGGGCCCGGCTCCCAGGCACGCATACATCAGGTGCGCCCCTGGGTGGGCGTGTACGTCCGATTCAGAATAGAGGCCTTCCTTGAGCAGCAATTCCCGTAATCGGTGATCAACGGTGTGCTCAACGAAACAGGCATCCTCGAATCGATAGAGGCGGCTGTCGCCCAAGTGCGTCCAGGTTGCCTTTGAAGCCGTGAGGTGGAGCAGGACACAGGTGGTGGCCAACCAGCCATTTTCCGCCCTCGCTCGATGCGTTGACGCGCGAGGGCGACAATGGCTTCGAAGAGCTCGGCAGCCTCGCTTGAAGGTGTCGCATCAAAAACCTCTTTGGCCGCGCGAATCGCCGTTTGAGCGGCGAACGCGGGGCGGAACTCGCCCCCCAACCCGTCGGCCAAAACGACTAGGCAGGCCGTATCGCTCCACAGGATCCGGACGCGGTCCTGCTGTTCGCGGCGGCGGATGATGGATTGGCGGCTCGCGGCTTCGAATATTTCGGGAACTCTCATGTGGCAGGGTGCGCCATTGTATGGAGCCGCACTTGCGAGGAAGGTAAGTGTACGAGGAAACGCGGGGCTAAGAGAAAGTCGAAGCGGCGCAACGGTGCAGCGTGTGAAGAGCTAGACCGCCCGCACAATCAAGTTCTTTCCTTCCATTCTCTGGCTCTGTTTCAAGTGTATACACTACGTAACAAAGATATGTATACTCACTATCCTCAATCTGCATCCAGGAGGCTGCCGATGGTGGTGGCACAGCAGAATTAGCTCTGAAGAGGAAAAGAAGGGGAAATCGGCCGGCCAGCGCCGATCCCTAAAGGCCAAGGCCGCCAAGCCTGCCGCTACGGCTTCGAAGTCTCCGGAGCAGAACGCTCCTTCACGCGTCTATTACCGGCCCAGCCGCGAAGGAAAGGTGCCCATCGCCGGATTCTTCGACCCCCGGGTTCGCCGCCGGCTCAAGATCATGGCGGCAAAGGACGAAACGACAGTCCAGGCATTGCTCGGCGAGGCGATTAGCGACTTTTTTGCGAAGCATGGCAAGCCGGAAATCGCACAGTAGGCGGCGTTCTGCATTGAAGTTTTGATCGAGTTCCAGAGAAACGAGAAACACCAGTGAACACGTGTTCATCAGTTCAGGAAATTACTGCTCTAACCCCGTCAGGTCTAATGGTCAAACAGCTTCCGGCTCCGGACGTGCCTGTTGGAGTAGGGCCGCTTGTTTGGGGCCGCGGGGAGGAGATTTGCAGCCCTGCGTACTGGGCGGCACAGTCTTGGATGTGGGAGCTCGATGAACCGGAACATTACCGGCTGGGCTCCAGTCTCGAGGAGGAGGTCTTAGCTTGCCTGTTGGGTGGGTATGGCATTCCAGCAGAAATCGGGCTGGCAGCCTATCAGCGATTACGCGTTGAGTTATCCAGAAATCACAGTTCTCTGACCGACGCGGATTCTGTCTATTTTGTGCTCAAACAACCGATTCTGCTGAACGGGCGCAGCGTGCATTATCGGTTCGCACGGCAGAAGTCCCGGTACATCGCAGCTGCGTTGACTGGCCTGGAACGGATCGAGCGTGGACAGAACGATCGTGAATTGCGCGACAGTCTTATGGAACTGCCTGGGGTCGGACCGAAGACGGCTTCCTGGATCGTACGCAACTGGCGCCAGAGTGATGAGGTCTCCATTCTCGATATCCATATCATGAGGGCTGGCCGGATCTTGGGAATATTTCCCCAAGAATGGCGAGTAGATCGTCATTACGCGTTACTTGAGCGAGCCTACCTTCAATTCGCCAGAGACATTGACACCCGAGCTTCCGTGCTGGATTCCGTGATGTGGATGACCATGCGGCGTTTGGGTCCGGCTATGATTGCCGCGCTCTCGCGTAGCGTCTAAGATGCGCCGCCAGGCCAACTCAAGGCTAGCGGTGCGAGGCAAATGCCGCTGGCGACGGTATGCGAGCAAACCATTGGATCCATAGAGAACCGAGGAGAACGCGAATGTCAGGAAACGGAGGCGATCGTGGCGACGGCTACACCGCACGGCGAACCAAACGGCAGCCGGGCAACCAGACCCAGGGTGGTGCGGATGGCCCAGGGAGTGAGCAAGGCGACCCATGCAACATCGTTCAGCAAGCCCCGCTCAATAGCCCTCGGGCGGACGTAATTGAGACCCTTTCCGTTGGAGACGAACTTGCCGTAAGCCTTAACACGGGTGGCGATCACCCCGTGCTGGAAGTGATCAGTCGTGCGGGTGCTGCCGGAGCACTCACCCACCGCGGTCATTTGAAGATCATCGAGTGCATTGAAGGCGGCCGAGAATACAAAGCGGTCGTGCTGTCTGTTTCGGGCGGGGCGGTTCAAGTTCGCGTCGAACTCAAATGACGACGGTTGTCGGTGGGGTGTATGACGAGTATTGCATCGAACCCTATTGGGATGATGTATACGGTTCTGGTGGCAGAGCCGCGGCCGCACTGAGCACGGCGATTCCGGATTTGCGTCTGGTTACCTATTGCGCGCAGTCACTGAAGGACGGCCTGGAGAATCTAAAGGCTGCTTACCGCATTGCGATCAGCGGCATCAGCACGCACGACGGCATTTGCTTCGAATACGTACATTCGCTGTCCGTCCCGCGGATTACCCCTCGACCGGACGCGATTCAGAAGCACGGCGAACTCAGCGTCGAGGACGATGTCGTCCTCCGGTTCGGAATGATGGAAGGAAGCGCACATGTAAAGGCGAAACGAGCCGTTTATGACCCTCAATCCGCGTTCGACCCCCGCCCCTTTGGCGAAAACGGTTCGAACGCCGACACACTTGCTCTCATCCTCAATCGCGCGGAAGCCCATTGTCTTACAGACGAAACCGATACGGATGCGATGGCAAGGAAGTTGATCTCGAATGGGGAGGCCAGCGTGGTTGTTCTCAAGTTGGGCGGCCACGGCGCTCTCGTTGCGACCAAGGAGGGAAGCGATGTCATTCCCGCCTACAAGAGCCAAAGCGTATGGAAAATTGGATCGGGCGATGTATTTTCTGCCGCTTTCACCTTGTACTGGGCCGTTGAACACAAAGACCCCACGCAAGCTGCCGACCTCGCTTCCCGTGCAACCAGCCACTATTGCGGTACACGCGCGCTGCCCATCCCCCCTGCAGATATTCTGTGTAGTGAGTTGACGGAGCCTGTTCGACCTGGAAGTGGTCAGGTCTATATCGCAGCGCCGTTCTTTGATCTCGGTGAGCAATGGCTGGTCGAAGAGGCGAGAACGCACCTTCTTAAGATGGGGGTCCGAGTATTTTCTCCGCTTCACGATGTCGGAATCGGACCGGCAAGTCGCGTGACCCAGCAAGACCTGAAAGGACTGGACGAGTCGGACGCAGTGCTCGCAATCCTGAATAGCGGCGACCCTGGCACTGTTTTCGAAGTGGGATACGCGGTCGCACGTGGCATTCCCGTAGTGGTGCTTGCGCAGAATATGCGTCCGGAGGATCTCAAGATGCCTGAGGGTTCGGGATGCAGGATCACACAAGATCTGGTATCCGCAATCCACCACGCCGTTTGGTCGCTCGCATGAACGCGCTGCTGTTATCCGGAGGGATGGATTCGGTATCTCTTGCATACTGGAAAAAACCGCGATTCGCGATCACGATCGACTACGGCCAGATTGCTGCGCCTGGGGAGATTGCCGCAGCCTCCAAAGTAGCAAGTGAACTTGGCATTCAGCATCACATCGTGTCGGCTGATTGCTCCGCCGTGGGATCTGGAGATATGGCGGGAAGGGCGTCGCTGAAGGTGGCGCCTGTCCCTGAATGGTGGCCATTCCGCAATCAGTTGCTGGTTACACTCGCCGGCGCAAGAGCGCTCAGTCTAGGCGTTACGGAACTTTTGATTGGTACGGTGGTTTCGGACGGACGCCACGCCGACGCACGCCCTGACTTTTTCTCGCAGATTGATCAGCTGATGGCGATGCAAGAAGGTGGCCTGCGGGTCACCGCCCCGGCGATGGCAATGACGGCGCTGGAACTTGTTCGTGCTTCCGGCATACCGCGATCGCTGCTTGCCTGGTCGCATTCGTGCCATACGGGCGCGTTCGCCTGCGGAGGGTGCAGAGGCTGCGTGAAGCACTTCCAAACGATGGACAAACTTTATGGGGATGCCTACTAATCAGGAGCCCCGGCCCAGGAAAGTGCCCCGCAAATGGGGCGCGCCGCATATTGATTTCACTGATTCTTATGTTCTGCCGCGTACCATTCGTATGCCGGAATGCAGCTTCCTGGAGACGCTGAATGCGAGGCGGACGGCAGTAGGAGGCCCGCTGGATCTTGACGATCTGTCTTCGCTCTTGTGGCATTCGATGCTTCTTCGCGAAAGGAAATACGACGGCCGGTTCGGAATTCCATGGGAGAGCAGATCCGCGCCGTCCGGCGGAGGCCTACATCCAATAGAAGTACTGTGCCTTTCGCTTGGAGAACGCGAACGCGATGGACTATATCGCGGAAAAGATCATGCGCTACTCAAGATGCACGGTGGCCAGAGAGCACGCGCTTTGAACACGGCCAGCGTTGCTGAGCTTACGGGGGCGACGGCCGGAACGACTTTGCAGTTTGTTGCGGACTGGTCAAAACTCACCGCTTGTTATGAAAATGCGGAATCATTGCTATGGCGCGATTCCGGGGCTTTGACCGCCTGCATATGCTTGGTTGCAGCCTCGCTTAAGCTGACAGCTGCACCACTGGGGCGCATTGGAACAGATATTCTTAGGGCTGCCGGGATCCGTGAACCTTTTGTAGGTGCAGGTGCGGTTCACGTTGGCAAGCTCAATGCATGCATTGGCAGTTCATGCTAATTCGTAACCCGAACTTGACTTGCATGTGGAATCGCCGATCGGGTCAACTTCCTGGTCCAATCGGCATCCTGCAATTTCTTCGGAACCGATTGCGGGAGATTCGGCGATGACTTCCGGCCCGATGTCCAAGTCCCTGGAACCCCCTGATGGGCCTACCGACGCTGCCGAGTTGAGATCCAGGTTGCTGGAATGCCTCGGTGGTGACTGGCCCGAGCCTTGCGAGCTGGAGCCCAAGGTCACACGGGAGGAGCAACTCAACGGTTACCGCTTGCTGTGGGTCGATTATGCGGTGGAGTCCGGTCATCGGGTGCCGGCTATCCTGATGATTCCGGACGGAGTCACTCCGGCATCGCCGGCGGCCGGGGTGGCCGTGTGGCACCAACATGCGGGTAAGTGGCATCTGGGCAAGAGTGAACCGGCCGGTCTGGCCGGTGATCCAATGCACCATACGGGAGTGGCGCTGGTCCAACTGGGATACGTGGTGCTCTGCCCCGATGCTCTTTGCTTTGAAGACCGACGGGACCCGCAGGGCAGGTTCGAGGGCGGCGACTTCGAGCGTTTCGAGTTTCTGCGCCACGTCGTGCAGGGACGCTGCATGGCGTGGAAAAACATTCTGGATATGCGTCGAGCCGTCGACTATCTGAGCACTCGCCCGGAGGTCGACGCTGGGCGTCTGGGATGTTACGGCCACTCCATGGGGTCGATTCACACTTGGCTGGTGGGGCCCTGGGAGCAGCGCTTGAAGTGCCTTGTGGGCAACTGTTGCCTGCCCACCTACTCGGCGATTGACCGCCACAAGCTCCTCAATTGTTTTCCCGCCTTCATCCCGGGTTTTCACCAATACGGGGATACGCCCGATATCGTCGGGCTGATTGCGCCCAGGGCGCTCCATCTGAACTTTGGCGAAAATGATGCCGGTTCGCCCATCGAAGACGTGCACCGAAGCCTGGAGCGCATCAGCCGAGCCTATGCCGGGGCCGGGGCTGGTGAGCGGTTCACTTGGTTAATCGAGCCCGGCGCCGGCCACATCTTATCGGCGAAGATGTGGCGTAAGGTCCGGGAGACACTTCGGAAGCACTTGTCGTAGCGACCCCGACGTTAAGCGGCCACATTGGGAATGTCCGGTCGAATGACGCGCAGGCGCGTAGTCGCCAGCGCCACCAGCAGTGTCTCGATGGTGTGTTCGCCCCGCTCAAGCGCCGCGATGCGTGCCGCGACGAGCTCCGCGCGGGGCAGGTCATGGTCCTTCAGTACGTCATTCATGGGTACTCATGACCAGCCCGCTTCGCGTCAAATCACCAAATCAGATTCATCCCGCTCATCGAAGTCGCCCAGATAGGCCAGGTACCCGTCTAGTAGCACGCGAACTTGATACCTTGGTACGGGCCGACTGATCGAATAGGCGACTGGCTGCTTCGAGACCAGGAACCCGTTCTTGCGCTCTCTTACCGTCCGCTCGCCAAATGTCCACTCGACAGTGAGATCAAACGGTCCGCGCATGTTTGGAAAGTTATTCATGTAGAACAGGAACTGGGACTTGGTACTCGAGAGCTTTGCCTTCTTAATGAACGTGCCTCGCTTCTCGAACATTCTTCGATCGCCCTCATCGACGCGGATCATCTTGAGCCACCGGGCCCTTGCTTTGGGTCCAAGTAGATTCAATAGCGTCTCCCGTTCCGCCGGCGACCTGCAGACTATGTGCTTTAGCGTGTCGAGCGACAGCGCGTTCTCGATCACGACCTCGGAATTCCTGGCGTTCAGGATCTCCGGGCGCCCGGACTGACCCAGGTCGCCGACGCCGCTGTCATGATAGACCTTGCCAAAGTCGATCGACTTCAGGAATTCGGCTGAGTCACCGACCGCCGCTACTTGCGTCAGGCGGCCCTTCGTGAAGGACACGCCTTCCTCAGCTAGCAGGTTCACTGGGAACAATAGGTAGACCGGCACCGGCATTTGTACACCGTATTTAATCTCTCCTCGCGGTCGAACGCCCTCATTCGTGTATTGAGTCGGCGTTCGTGGCCGGAAATAGAGCCGGACCAGGTTGCGGTGCGTGTTGGATAGTTGCTCCACGTAACCCGGGGCTCCGCTGTCCACGTGTATCACCTGCCTTTGCTCCGCCGCCGCTCGTGACAGCAGTTGACCACTATTCAGGATCTCGGCGGCGTTCTCGACGTGATCGGATCGGTAAAGCCAACGCCACCACCAGCGCCGATTGCGGTCCAGCCGCAGGCTGGACCGCAATCGCTGCATGTGTTCGAGGATTTCGTCCGCGTCAGCCTTGAGCGGCATAGTCCGGTCTTGCGAACAGGTCCCCTGTCGCAGGCTTCTCAGGTGCCGCCGGCATGGGGGGCGGAACCACCTGGAGGCCCGCTGCCGGGTTCGAGCGCAGCCCGCTGGACGATGTCGACACCTTGACTGGTTCCACGTACGGCAGTTCCGCAAACACCGGCAGCAGATACGACGCGAACCGGTGCTCCGGCGCGATGCTGCCGTGCGTCAGGCCAAAGTCCCGCAATTGCTGCCAGAAACTAAGCAGTTCTTCCGACAGAATCCGTGTGTTTCTGTCACCTACCTCTACCGTGATGGTTGGGGGGCTCTGCGTGGCAATTGCTCTGTAGGCATGGCCCTTCGCCAGCGTAGCGAACTCCTGTTGTCTGCTCAGCACCTCCACAATGTCTTGCCACACTTCGTCGAAGGGCAGCGCGGCCGGTTCCGAACGCAGCCATTGCTTGATGCTGCGCACGTCCTTGTGTTCTGGGGGGTCGGTTTTGACGCCACTTAGATAGATGAAGGTGGGGACGGAAAGGTTTCCCAGGTAGCGCTCCATGAGCGGTTTGACCTGCGTCTCGAAGTCGAGTTCCCCATTGCCGCAACCGAGTTCGGGGAATGCGATCGACGTCATGCCCACCTCCGAATATCGTGCCCGCAGTTTACTAAGGCCGGCTTCGATATACTCCACCCTCGACGGGTTGCGCCAGTGCTTCTTGGTCGGGAAATTCAGAATCCATTTATTCGGCGTCGGATAGAGGAACAGTTTGCCGATCTGCAATTCGCCTCGCTCGCATACGTCTCGGTACGCTTCGAACATTTCGGGATAGATGCGTTTGAACTTGAGCGCGATGCCCTTGCCCATGACGCCTACGGTATTCACCGTGTTAACTAGGACGTTTGCTGGTGACTGGAACAAGTCACCGGATAGGTACGTGATCATGCGTGCCGAAGTTCCGGCGCAACCTTGCTGGTTCGGTTACTAAAGCGAGAGGGGTTATCGGCCAGGACGGTATTCAGACTCACGATGTGCGATCCTAGGGTCGTAACTTGAACCGCTAAGCGGACATTACACGCACACCCATTAATGCGTTCAAACACAGCAATTCTCCAACAACGAATCATCTGGCAATTTGCGGGACCTGTCAACCAGCGAGGATACTTCTAGGCGGCACACGGATATATTAGGTTACTGGTGGCCAGGGGCGGAATTCACATAGTCGCCCCTTAAATTACTCTAACCACACTGCATTTGGCTGAGAACAATAGTGATCCCAATCTGTCGCAAAGGCCACCATAAGGGCCACCATTATCAAAAATACATATTATATCTTTAGTTATCAATATCTTATAAAAAGTAGTGGTGGGCCGTGAGGGAATCGAACCCGCAACCAATGGATTAAGAGTCCACTGCTCTACCTAGTTGAGCTAACGGCCCAGTGGGATGCCGGCGCACTACGCCAGCCGGTGGGGGTGCAATATTGCCACAGCGGTGGTGAAGGGTGGGGTGGACGATGGGACTCGAACCCACGACGACCAGATCCACAATCTGGGGCTCTACCAACTGAGCTACGCCCACCACGGTTGATGCTGCTGTCCGGCCCGCCGCCTGGGGCGCCGCTTCCGCCGATGGCGCGCCTGGCAGGACTCGAACCTGCAACCACCGGCTTAGAAGGCCGGTGCTCTATCCAGTTGAGCTACAGGCGCATCGACTGGTCAGACCGGGAAAGCGGCGGCCCTTTGGCGCAGTGGTCGGGGTAAACGGATTTGAACCGTTGACCTTCTGCTCCCAAAGCAGACGCGCTACCAGACTGCGCCATACCCCGCCGCGTGCCGAGCCAGCGGTGGGCATGATAACACTTGGGGGGTTTTGGGAGGAAAATCGCGGTCTCTTTAGTAATTTCGAGTAACAGGCAACGACTAACCCAGTCCCGGGAACCATATCTTTAGCTACCCACTACTGGATATTCCAGGGTGGGCTTAGTTCAGCGATCGCCAGTTGTTCCAGGGTATCGTAGCGACAGAATAGTATCCCGACCTTTAGCCCTCTTTCCCGGGCTTCCAGGATCAAGTGGTTGACTCGGGTGTTCGTGGGCTGGCCATTGTGCTTGCAATTGGACCGGCTGATTTTCTTGTAGCCGCTGTGCCAGCGTTTGTATAGGTTCTCTGCGGTTCCGACATAGGCCGGAGTGCCATTGGTTACCACGACATACACCCCGGCGGTACTGGGCAGCTTGGGTAGTCGCAACCGGCAAAAGGGAGGCGTTAGTTCCTTGTGCCGTTCGGTCTCGGCCAGCTCCTCCTGTGGGTTATCCAGGACGGGGCTTCCGTCCGGTTGCCTTTCCAGGCGGATAAAGCCTAGGTGCTCGAAAGTGTGCCCTGCAATATAAAGCTCGGGCGCGGAGGGGTTTTGCATAACCTGGTTTCTGCGGGAGCCCCGGCGGAAGGCTGGTTCCCTATTGCGGGGTCAATGTATCACGCTTGACAGCGTGGCATTGGTTTTTCACGCATCCTTCCGTGTGTGGAATTCAGGTGGTATGTCTGATGAATCCACGACACAAACCACGTCATGTACTTTCAGCCACGCGATCATGGTTTCAGCCTCCGCAACGTTCCGCACTTGAGAAGCGCCATCCAGGATCAAGCGGCAGGATTCTTCATAGTCCTGCCCTCTTTCCTTACAGAGAACGGCGATAAGTTGCAATTACCGTGGCGTAGCGGGAGGAATGGGAACCATAAACCTATGTCCAGGTAAGAGAGGTGATTTCCCCTCCTGGAATCCCCCTTATATTGGCGTTCAATTCAAATGGACCGAGTGCCTTCTTAAGGGAGGGCAAGACGCCCTCCTTCCTTAGGTGGCGGGTTCGGCGTAGGCGTCGATGTTGCGGGCTTCGGGCGACAGTTCGGACAGGATGAGCTTGTGGCGGTAGAAGCGGTCGATGCCGGGGGGGCCCATGCGGGAGCGGCCCAGGCCGGAGAGGTTGAAGGGATCCTGCTCGAATTCGTGCACTGAGCCCGACAGCGAGGCTTCGTTGACGCTGACTACGCCGCCGTTCAGGCGCCGGCCCACTTCCACGCCCTCTTCCTCGCTTCCGGCGAAGACGTTGGCGCTCAGGCCGTAGCGCGAGTCGTTGGCCAGCTCGACGGCCTCGTCGAGGCTGTCGAAGGGCATGACGGGCAGCACCGGCCCGAAGGTCTCGTCGGTCATGATGCGCATCGTGTGGTTGACGCCGCTCACGACGGTCGCGGGATACCAGGTGCCGCCGTCCTCGACGGGCTTGCCCCCGCAATGCACGGTGGCGCCTTTTTCGACGGCGTCGTCGACGTGCGACTGGATGGTCGCGAGCTGCTTCTCGAAGATCAGGGGGCCGATGTGGCCCTTGTCGGGCGCTTCGGTATTGAGCGTGACGTTGGCGGCCAGTTCGGCGAGCCGCTCGACCAGGGCATCGTGAATCGGGCGGGCCACGTAGATGCGCTCCACGGACTGGCAGGCCTGGCCCGTTGCCGCGACCGAGCCGCGCAGCAGGACCTGGGCGGTGCGCTCCAGGTCCGCCGACTCCAGGACGATGGCCGGGTCCTTGCCGCCCATTTCCAGGAAGGCGGGGATGAAGTTGCTGGCGGCGCGCTCGGCGACGATGCGCCCGGTGCGCACGCTGCCCGTGAAACAGACGGCGTCCGAGTTGTCGATCACGGCCTCGCCGGTCGCCCCGGCGCCCATGGCGTAATCGACCACGTCCGAAAGTCCGGGCACCTGGGCGAAGCATTCGCGCACGGGGTCCGCGTGACGGGGCGTGATCTCGCTGGGCTTGTAGAGGATCGCGCTACCGGCGATCAGCGCCGGAACCGAGTCGATCATTCCCAGCAGGAAGGGGAAGTTCCAGGGCGAGATGATGCCCACCAGCGGGAAGGGGACCAGTTGGGTGCGCGCCATGATCGTTGGCACCGAGCTGTTGCGGGCGGCTTCGTTCTTGATGATTTCCCGGGCGAATCCGGCCATCCGGTCGGTCATGTGCTTGAGGTTGTCGATCTCGATGTGCGTGATCAGGACCCGGCCGGTATCCGCCACCAGCGCGTCGAAGATCGCCTGGCGGTTGTCCTGCACGGCGTCCGCGAAAGCGTTGAGCGCCTCGATGCGCTTCTCCAGCCCCAGGTCCAGCCAGGCGGGCTGGTTCATGCGCAGGCGGTCGGCGGTGGCCGCGACCTCGTCGGGCGTGGCGGGCTTGATGACGTAGTCGCGCTCGCCGGTGCGCGGGTTGCGGACGTGGATCGGGGCGAAGGAGGCGGGTGCGGACATGGGCGGGGTTCCTTGGTCGTGAGGCGGGCATTTTGCCATGTCCTGGGAGGGAAGGCGTCTCGCCTTCCCGGGGAGGACGGGACGTCCTCCCTCCCAGGCTATGTCCTCTCTGCTAGGTTACTGGGTGCGGATTCGGAAGCCGAGGAAGATGCGGCGGCCGCGGGGGTCGGCGGAGCGGGGGTCGTAGTTGCCGCCTATGGCTACGTATGGCGGGTCCTGGTCGAGCAGGTTGGCGGCGCCTAGCGTGAGGGTCGTCTCATTATCGGCCCCGACGCCAAAGAAACCGCCAAACGACCAGCGGACGTTTGCGTCGAGCGTGGTGAAGCTGTCGATGGAGCCGCCGCCGTCGTCTTCATAGCCGCCGATGTGGCGCACCAGGCCATTCACTTCCCACGCACCCCTGGTCCAGGACAGGCCGGCCGCGCCCCGGAATCGCTGGTTGGGTGCGCCGACGTTGGCCCGATTGAGCTTGCCCAGCGCATCGATTTCAACGCCCGCGTTGGTCACGTCGTAACTGAAAAGCCAGGTGGCCTCGGCCCATCCAGAAAACAGTCCCGCGCCGGTATCCACGGTGCCGCGCGCCGAGAGATCGACGCCGGTGGTTTCGATCCTGTCGGCGTTGATGAACGCCACGTTGACGATGGTGATGGTGCCGGCGGACGTTCGTTCGATGCGCGGATCGAACGGGTCGGCGTTCACGATCGCCTGGGCGTTTTCCTTGCGCAGCACGTCCTCGAACTCGTAGCGCCAGAAATCGGCGCTCAGCGCCCAGGTCGCGCTTCCCTGCCAGGTCACGCCCAGGTTGTATGCGCTCGACGTTTCCGGCTGCAGCGTGGGATCGCCGACGGTGCGGCGACCGGCGAAGGTCCTCGATGCGTCGTAATCGACGATATTGGTGAAATTGGTTTGCGCGCCGCGGGTCTGAAACGGCGATGGCGCCCGGAAGGAGGTACTGTAGGAGCCCCGCAGCGACCACGCGTCCGAAGGCCGGTAAAGGAGCGTGACTTTCGGGTCCAGCGTATTGCCCACGCCGGAACCGTAATCCTCGTAACGCAACGCGCCGGTCACCTCCAGGCTGTCGGTGAGCGGCAGCCAGGCTTCGCCATAGACGGCATAGACGGAATCGTCCGCGTCGAAGTTGGGGTTGCCGATCAGAAACGCCCAGCCGTCCTGGCGGGTTACGGTGTCGTAGCGGAAGTCCAGCGTCTGTTTGCGGTGCTGTGCGCCGACAGCATAGGCGCCCCCCAAAACGGGCAGGTCGCCGTTGACGTTGGCTTCAACGGTCGTCAGCCGCGAGTCTCCCAGGCCGATGAAGTCGCCGATGATGAACTCGTACAGTTCTCGCCCGTTGGCAAGCGGCGAGCCTGGTTCCGCCGCGAAGTTCGAGCTGAAGGGGTTGAAGAACAGGCAGCCGCCCTGTCCGGGCGTCCGGTCCGGTCCGGGCGCGCAGCCGCTGCCGCCGAAGCCGTTCAGAGCGGCCTGGAAGTTCGCTATGTGCACGTCGCGTGGGTTTTGCAGGGCGTCGTTGGCGCCGTAGACCACGGAGACGTTCCAGGACGCGGAATCCGTCAGTTCGCCCTCCATACCGGCGGCGAACCTCAGGGTTTCGTGCTCGTAGTAGTTGACCTCGGGCGGATGCGCGTAACCGTACGGCCGACCCTGGAAGAACACGTCCTCGCCGTAGGGATTGGCCGGGTGATAGGCCGGCACCACGGGCGTGTTTAGGACTGGAAAGCTGGGCGACACCTCGCGGTTGATGTCGTTCCTGGCGTAGCCGAACTCGGCCCACAAGGCTGTTTTGCCGCCCCGGTTCCAGTCGCCCTGGCCCCAGAGCTGCAGGCGCCGTTCGTTGGGCACCGTCGTGATTTGCGGAGCGTAGTCGAAACGGCAGATTTCGCCGGCGCCGCCGGAAAGCTGCTGCAGAAGGCCCTCGTAGCGGGCGCAACCCGGATCGGCCACCGTTTGTCCCGTAGACGGTACGTTGAAGCTGGCCGGATTGCCGAAACCGCTGGTGGACGGCGCCAGCCAGTCGACCTCGGCCAATATCAGGCTGGTGCGGTCCAGGTAGCTGGCGGCTACGAGGAAGTCGCCTTCGCCCTGGGCGAATTCGCCGCCATAGACCGCATCGACGGTCAGGTCTTCCTGGGAACCCTCGCTGGTGCGTGTGCGGAACTCGGTTCGCAGCTCGAACCCGTTGTAGCCGCCGCGGGTGATGAAGTTCACGACGCCGGCCACCGCCTCGGAGCCGTAAATCGCGGCGGCGCCGTCCTTCAAGATCTCGACGCGCTCGATGGCGAGCATCGGCGCCAAGCCCGCCAGGTCCACGAAACTGAACCCGTCGTCGGTCTGCGCCGAGGAAAGCACCTGCCGCCTGCCGTTCACCAGCACCAGCGTGGAGGCGACGCCCAAGCCGCGCAGATTGACGTTGGCCGTGCCCACCGTGTAGTTCTGCGACAGGTTGTCGGAATTGTTCTCCGAGCCCGCGTTGATCGAGAGGACGCCCACCACGTCGCGAATGTCCTTGAGCCCTGCATCCGTCAGGTCCGGCCCCTCGTGGATCGTGAGCGGCGACGGCGAATCGCTCTGCCGGCTGATCCGGCTGCCGGTCCTGGCCATGACGACGATCTCCTCGATCGTGTCTGACTGGTCGGTCTGGTCGGTTTGCGCCGCGGCGTCCGGGGCGGCCAGCGCCGTGGCGAGCACCAGCGCGAGCGCGAAACCCGCCGACGTTACGTGCCCCCCCAACATAGGGGAATTATAGGGAGTAGGCGCCTTCTGCCGTGCCGACGATCACGACTTCGGGGCGGTGGCGGGCGAACAGGCCCACGGTCACGACGCCGGGGACCTGGTTGATTTCGGTTTCCATTTCCACCGGGTCGAGGATCTTGAGGTTGTGCACGTCCAGGATCTCGTTGCCGTAGTCGGTGACCACGCCTTCGCGGTACTGCGGCTGGCCGCCCAGTTCGACGAGCTTGCGGGCTACCGCCGAGCGCCCCATCGGGATGACCTCGACGGGCAGAGGGAACTTGCCGAGCAGCTTGACCCGCTTGCTTTCGTCGACGATGCAGACGAAACGGCGCGAGGACGCCACGAGTATTTTTTCCCCGGTCAGCGCGGCCCCGCCGCCCTTGATCAGGCGCCGGTGGTCGTCGGTCTCGTCGGCGCCGTCCACGTAGAGGTCCAGCGTGCCGCACTGGCTCAGGGGCGACACCTCGAACCCAAGGTCGTTCAGCAGATCGGTGGTGGCCTGCGAGCTGGACGCGATGGCCGTGATCCGGTCACGCACCTCCGGAAGCAGGGCGATGAACTCGTTGGTGGTGCTGCCCGTGCCTACGCCCAGGCGGCAGTCGTGGCGGATGTGCTCGATCGCGGCGCGCGCGGCATGGCGCTTGGCCGCCAGCGCTGCCTCTTTATCGGTCTTTTTCGATCGCACTCGGCTCTACCGTAACGGGGAAAGAGAAACAGCCTCGCAGTTTGCCGGCCACGGCCATTATATGGAGCGCCGGCGCCGCCTGGGAGCAAGGGCATGTCCCTTGCGGCGTCCCGCCCTCGAAACGCGGGCTTCCCCCTGGGAGCGAGGGCGTCCCGCCCTCAATCACCGCCGAACTCGTGGATCCGCATTTCCGTGATCACCGCATCCACCGGCACGTCAGTCGGCTTGGCGTAAAGCTGGCCCACCTGCTGAAACTCGTAGCCCAACCCCACCAGCAACGGCCGCCGCCAGTTCTTCGACGCATTGCGAAACGCGAACGCGCGGTCGTAGTAGCCGCCGCCTTGCCCGAGCCGGTTGCCGCCGGAGTCGAAGGCCACCAGCGGCAGCAGGACCACGTTCGGCCTTCTCGCGCTCACCCAGCGCCCGGGGCGCCATTCCGGTTCGAGTATTCCCCATCGGTTTTGCGCCAGCGCCTCGCCTGGATCGAACGGCGCGAACCGCATGTGCCGGCCGACGATCACGGGCAGCAGCACCGTGACGCCGCGCTCCAGCGCCCAGTCGATGATCGGTTCGCAGGACATTTCGCCACGGTGGGCGATGTAGGCGGCGATGCAGCGTGCGTGTTGGAGTGCGGGCAGGGAGCGCGCCAGTTGTGCGCATTGCTTGGCGGCTTCGTCGCGTTGGGAGGCGCTCAGGATCGCGCGCCTCTTGCGCAGGGAGGAGCGCAGGGCGTCGATGGGCATTTTGTCGCTCTTTTTTGAGGGCGGGACGCCCTCGCTCCCAGGACGACGTTGTGCGGGCGGGGTCAGCCGGCGGCTTGCGCCTTGGCGCCGTTGGTTGCGGCGGCTTTCTCGAGGCGCCGTTCGACGCGCCGGCGGACGCTGCGCACGCTGTCGATGGTTTCCGTGGCGCTGCTGTCGTTCGCGCGCTGCGATTGCAGCAGGTTGGTGGCAAGCCTCAGGGCCGCCAGCATGAATACGTTGGTCGTGTCGAGCAGGGGGTCCGCGTGCTGCACGTTCTCGATCTGCTCGTCGAGCAGGGAAGCCGCGCTCTTCAGCACCTCGCGGTCTCCAGGTTCACAGGCGATTGTGTGGTCCTCGCCCAGGATTCGAAGCCTGACGGTCTCGAACTTTTCGGTCACACGCTGCGTTCCATGCTGCGCAGACGCTGAACCATCTCGGCGACCCGCTGGCGTGCTTCCTCCCGGGTATTGAACAGCCTGGAGCGCTCGCCCTGAAGTTTCTCGCACTGGGTGAGCAGCGCGGCATTCTCGCGGCGCAACTGATCGTTCAGATCGAGCAGTTCGTCGACGCGCTCCGACAGCAATTCGATCTCGTTGTGCAGGTTTTGTTCCTGTGCCATGACCCGCGAATATAGCACGGAACCCCCTCCCTCCCAGGATCGGCGACCGGCTAAAATCGGCAAATGCTCCAGGCTCAGGACTTCGCCCGCCGGCGCCGCGCCCTCTTGGGCGCGCTCGGTCCCGGCTGCGCGGCCATCGTCCCCGCAAGCCCGGTGAGGGTCCGCAGCCGAGATGTCGATTACCCCTATCGACCGGACACGAACCTGCTCTATCTGACCGGTTTCCGCGAGCCCGAAGCGGTGGCCGTGCTCGTGCCCGGCCGCGCCGACGGCGAGTTCGTGCTGTTCTGCCGCAACCGCGATCCCCTGCGCGAATTGTGGGACGGCAAGCGCGCCGGTCCCGAGGGCGCGAAGGACCAATTCGGCGCCGATAGCGCCTATCCCATCGACGCGCTGGACGAAGTCATGCCCGGCTTGCTCAAGGGCTGCGACACCGTGCACTACGACCTGGGCAGCAACCCGGCTTTCGAGGCGCGGCTGGGCGGATGGCTGAAGAAAATGCGCGACGGGTCCAAGGAACGCAACAAGGCGCCGGTGCAGGTTGCCGCACTGGACTTTTACCTGCACGAAATGCGCCTGTGCAAACACGAAACGGAGCTGGAATGCATGCGCAGTTCCGCGGCGGTGGCCGTGGGCGCCCACAAGCGGGGGATGCGGCGCACCCGCCCGGACATGTACGAATACCAGGTGGAAGCGGAGATCGTCTATCGCTTCAACCAGAGCGGGGCGACCGAATCGTATCCGTCGATCGTCGCCTCCGGCGCCAACGCCTGCATCCTGCATTACAACGAGAACACGAGCCGGATGCGCGACGGCGACCTGCTGCTGGTTGACGCCGGCTGCGAACTCGAAGGCTACGCGTCGGACATTACCCGGACCTGGCCGGTCGGCGGCACGTACACGCCCGAGCAGCGCGCCGTCTATGAGATCGTGCTGGAAGCGCAGCGGGCGGCGATCGAAAAGATGGAACCCGGCGCGGCCATCCTCGACCCGCACCATGCCGCCATCGACGTGATCACGCGCGGGCTCAAGCGGATCGGACTGCTCAAGGGCAAGGTGTCCGAGCTGGTTCGCGACGGGGGCTACCGAGAGTTCTTCATGCACCGCACCTCGCACTGGCTGGGGATGGACGTGCACGACGTGGGCGACTACGAGACCGACGGCGAGCCGAGAAAGCTGGAACCCGGCATGTGCTGCACGGTCGAACCCGGCATCTATATCGCCGCGGAGAACGGCGACGTGCCCAAGGGGTTCCGCGGAATCGGGATTCGGATCGAGGACGACGTGGCGGTGACCCAGTCCGGGCACGAGGTGCTGACGGCCGCGCTGTCGAAAGACCCGGACGAAATCGAAGCGCTGGTCGGCTCCGGCTGATGTACGCGGTCCTGGTGGCCGGCGGCGGGCTGACGGGCGCCAGCCTCGCGGTCGCGCTGGCGGACCTGGGACTGAAGGTCGCCGTGGTCGAGGCGGTTCCGCCGGAGGACCCGGGCCAGCCCAGCCTCGACGACCGCACCAGCGCGATCGCGCGCACCGGCGTTCGGATCCTCGAGAACCTGGGCGTCTGGACGCGGCTTGCCGAGACGCCGAGCCCGATCCGGGCCGTGGAGATTTCCGAGCGCGGCTGCTTCGGCGGCGCGCGGATCGACGCCGCTTCGCAGGGGCTGGACAGCCTGGGCAGCGTGGTCCGCAACCGGGTGCTGGGACAGGCGCTGTGGGAGAAGCTGCGCGAGTCGGAACGCGTCGACATCTTTTGCCCTGCCAAGGTGCGTTCGGTGGAGGTGGAGGCCGACAGGGTGCGCGTCAGAGTCAAGGCGGAATCAGGGAAGGCGAAGACGCTCGACGCCCGTTTGCTGGCAGTGGCGGAGGGCGCTCGTTCGCCGCTGCGCGAGAAGTTCGGCATTCAAGCCGAGCACAAGGAATACCCGCAGGTCGCGCTGACGGGCCTGGCCGAGGTCCGCAAGGTGATCCGGCCGGACACCGCCTGGGAGCGCTTTACCGCCGACGGCCCGCTGGCCGTGCTGCCCGCGGGCGGGCGGCGCTACGGGTTCGTGATCGTATCGAACCGGGGCGCGGAAAGACTTGGGGAAATGAGCGACGGCGACCTGCTGGGTCACTTGCAGGAACTGATGGGTTACCGAGCCGGGGAGTTCGTTGCGGTCGGGCCGCGCGCCGTCTATCCGCTGTCGCTGCACCGGGCGGAGCGGGTGACGGCGCCCCGGTCGGTGCTGGTGGGCGCGGCGGCCAACAGCGTGCATCCGCTGGTGGCCCAGGGATTCAACCTGGCGCTGCGCGATGTAGCGGCGCTGTCGGAAACGCTGGCGGCCGCCGGACGGCCGCCGTCCGACCCCGGCGATCCGGCCCTGCTGGCGAGCTATGCCTCGTGGCGTCGGCAGGACCAGGCCAACGTGGTCCGCTTTACCGACGGCCTTGCGCGGCTGAGTCGCAGCGCCTGGCTGCGGCCGTTGCGCGGACTGGGCCTGCAGGCGTTTGACGTTCTGCCGCAGGCAAGGCCGATGCTGGCTCGTTTCGCGCTGGGGCAGGGTGGCCGCATGTCGCGACTGGCGCGCGGACTGCCTTTATGAGTGCGCGCTTTCAGGCCGCGGTCGCCGGTGGCGGGACCGTGGGCCTGGCATGCGCACTGCTGCTCAACCGCCGCTGCGACTGGGACGTCGCGCTGGTGGAGCGGTCCGCTCCGCGGGAAACGGATGGCGAGGGACCGCAACGCGCACTGACGCTCTCGCCCGGCGCCGTGGAGGTGCTCACCGAATGCGGGGCTGGACGCGAAGGCGTCCCGCCCTCGTCGAAGGCGGGGACGCCTTCGTTCCCCGCGCATGCGTTTTCGCGGATGGTCGTGTGGCGGGGAGAAGGCGGACCCGCATCCGGAAACTCGATCACGTTCGACGCGGCCGAGCTGGGCGTCCGGATGCTGGGCAGCGTGGCCCACGAGGCGCCGTTGCGGCGCGCGCTCTGGGATCGGGCGCAGCAGTGCATGGGGGTTCGCGTTTACTCCGGCGCCGCGCTGGCGTCCGTTCGGATCGAAGAGGATTGCGGATACCTCGATCTCGACAACGGCGAGGAGATCGGCGCCGAACTCCTGATCGGCGCCGACGGAGCGCAGTCGAAGCTGCGTTCGGCGCTGGGGATCGAATTCCGTTCGTCCGGCTACGGCCAGACCGGACTGGTATTCGAGGCGGACTGCAGCGAAGCCGATGGAGACATGGCCTGGCAGCGGTTTGAAGATGACGGCGTCCTGGCCTTGCTGCCGTTGAGCGAGAGCCGGATGAGCATCGTCTGGAGCCTGCCCGACGAGCGCGCCGAACGACTCAAGCGCCTCGACGAGAAGGGCCTGAAGGCGGCGCTGAACGACGCCGGTGCGTCGGTGGCCGGAGAACTCGTTCCCGCGACCCCGATTGCCTCGTTTCCCCTGCGTCGCGGCCAGGCGGAACAAGCCTGCGGGGAACGCTATGCGCTGGTAGGGGAAGCGGCGCGCACCGTGCATCCCCTCGCGGGCCAGGGGCTCAACCTGGGACTCGGTGATGCCGAGGCGCTGGCCCGGATTTGCGCCGGCCAGGGCGATGCGATGATCGGCGACGCGCGGGTGCTGGGCCGTTTCGCGCGCGAGCGGGCCCGTTACGGCGAGGAAATGTCATTCGGCATTCACGCGATCAACGCCGCCTTCAGCGGCCCCATGGCGCCGCTCGCCTCGCGTGGAATGGCGGCAGTCGATCGCTTCCCGCCTCTAAAGCGCCAGCTTGCCGCCCGCGCCATGCGCTAACCAAGTGCCTTCCTTCGGGAGATTCGCCGACCGTAGCTCCTTTGTGTGCTTCCCTCTTTCAGGAGCGTTGGAGCAGGACAGCGAGAATCGAGCCAGGATGGCGCCTCCGGAAAGAGGGAAGCACACAAAGGAGCGGGATCGAAGCGCCTCCTACTCGGCCAGATTCAAGCGTTCCCAGGCGCCGTCGCTCAGGCGCATCCGTGAGCTTGGCCAGTAGGCGGGGTCGAGCTTGACCGTGGCGACCTTGGTTGCGCCGGTGGGCGTTATGCCCTCGACGCGAACGATTGGCTTGTCTCCCACCATCTGAAGCGCGCCGGCGAACTCGCCCAGGCTGGCGACCGGCTGTCCGTCAAGCGCGGTGACCTGCAGGTAGCGGATCGGCAGCAGGTAGCGGTGGGCCGGCGATCCGTAGGTGTAGTGCTGGATGGTGACGCCCTGCGGCCGGATCGCGAGCTGGGCAGCCATTCCGCGCTGCGGTTCCTGAATCAGCGCGCCGGCCCAGAACAGGACCTCCCGCAGGCCCTCCCAGCCCAGTTCCACCGTGTCGAAATCGAGCTTCACTTCTTCGCCGTTGCGCCAGACCAGCAACTCGGCCCGAGGCTGGCCGGCGATGGCCTGCTCGACCTCCCGAGGCCGCGTGGCCATCCGGCCGTTGATCGTCAGCAACAGGTCTCCAGGGCGCACCTGGTCGGCGGCGGGCGTGCCGGCCACGGTCCGCTCCGCCATCAGCACCTGGCGGCGTTCCCTGTCGTGCTCCTCCACCTTCAGCCGCCAGTCCTCCGGCAGTCCGCGGCGCAAGGCCACCGATAGCGGTGCACGCTGCCACTCGACCTCCAGCGAACGCCAGGACGCCTCCCGCCGGAGGTGATCGAGCATCACCTGGACGTGTTCGATCGGAAGGCCGGCGACGATCTCGTTGGGACGGTTTCTCGATCCCGACGCGAAACTGCTCCACAGCGCCGCGACCCGGGCGCGGGAGTCCAGCAGCACGCCGGAAATCTGCACGTCGGCGTTCTCCACTTCCAGTATTTCGAGGTTGGCCTCGCGAAAGCCGCCGAAGTTCGACGGCATCACGTTGATCGGCTTCAGATCGCCGGCTTCGTAGGACCGGATCACCGGCTCCAGGTCGGGGCGGAAGCCGGCCAGGAAGATCTCCTCGCCCGCCCGCGGCGCCCGCGGAGCGAAGACCGCGGCCCGCAAGGGCGTGTCGCCCAGCAGCGCCGGGTCGTACTGGAGCACGGCGAGGTTGTGCACCGGGTGAATGGCGGCGACCCGGGCCGTGACCTCCAGCGTTCCGTTGAAGGTCAGCACCGCGTCGCCCATGGTCTCGGGCACGGTATTGCGATCCACGACGACCCAGCCCCTTTCCGTGTCCACGATCAGGCCCGCGCCGTAGTAGTGCTGGCCGTTGACCGCGGACACGACGTACGGCATGTCGAAGCGCACGTGCACCAGCGAAGGCGCGATCCGGCGCAGCCGCGAATCGTCGAACTCGCGCGGCTGGGTCATACGCGGCTCGGCGGGCCCGGCCGACGCCGCGGGCGCAAGCGGCCGGCACGACCAGTCCTGGCTGGACTCGCCCTGCCGGCAGCGTTCGGCCGCGAACCAGCCCCGGCCGGTGCGGGCGCTGCGCACCTGGTTGGCGCGCGGGTTGCGCGGCGTGCTGTAGCGGAGCTGGGCCACGTCTTCATGCCCCAGCACCGACAGGGCCTGTTCGACGTCGTCCAGCGTCTCCAGCGGCCGTCCGTTGATTTCGCGCAGGATCGATCCGTTCTCGATCGCGGCCAGGCCCAGCATGTAGCCGGGTTGCGCCACGTAGATCGTGTTCAGCGGCACGTTGAAATGGCGCGCCTGCTGATACGAGGTCGGGTGCAGAAAGGTCCCGCCGAAAGCGACGTATTCGCGCGGTGTGACCGCATGCAGGTCGGCCACCTCGATAACCGCTTCCATGACGCGGCCGCGGCGCTCGATCAGCAGCGATACCGGCTGGCCGACGCTCCCGTCGAGCACGGCTTCCAGGCGCAGGAAGTCGGGAAACTCCTCGTCTTCGATCCGCAGCAGGATGTCGCCCGGAATCAACGCGGACGAGGCCGCGGACCCCTGCAGCGTCGAGCGCACGACCAGCAGGCCGGCGCTGCCAGGAAACGTCGCGCGGGCGTTCGCCTCGGCTTCCTCTCCCAGCCCCAGCCGGCGCAATTCGTCGTAAGGCAACTGCTCGAAGGTGGTCAGCAGCCCGCCGCGCGGCACGGGCTGGCCTTCCTGCACCAGCGCCAGCGCACGGCGGACCCGTTCCAGCGGCAGGAAATAGCTGCTTTGCGCGCGCACCTGACCGCCCGCGTTCAGTGCGACCGCGCGGCCCTCGATGTCGATGACCGGGCTGCCCGAGGAGCCGCCCGAGGTGCCGGAAGCGGCCTGAATGTAGAAGGTGTTGAAGTCGTTGTAGCGGCCGAAGCCGTAGTTGGGGGCGGTGCGGTCCAGCCGCGCGATGGTTCCGGCAAGAATCGAGAACCGTTCGCCCGCGTCGTTGCCCACCACCCGGATTTCGCGCCCGAGCTGCGCCGCTTCGGGGGCCAGTTCCAGGCCCTCGGGCCGGATGTGGCGGAGCCCGGCCGGATCGTAGCGGAAGAAGCCGAAATCGTGCACCGGATCGGCGTACAGGCGCTGGAGTTCGATCTCCTCCTGGTTGGCGAACAGCGCCTCGCCCTTCACCGGGCCGGTCGATACGATATGCCGGTTCGTCAGGATGATCCCGCGCTGCGCGTCCACGACGAAGCCCGTCCCGTCGAGCAGCGTGTTGGACTCGGTGTCGAAGGGCCGTGTCTTGTTGACCCTCAGCGAAACGACCGAGGGGCGTATTTCCTCCAGCGTCTTGCGCCAGGCGGCCTCGTTATCCTGCGCCTGCGCGCTCAGGCAAAGCAGCGTCAGTGCCGCCGTCGCCCAGGTCAATCTCATAGCCGTAGTTTTCCTTGAATTCACGTTCAAGCCGTTCTCGATCAAACCGATGGTTCTGCGTTCCCGCGCTGCCCGCCTTGATGGCGCCCAGCAGCGCCGCCAGCCTTCCCGAGTCTTTCCAGTCCCATCCCCTCACGATACCGTAAGCCAGGCCGGCCCGGAAGGCGTCGCCGCAACCGGTCGGGTCCACGACTTCTTCGACGCGGGCGGGCGGAATGGTTTCGCATTCATCCGCATGGTAGATCTTCGCGCCCTGCGCGCCTTCCGTCACGATCAGCGCTTCGACCTCGGCGCAGATCCGCCCCCGGTTCCAGCCCGAGGCGCGCTTCAGCATTTCCGCTTCGTAGCTGTTGACCGCCACCCAGGCCGCCATGCGGATGAAGTCGCGCAGTTCCTTGCCGCTGAAGTTCGGAAGCCCCTGGCCCGGATCGAACATGAACGGCAGGCCGGCCTCGTGCATCTGCGCGGCGTGATCGAGCATGGCCTGGCGGCCGTCCGGCGAAATGAGCCCGAGTTGCGCGCCGGTGTCCGCCGGCAGTTCCCGGCAGTGCGCGTGGTTCATCGCGCCCGGGTGGAAAGCGGTGATCTGGTTGTCGTCCAGGTCGGTGATGATGTAGGCCTGCGCGGTGAGCTGCTCGGGCAGTTCGCTGATCAGCGCCGCGTCCATTCCCAGTTGCTCGATACGCTCGCGGTACGGTGCGAAATCGCTGCCGGCGGCAGCCAGCATCAGCGGCCGGTCGCCCAGCAGCGCCAGGTTGTAGGCGATGTTTCCGGCGCAGCCGCCGAATTCGCGCCGGAATTCGGGAACCTCGAAGGCTACGTTGAGGATATGTACCTTGTCGGGAAGGATCTGTTCGCCGAAGCGCCCGCGAAACAGCATGATGTTGTCGTACGCGAGCGAGCCGCAGACGACGGTAGTGCGGGCTCCGGGCATGGGACCGGCAGCCTCAATCGGTCAGTTGCGGACGCCAACCTGGGAGCGAGGGCGTCCCGCCCTCGGCGAAGGCGAGACGCCTTCGCTCCCAGGTCCTGCATGATTCGTGGGCGTCAGGATGCGCTCAACGACGCGAATTCCGCGGCGAAGTCCGCTTGCGGCTCCCCGTCCTCGGCGTGAATCTCGAACACCTTGTTGAGCGCCGCGTCTTGCGCCAGCGCCGCCACGCAGACCCGCGCCACGTCGGCGCGCGTGATCCAGATGCCCTCCGAGCGGGTATCGCCCTGCTCGAAGATGATGGTCTGGTTGCCGCCGGGATCGTCGCTCAGGCCGCCCGGGCGAACGATGGTGTAGGGAATTCCGCTGGCCGCCACCGCTTCCTCGCCCCTGCGCTTCCAGATCAGGATGTTGTTGAACATCCGGTTCAGGTAGTGGTCGTCGTCGGTCACGCCGCGCGAGGAAACCAGCACGTACTGGCCGGCTCCCGCCGCCAGCGCCGCTTCGGCGAGGTTGCGGGCGCCCTCGAAGTCCACGTTCTCGGCGGTGTTGCCGGGGCCTCCGCCTGCGCTTGCTCCGGCTGCGTTGATCACGGCCCCTACGCCGTCCAGCGCGGCCGCGATGCTGGCGGGGTCCTTGAGATCACCCACGACCGCTTCCACGTCCGCGCCCAGGCGCTCGGCGGCCTTGGCCGTGTCGCGTACGAAGGCGCGCACCGGGTAGCCCTGCTTCACGAGTTCCGCGACGACCAGCGAGCCGGTCCCGCCGGTGGCGCCGGCCACCAGCACCAGGGGTTTGGATTCCTCCTGGGGCGCGGCCTGTTCGACGGGCGCCTCGCCGCTCTGCCCGCAGGCGGCCGCGGCCAGGGAGGCCGCCGCCAGAAAACCGATCAGTTTGAACGGACGCATGGTCAGGATCCTCCGAGTGCCGCGAATTCGCCGGAAAAGCCGGTCTGCGGTTCGCCGTCCCGAGCATAGATTTCGAACACCTTGTTCCGCGCTCCCTCGTCCTTGACCGCGGCGACGGTCACCCGCGCCACGTCGGTCCGGCTGATGGCCTTGTCCAGGCCCATGATGTCACCCTGCTCGAAGATGACCGTCTGCTCGTTGCCGGGTCCGTCGTTCAGACCGCCCGGGCGAATGATCGTGTAGGGGATGCCGCTGGCCGCGACCGCGTCCTCGCCCTTGCGCTTCCAGACCAGGATGTTGTTGAACAGGCGGTTCAACTGGTGGTCGTCGTGCGTCACGCCCATCGAGGAGACCAGGACATAGTGGCCGACGCCGGCCGCCGCCGCAGCGTCGGCCAGATTGCGGGCGCCTTCGAAATCGACGTGCTCCGGCATGTTGTCGTCCGGCGCCGGGACGCCGGAACCTGCCGCGTTGACGACTACGCCCACGCCATCCAGCGTGGCCGCGATGCTGGCCGGGTCCCTGAGGTCGCCGACCACGGCCTCCACGTCCGCGCCCAGGCGCTCGGCGGCTTTGGCCGCGTCGCGAACGAAGGCCCGCACCGGGTAGCCCTGCCCGATGAGTTCCGCGACGACCAGCGAGCCGGTCCCGCCGGTGGCGCCGGCCACCAGCACCAGGGGTTTGGATTCCTCCTGGGGCGCGGCCTGTTCGACGGGCGCCTCGCCGCTCTGCCCGCAGGCGGCCGCGGCCAGGGAGGCCGCCGCCAGAAAACCGATCAGTTTGAATGGGCGCATAGTCATGATCCTCCGAGTGCCGCGAATTCGCCGGAAAAGTCGGTTTGCGGTTCGCCATCCCGCGTGTAGATTTCAAACACCTTGTTGACGGCCCCCTCGTCCCGGAGCGCGGCGACGCAGACCCGGGCCAGATCGGTGCGGCTGATCACCTTTCCCCGGCCCGGATTGTCACCCTGTTCGAAGACGATGGTCTGCGCGCTGCCGGGCTCGTCGTTCAGTCCGCCCGGACGAACGATCGTGTAGGTGATCCCGCTCGCCATGACCGCCTCCTCGCCCCTTCGTTTCCAGAGCATGACGTTGTTGAACATCTGGTTCAGGTAGTGGTCGTCGTCCGTCACGCCCATGGAGGAGACCAGGACATAGTGGCCCACGCCGGCCGCCACAGCCTCCTCGGCCAGGTTGCGGGCGCCCTGGAAATCGACGTGCTCCGGCATATTGTCGTCCGCAGCCGGGACGCCGGAGCCGGCCGCGTTGATGACCGCATCCACGCCCTTGAGCGCGGCGGCGATGCTGGCGGGGTTCTTGAGGTCGCCGGTCACGGCTTCCACGTCCGCGCCCAGGCGCTCGGCGGCCTTGGCCGCGTCACGCACGAAGGCGCGCACCGGGTAGCCCTTTGCCTGCAGTTGCGCAACGACCAGCGCCCCCGTCTTGCCCGTGGCTCCCGCCACGAGGACCAGCGGTTTCATGTCTTCTTCCGCGGACGCTTCTTCCGCTTCCGCCGTGCCGACCTGTCCGGACACGGCGATCAGCAGGGAGGCCGCGACGGCTGCAGGCAGCGATACCAATGTACGCATCGATGTTGTCCCGAGATATTCAGGCCGCGTATGTTAACCAATATTCGCGCCGTCAGGCTTTGAGGGCGCGCAATCCGACCGCATGGCGGATGTCTTTCATCAGCGGTTCGCTGATTTCGCGGGCCCGCTGGGCGCCGCGCTTCAGTTCCGCCTCGACGTCGCCCGGATTGGCGATCAGGCGGTCGTATACCTCCCGTCCCGGCGCCAGCAAGGCGTCGAGGTATTCGTAAAGTTCGTTCTTCATTTCCGCCCAGCCGATGCCCGCCGCGTAGCGCTCGCGCATCGCGGCGGTTTCTTCCGGGCTCGCCACCGAGCGGTACAGGTCGAACAGCAGGCTGTCGTCCGGGTCCTTGGGCTCGCCGGGCGCCTGCGAGTTGGTCCTGACCCGCATGATGTATTTGCGCAGTTGTTTCGCGGGACAGAACAGCGGGACGACGTTGCCGTAGCTTTTCGACATCTTGCGCCCGTCCGGGCCCAGCAGCACCGCGCGGTGCTCGTCGATGTCGGCTTGAGGCACGGTCAGCAGTTCGCCGTAGTGATGGTTGAAGCGCTGCGCGATGTCGCGGGCCATTTCCACGTGCTGGCGCTGGTCCTTGCCCACCGGCACCCGGTCGGCCTTGAACATCAGGATGTCGGCGGCCATCAGGATGGGGTAGCAGAACAGGCCCATCGTGACCCCGCGGTCCAGGTCGGCCACGCCGGCATCGCGGTTGGCGTCGTTCGCGGCCTTGTAGGCGTGCGAGCGGTTCATCAGGCCCTTGGCCGTGAGCGTCGTGAGGACCCAGGTCAGCTCCGGAATCTCGGGGATGTCCGATTGCCGGTAGAACACCGCGTTTTCGGTGTCCAGGCCCGCGGCCAGCCAGGCGGCGGCCACCTCCAGGCTGGACTGCGCCACCTCGTCGGCGTCGCGGTTCTTGACCAGCGCGTGGAAGTCGGCCAGGAAGAAGAAGCTGCATCCGGCCGGCGCGCTGCGACTCGCCTCCACCGCAGGGCGAATGGCGCCCACGTAGTTGCCGAGGTGTGGCGTGCCGGTGGTCGTGATCCCGGTCAGCGTGATGAGTTGTTTGTCGTTCATCGCGGCGACATCCTACAGCCCCGCGGCCTGGCCGTCCTTGCGCGGGTCCGAGGCGCCGGTCAGCACGCCCGTCTTTCCGTCGTGCATCACGGCCTGGTAACCGCCGAAGACGCCGCGCGCCCTGCCCATGACGTGTCCCAAGCCGGTCAGTTCCTCGCGCACCGCCTCCCCGAAACCCGGTTCCAGCGCAAGCCTTCCGCCGTCCTCCTGCGCCGCCTCGCCGGTGGGCTGGCTGGAACCGCCGTGAAAGACGCGCGGAGCGTCGCCGGCTGCCTGCAGGTCCATGCCGAAATCCACGACGTTGGCGATGACCTGCGCCTGGGCCTGCGGCTGCATCGAGCCGCCCATGACCCCGAACGCCAGCCGCTCGCCGCCGGCGAAACGCGCAAGGCCCGGGATGATGGTGTGAAACGGGCGCTTGCCCGGAACCAGCGCGTTCGGGTGGTCGGGATCGAGGTTGAACAGTTCGCCGCGGTTGTGCAGCACGAAGCCCAGGTCGCCCGGCGTCATGCCCGATCCCATGCCCCGGTAGTTGGACTGGATCAACGAGACGAGGAGGCCGTCGCGGTCGCCGGCCGCCAGGTAGACGGTCTGCGGCGAATCCAGCCTCGGGTCGCCGTGAACAACGCCGGTGGCGGCACGTTCGGGGTCGATCAGCCTGCCTCTCTCCAGCGCATATTCCTTGGAGATCAGTTCCTCGGTGGGCGTCGCCACGAAGGAGGGGTCCGCGTAATAGCGCGCGCGATCCTCGAACGCCAGCTTCTTGGCCTCGATGAGCAGATGCAGGTAATTGGCCGAGCCGAACCCCAGCGGCTGAATGTCATGCTGCTCCAGCAGGTTGAGGATTTGCAGCGTCGCGATGCCCTGGGTATTGGGGGGCAGGGCGTAGACGTCGTTTCCGCGGTAGCTGGAGGACACCGGCCTGATCCACTCGGAAGCGTGCGAGGCCAGGTCCGACTCGTCCAGGTAGCCGCCGTTCTCGCGCATGTAGGCGGCGATCTTCCAGGCAATCTCGCCACGATAGAACGCCTCCCGGCCGTCCGCCGCCAGCGTTTCGTAGGTCCGTGCGAGACGCGGATTGGCGAAGACCTGGCCTTTCGCGGGCGCCTCGCCGCCGGGCATGAAGCAGTCGGCGAACCCCGGGAACTCGCGCAGGGAGCGTGCGTTGCGAGCCCAGGCGGACGCCGTCAGCTGGCCTACGGGAAACCCTTCGCGGGCCAGTTCGATGGCCGGCGCCAGCAGATCGCCGAAGTCCAGGGAGCCGTAGCGCCCGTGCAGCTCGAACCAGCCGTCCACGGCGCCCGGGGTCGAAACCGGCAGCGGACCGAGGGAAGGAATCGAATCCAGCGAGAGTTGGCGGAACACGTCCGGGTTCAGCGAGCGCGGAGCGCGGCCGCTGGCGTTCAGGCCCACGGGCGCGTCCTTGTCCGGCTCCCAGACCATCGCGAACAGGTCGCCGCCGATGCCGCAGCCGGTCGGTTCGGTGAGCCCCAGCACGGCGTTGGCGGCAATCGCCGCATCGATGGCGTTGCCGCCGGAGCGCAGTATGTCCAGCCCGGCCTGGGTGGCGAACACCTGGCTGGTCGCGACCATGCCGCGGGTGCTGAATGCTTCGGAACGCGAGGCGAACGGCTGGCCGGCCCCGCGTTCGTAGACGGCTCTCACAGCGCGTCGGCCAGTTCGTTCATGGCATGCGCCAACTGAAAATCGAGCTCGGTAATACCGCCGGCCTCGTGCGTATTCAGATGCACGTCCACCTTCGACCAGACGTTGAACCACTCGGGATGGTGGTTGAAGCGCTCGGCGGCCAGTGCGGCGCCGGTCATGAAAGCGAAGGCGCGGCGGAAGTCCGCAAAGCGGAACGAACGGTGCAGCTTGCCGTCGTCCAGGCTCCAGTCCGACAGCGCTTCCAGCTTCTCCGCCACCGCCTCCGGTGTAAGTAAATCAGCCATTACGTTCTCTCCTTCACGGGATCATATTGCCACACAACGCGCGTGGAAAACTTGATTTATCCGGCGCTTTTTGGGAAGCTAGTTGGTTGGCGTTTCAGCACGAAGCGCCGGTTTGCTCGCATTTCAAGCCACCAACTGATTTTCCCGCGCCGGCTGGGCGGCCGGCGCAGCGATGGCGGCGCTGCACACGGTTTGAGTATCGGCCCATGACTGCACAAAACGGATCCTTGCCCGGACGGCGGAACTTCGGCCTCCCGCCGAAGCAGGGGCTGTACGATCCGGCGCTGGAGAAGGACAGCTGCGGCATCGGCTTCGTCTGCGACATCAAGGGCCGGCAAAGCAGGGGCGTCGTCGAGGACGCGCTCGGCATGAACTGCTCGATGGAGCATCGCGGCGGCATCGGCTACGAAAAGAACACCGGCGACGGGGCGGGCATCCTGCTGGGCCTGCCGGACCGCTTCCTGCGCCGCGCCGCGGCCGAAGACCTCGGCGTCGAATTGCCCGAGCGCGGCCGTTACGGCGTCGGAATCGTGTTCCTGCCCACCGACACGGAGGAACGGGAACGCTGCCTTGCACTTCTGGAGCGCGAAATCGAAAGCGCGGGCCAGCGGCTGCTGGGCTGGCGGGAGCTGCCCATCGATCCCGAAGGCGCGGACATCGGCACCGCGGCGCGGGCCGCCATGCCGCACATGGTCCAGTTGTTCGTCGGCGCCGGTTCGGGCGGAGGGCGGGACGCCCTCGCTCCCAGGGGTCCGGGCGGCGCGGGCGACGGCCTCGATACCGACGAGTTCGAGCGCAAGCTGTACCTGATCCGCAAGCACGCGACGCACGTGCTGCGCGGCGACGAAACCCTGGCGCAGCGACAGCTGTTCTACATCTGTTCGCTGTCGTCCAAGGTCATCATCTACAAGGGCATGCTCACGCCCAACCAGATGGCGCCGTTCTTCACGGACCTGGGCCAGCCGGACTTCGAGTCGCACCTGGCCATGGTGCATTCGCGCTTCAGCACCAACACCTTCCCGTCCTGGGACCGCGCGCAGCCCAACCGCTTCATGTGCCACAACGGCGAGATCAACACGCTGCTCGGCAACGTCAACGCGATGAACGCCCGCGAGGGCGTCTTGAGTTCGCCGCTGTTCGGCGACGACCTGGCCAGGCTGTTTCCGATCGTGGAGCCCGACTGTTCCGACTCCGGGTCCTTCGACAACGTGCTGGAGTTCCTGCTGATGACCGGGCGCAAGCTGCAGGAAGCGGTGCTGATGATGATTCCCGAAGCCTGGCAGCAGCACGGCGGCATGGACGCGGCCAGGCGCGCCTTCTACGAATACCACTCCTGCCTGATGGAGCCCTGGGACGGTCCGGCCTCGATCGCGTTCACCGACGGCACCTATATCGGCGCCGTGCTCGACCGCAACGGGCTGCGGCCGAGCCGTTACTACATCACCGACGACGACCGCTGCATCATGGCCTCGGAAGTGGGCGTGGTGCGGGTCGCCCCGGAACGCGTGGTCAGGAAGGGGCGCCTCAAGCCGGGGCGCATCTTCCTGATCGACTTCGAGCAGGGCCGCATGATCCCGGACGAGGAAATCAAGGGCGAATGGGCGTCCGCCCGTCCCTACGCCGACTGGCTCGAAAAGCAGCGCATCGAACTCGAGGAACTGCCGCCCGCGCTGCCGCCGGCGCGCGAACCGGCCACGCTGACGGCGCGCATGAACGCCTTCGGCTACACCGTCGAGACCATGGACATCATGCTGCAGCCGCTGGTCCGGGAACTGCGCGATCCACTCGGCTCCATGGGCAACGACGCCGCGCTGGCCGTGATGTCCGACAAGCCGCGCATGCTCTACGACTACTTCAAGCAGCGTTTCGCCCAGGTGACCAACCCGGCCATCGACTCGATCCGGGAAGAGGTCATCATGGCGCTGGACTGCTACTGCGGCCCGGAACGGAACCTGCTGGAGACCACGGAGGAGCACGCGCACCGGCTGCGCATCCCGCATCCCATCCTGTCCAACGAAGAACTGGCGGCCATCAGGCACCTCGATTACCGGGGCTGGAAGACGGCGTCCATCGACATCACCTATGGGGCCGGTTCGGGCGTAGCGGGCCTGACGGCCGCGCTGGACCGCATCTGCGCCGAATCAAGCCGGGCCATCGACGAGGGCTACAGCCTCATCGTGCTCTCCGATCGCGCCGTCGGGCAGGAGCGGGTGCCGATCAGCGCCTTGCTCGCGGTGGGGGCCGTGCACCATCACCTGGTCGAGACCCACGCGCGCACGCGCATCGGCATCATCCTGGAGACCGGCGAGGCCCGGGAAGTGCATCACCATTGCCTGCTGACGGGCTACGGCGCCGACGCCATCAATCCGTATCTCGCCTTCGAGGCGCTGTGGGACTCGCTCGAGAAGGGCTATTTCGACGATGCACCGCACGTCGCCACCCGCCGCGATGTCGTCGAGGCCTACCGCAAGGGCACCGCCAAGGGCATGCTCAAGGTGATGGCGAAGATGGGCATCTCCACGCTGCAGTCCTACAAGGGCGCGCAGATCTTCGAGGCGGTGGGGCTGGCGGACGACGTCATCGAGCGCGCCTTCCGCGGCACCGCGAGCCGGGTGCAGGGCGTGGGCCTGGAGGTCCTCGCCGAGGAGCTGGAGCGCCGTCACGCGCTCGGCTATCCGGGGCGCAACGGCAACGTCGTTGTGCTGCCTAACCCCGGCGACTTCCACTGGCGCCGGCACGGCGACACGCACATGTGGGACCCGCAGGCCATAGCCGACCTGCAGGTGGCCGCCCGGACCAATGACGAGAGCGCCTACTGGCGCTTCGCCGACCACGCGAACCGGGAGAACACCGCCAAGGCCAACCTTCGCGGGCTGCTGGAGTTCGTGAGCGGCGTCAACGGCGGGTCCATCGAAGTCGACGAGGTCGAACCAGAAAGCGAGATCGTCAAGCGATTCGCCACCGGGGCCATGAGTTTCGGCTCCATCAGCGCTGAGTCCCACGAAATGCTGGCCGTGGCCATGAACCGCATCGGCGGCAAGTCGAACACCGGCGAGGGCGGCGAGGATTCACGCCGCTATACGCCAATGCCGAACGGCGATTCGGCGCGCAGCGCGATCAAGCAGGTGGCCAGCGGCCGGTTCGGCGTGACCATCAACTACCTGACCAACGCCGACGAACTGCAGATCAAGATCGTGCAGGGCGCCAAGCCCGGGGAGGGTGGCGAACTGCCCGGCCGCAAGGTCGACGAGACCATCGCCGCGATCCGCCATTCGACGCCCGGCGTGGGGCTCATCAGCCCGCCGCCGCACCACGACATCTATTCGATCGAGGACATCGCCCAGCTCATCCACGACCTGAAGAACGGCAACCCCGAGGCGCGCATCAGCGTCAAGCTCGGCGCGGAGATCGGCGTGGGGGCGGTGGCCGCGGGCGTGACCAAGGCGCGCTCGGACCACCTCGTGATCGCCGGGGATTCCGGCGGCACCGGGGCCTCGCCGCTCACGTCGATCAAGCACGCGGGGCTTCCCTGGGAACTGGGCATTGCCGAGACGCACCAGACGCTGGTCGTCAACAACCTGCGCTCGCGGGTAGTGCTGCAGACCGACGGCCAGCTCAAGACCGGGCGCGACGTCGCGATCGCCTGCCTGCTCGGCGCCGAGGAGTTCGGCTTCTCGACCGCGCCGCTGATCGCGCTGGGCTGCATCATGATGCGCAAGTGCCATCTCAACACCTGCCCGGTGGGGATCGCTACGCAGGACCCGGCATTGCGGGCGAAATTCGAGGGCCTGCCGGAACACGTCATCAATTATTTCTTCATGGTCGCGAAGGAATTGCGCCGGATCATGGCCGACCTGGGCTTCCGCACGGTCAACGAGATGGTGGGGCGGGTGGATGCGCTCGATGCCTCCGCGGCGGTGGATCACTGGAAGGCCGGCGGCATCGACCTGACGGAACTGCTGACGCCGGCGGAGGAGCCGCCGGATTTCCTGGGCGCCTACGCCATGCACGAGCAGGACCACGGGCTCGAGCGCGCGCTGGACTACAGGCTGATCGAATTGGCCGAACCGGCGCTGGCGCGAGGCGAACAGGTTTACGAGGAGTTGCCCATCAGCAATGCGAACCGGGTCGTGGGCGGCATACTTTCGAACGCCATCATCCGGAGCTGCGGTCCGGAGATGCTGCCGGACGGCTCCATCCACTTCAAGTTCCGCGGTCACGCCGGTCAGAGCTTCGGCTGCTGGCTGGCCCGCGGCGTCACGCTGGAGGTCGAGGGCGACGCCAACGACTACGTGGGCAAGGGCCTGTCGGGCGGGCGCGTGATCATCTACCCGCCCGCGGAGTCGCGCTTCACGCCGGAGGACAACATCCTGGTCGGCAACGTCGTGCTCTACGGCGCCACCTCCGGCGAGTGCTTCTTCCGGGGGGTGGCGGCGGAGCGGTTCTGCGTGCGCAACAGCGGCGCCCGCGCGGTCGTCGAGGGCGTCGGCGACCACGGCTGCGAATACATGACGGGCGGGCGCGTGGTCATACTCGGGCGCACCGGGCGCAATTTCGCCGCCGGCATGAGCGGCGGCGTGGCCTACGTGTGGAACCCGCACGGGGAATTCGCCGACCTCTGCAACCCCGAGATGGTGGAGCTGGAACCGCTGGAGGCGGAACCGGACCGGGCCGAGGTCAGGGAGCTGATCGAGCGGCACCTGCGCTTCACCGGTTCCACCGTCGCCCGGGCGATACTCGAAGACTGGCGGAACAGCGTCGGGCAGTTCGTCAAGGTCATGCCCGTGGACTACAAGCGGGTGCTTGAACAGCTCAAGACCGCTGCCGCCGCAGCCTGAGCACAAGCGCGATGGGCAAGACGACGGGTTTCATGGAGTACGCGCGCGCGTCCGCGCCGTATCGCGACGCGAACGAGCGCCTGCGCGATTTCCGCGAGATCTACACGGGACCTGACACCGCGCACCTCGCCCGGCAGGGCGCGCGCTGCATGGATTGCGGAGTGCCGTTCTGCCAGTCGGACGACGGCTGCCCGATCCACAACCTGATCCCGGAGTGGAACGACCTGATCTACCGGGACCAGTGGCGGGAAGCGCTCGACCGCCTGCACAAGACCAACAATTTTCCCGAATTCACCGGCCGCGTATGCCCGGCACCCTGTGAAGGCGCCTGCGTTCTGGGGATCACCGACCCCGCGGTCACGATCAAGGACATCGAGATGGCCATCGCCGACCGGGGATTCGCGGAGGGCTGGATCGTCGCCGAGCCGCCGTCTTCCAGAACCGGACGGCGCGTCGCGGTGATCGGTTCCGGGCCCGCCGGACTGGCCGCGGCGCAGCAGTTGAACCGGGCCGGCCACATCGCCGTTATCTACGAGCGCGCCGACCGTATCGGCGGACTGCTTACCTACGGCATCCCGAACATGAAGCTCGACAAGGTGGAAATCGTCGAGCGGCGCCTGGACCTGATGCGGGAGGAGGGTGTGGAGTTCCGCGTGAACGCGGACGTCGGCGACGGCAGCGGCGGCTCCATCGACGTGCGCGACCTGGCGAAGGAGTTCGACGCGGTGCTGCTGGCGACCGGGGCGACCGTTCCGCGCGACCTGCCGATTCCCGGGCGCGACCTCGAAGGCGTGCACTTCGCGATGGATTTTCTGACGCAGAACACCCGCAGCCTGCTCGATTCCAATCTCGCCGACGGCAACTACATTTCCGCGAAGGACAAGGACGTGATCGTGATCGGCGGCGGCGACACCGGAACCGACTGCATCGGCACGGCGCTTCGCCACGGCTGCAGGAGCCTGGTCAACTTCGAGCTGTTGCCGCAGCCGCCGGCGACGCGGGCGCCGAACAACCCCTGGCCCACCTGGCCGGTGATTTTCCGCACCGAATACGGCCACCAGGAGTCCGCGGCCCTGTTCGGGAAGGACCCACGTGTTTACCTGATTTCGTCAACGGAATTCACCGCGCACACGGTTGGGGGCGCGTCCGGTGCTAACGGAACCATGAAATATGGACGAAGAGTGTCCGGTATTCGCACTATTGACGTCCAACTGAAGGACGGCAAGTTCGAAAACGTGCCCGGCAGCGAACGGGAGTGGCCGGCCGACCTGGTGCTTCTGGCGATGGGTTTCCTGCGCCCCGAGCACGCCGTCTCCGACGCGCTGGACCTGGCCTACGACGAGCGCGGCAACTATCGGGCCGAGTACGGCAAGTACCGGACCAACGTGGAAAACGTGTTCGCAGCCGGCGACTGCCGCCGGGGCCAGTCACTGATCGTAAACGCCATCAACGAAGGCCGGGAAGCGGCCCGCGAAATCGACCGCCACCTCATGGGTTCCACCGAACTCCCGTAACGCCGGGGGGCGTCGAGCGGATTCACGACCTGTCTTCCTGAACGAGAGCGAAAATGCCCTATGCGCGGTCTTCTTGCACAACGGAAGCTTTAGTTGCTGGAAAACTCCAGCAACAGATCGGCGTGTTCACGCATTTCTCCCGTAATCTGATGCCCCAAGCAGACAAGAAATAACTGCGCGCCCTCGCGCCGGGCGAATTTCATGGCTGGGACGAAGTCGCTATCCCCCGTAACAAGAACGATGACTTCGACCTGCTTCTTAAGTGTCAGCGACGCAATATCCAGGCCGACACGCATGTCGACTCCTTTTTGGTGGATGTTGGGAATCAGGTGTTCTGCAGTAACCTGCATGGCATGCGTCTCTTCGGGTAGTTCACGTGCCCTCAACCTCCATCCCCGAAACTTAAGATCTCCCATACGTAGCGCAACGAACGGCACAGCCTTAAGTTCCCTATGCAGTTTTTGGTTGCTCGCGGCCAGTGACGTATCGGCGAGTGATATTTTCCCGCCGGAGAGAGGTTTCCTTTGAGTTGATCTCAGTGGAGGTGCATCGTAGAAATACACCCTGTGAAGATGTAAATCCTTCAGTTCGGATAGCTTCGAAAGTCCCTCGATGAATCCTTGAACGCTGTCGGCTCCAAGTGGACGGTCAGACGAGCCCAGCTTCCGTTTCAGAAAGCCAGCGTCAATAAGGACTGCGTATCTCCGCACGACTGAATCAAGCAACAAAAATGCCGCAACCGTACGCGGAGCTGATGCTCTCTTGGATTGCAGCGTACGGCGCGGCGTATTTTTATGCGCGACCCAGTTTAGCGTTCGCGGCTGCTATCAGCAATAACTATTGCAGCGTATATGCCAAGAATTGCGTCTATGAGAGGTATGCGCCCTAGGCGGTGCCCCAGCCGGGGTGGAACCCGAGGGGCAGGCCGGCTTCGGGGGTGAAGCCGTACATCTCGGTGCTGGGCAATGCTTCGTTGACCACGTCGCGCACCTTCAGGAGGCGGTCGAGGTCGATGCCGGTGTTGAGGCCCATCGATTCCAGCATGAAGACCAGGTCCTCGGTGACGATGTTGCCGCTGGCGCCGGGGGCGAACGGGCAGCCGCCGATGCCGCCCAGCGAACTGTCGAGCGTTGTGATGCCTTCTTCCAGCGCCGCCATCGCGTTGGCCAGCCCCAGGCCGCGGGTGTTGTGGAGATGCACGCCGGTGAGCTTCTCCTCGCCGATCTCGGACCGCACGCGGCGCACCAGCCGCCGGATCTGCGCGGGGTTCGCGTAGCCGGTCGTATCCGACAGCCCCACTTCCCGGCAACCCGCCTCGACCAACGCATGGGCCAGTTCCAGCACCTTGCTCTCGGGCACAGGCCCTTCCATCGTGCAGCCGAATGCGGTGGCGATTCCGGCCTCGAAAATCGGGCGGCGCTCCTCGGGCAGTTCGTCCAGCATCTTGTTGATGCGGCGGACCTCTTCCAGCATTTCGGCGTGGTTCTTGCGTACGTTCGCCTTGCTGTGGGTCTCGCTGGCCGAAACCGGGATGCTCACCTTGTGGGCGCCGGCCGACACCGCCCGCTCCACGCCCTTGAGATTCGGCGCCAGGGTGGTGACGTGCAAACCGGGGATGGTCACGGCGTAACGCACGAGTTCCTCGCAGTCGGACATCTGCGGCAGCAGTTTGGGGGGCACGAAGGAGCCCACTTCGATTTCGGGCACGCCCGCGGCGGCCTCCGCCCTGATCCAGGCCTTCTTGGCCTCGGTGGGCATGATCACCTTGAGGCTCTGCAGGCCGTCGCGCGGCCCCACTTCGCTTACGAGAACGTCAATGGACATACGGCGCCGGTTTCAACTGTTGCGGGTGGCCGCCTGCGCCCGCTGCTGGCTCTTGCGGCCGATCCGCGTGAGATGCACGCGGCTGGTCTTGCCCGCGCGCCGCTCGTTCAATCGCGATACGAGACTGGTGACCTCTTCGCGCACCTCGTCGGCCTCGCCCTGCTTGTAGCCCGTAATGGTTGTGGTCCCCTGGGTCAGTTCGTAGCGATACCAGTTGTCGGCGTCGGAACCGTCCGGAGAAGCGGTCTGTTCCAGGGTCACGATCTCAAATGGCCGGGCTGCCGGCATTACGTTGGTGTCATCGGTCATAACCGCAACATTTTACACCCCCGTCCAGGCGCGCCTTTCGGCCGGAAATCGGCGGCCGAAGCGTCGTGAGTTGCAGCCGGAAGCTGGCAATGGACCGGCTGTGAGGCTACATTACCGGGCGGAGGGACTCCGGCATTTTTCATGAATAACTCGGATGGGCGGGCAACCGTCACGCTGACGGGCCTTGCGCCGCTCGAAGTCCTCAAGGGAGGCAGCGGCCCGCAACTCCTTTGGCTGCATGGTGAAGAAGGGCAGCGCGGCTGGCTGCCGCACCACGCGCGCCTGGCGGAGCGCTTCACGGTCCTGGCGCCGACCCTGCCCGGCATCGGCGCATCGGTGCTGCCCGAGTGGGTGAACGGCGTGCGCGACATCGCAAAGGTCCTGCTTGCGGCGCTCGACGGCGGCGGGATCCGCAACTGCATCCTGGGCGGCGTCTCGATGGGCGGCTGGATCGCGGCGGAAATGGCTTCGATGGAGCCCGGCCGGTTCGCGGGACTGGTGCTGACCGGTTCGCAGGGCACCGCCACCGGCGAGATGAACACGCCGGACCTGTTCCTGATGCCGTACCGCCGCTACATCTCATTCGGCTACAACGACGCACGCTCGGCCGCGTTCCAGAAGCTGTGGTCGGGCGAACTTGACGACGACGCGGTCACCCAGGACCTGGAAGTGATGGAGCTCGCGGCGCTGCTGGGCTTCAAGCCGTACATGCACGACCGGTCGCTGCTGCCGGCGCTGGCGCGCTTTACGAACCCGGCGCTGCTCCTGTGGGGCGCGAACGACGTCATCACGCCGCCGGTGGTTGCAGAGCGCTTCCTGGACGCGCTGCCCGCGGCCGAACTGGCCACGATCGGCGACGCCGGGCACTACGCGCACCTGGAAAAGCCCGTCGAGTTCGCAGACGCCGTGACCGGTTTCGGCGCCGGGCTGTAGGCGGTCTGATCCATGTTCCAACTGCACTACTTCGTCAACCATCCCTATCTTGGTTATCCGCATGAAGCGGCGGCCGAGTTCGGCGCCGTGATGCTCAAGTTCTCCAATCGCCACTTCGACGGAGAGCGCGCCGCCGACCTGTTCGAGCGCTATCACGAGGAATACGTGGTGGCCGAGCAGGTGGGCTTCGACTCCATCGTCGTCAACGAGCATCACAACGCCCCGGCGGCGATGTCTCCCGCACCCAACCTGTACGCGGCCGTCGTGGCCAAGCTCACCGAACGCGTGAAGATCTTCATCGCCGGCAACATCCTCCCGATCAACGGCAACCCGGTCCGCCTGGCCGAGGAGCTGGCGCTGATCGACCTGTTCTCGAAGGGGCGGCTCATTTCCGGCTTCGTGCGGGGCGGGGCGGTTGAGTCGCTGGCCATGTCGGTCAACACGCTGCACAACCGGGACATGTTCTCCGAGGCGCACGACCTGATCCTGAAGACCTGGACCCAGCCCGGACCGTTCGTCTGGGAGGGCAAGCACTACAACTACCGTTGCGTCAATCCCTGGGTGCTGCCGCTGCAGAAGCCGCATCCGCCGGTCATGATTCCGGGATCCACCAGCCGCGAGACGGTTGAATTCGCCGCCGAGCGCGGCTACCCCTACGTGGCCCTGGCCACCCGGCTGGAGGCGACCGATGCGCTGTTCAAGGCCTACGACGAGATCGCGGTAGAGCACGGCCATACGCCGACGCCCGCCCACCGCGGCTACTTCACCCGCGTGCACGTGGCGCCCACCGACGAGCAGGCGCTGGAGGAGGGCCGGGAGCAGTTCGGCGGCCGTGTGGCGCAGGTCACCAGCATGGTGGACATGAAGATCCATCCCGACGTGGGCGCCTGGATGGCGCCGCCGGGCTACGTGAGCCGCGAGGCGGCCATCGCCAGGCGCCGGTACATGGGCGGAACGCCCTATGCCTTCTTCACCCAGGGCTACGAAAAGGCGCTGGAGACCCGCCAGATCATTGTCGGAAGCCCCGAAACGGTCGCGCGGCAACTGAACGAACTGCGCGTGAGGTTCGGCGTGGGGCACCTGGGCGTGTCGCACTTCGCCGTGGAAGACTACGGCCACACGCTGCGCAACCTGGAACTTCTCGGCAGCGAAGTGTTTCCCCGTCTGCGCGAAATGGCCGCCGAGGACTGAGCATGGCCGCCGCGGACAGCGGACAGGCCCGGGCCGTGGCCGGATCCCCGCAACAGCACCCGCCAGGCTACGTCGGCAAGCTGCCGCTGTCGCTGAAGGCGGGCTGGGGCGTCGGCTCGATGGGCTGCCTGGGAATGCTGTTCATCGTCAACGTCTTCGTGCTGTTCTTCCTCGTCAATCATCTGGGAGTGGACCCGGCCCTGGCGGGACTCATCCTGTTCATCACGCGCATCTACGACGTGTTCAGCGACCCCATGATCGGGTTCTTGAGCGACACCACCCGCAGCCGCTGGGGCCGCCGTCGCCCGTGGATGGCGCTGGGAGCGTTCATGTCCGGACTGGCGCTGATCCTGACGTTCAACGTACCGGCGCTGGCGTCGATGAATGCCCTCGCCATCTACCAGCTCATCGTGCTGATCGGCTATTTCACCGGCTACACGCTGTTCTACGTGCCGTTCATGGCGATGCCCGCGGAAATGACCGACGACTACAACGAGCGCACGTCCATCATGGCGTGGCGGGTGGGGTATTCCAATTTCGCGGGCATCCTCATCGGCGCCGGCATGCCGGCGTTGATCAACTACCTGGGCGCCGATCGCAGGGCCTACGGGATCGTCGCGATCCTGGTGGGCATCCTGATCGCGGCAACAATGATGACGACGGTGCTGCTGACCAGGCGCGCGCGGGAGTTGCCCAGCTCGCAGCAGGACCGCTATTCGATCGCCGACTACTTCCGGGCGCTGGCGAACAACCGGCCCTTCCTTACACTGGCCGCGCTCAAGGCCACGTTGTACCTGGGCGTTGGCGTCAACGGCAGCGCACTGTTGTTCTACATGACTTATTTCCTGGAACGGGGCGAAGGGGGTGTGGCGCTTTCCACGCTGGCGGGCAACCTCGCCGGCCTTTGCACGGTGCCGCTCTGGGCTCACTTCAGCCGAGGCAAGGACAAGCGCTGGGTCTATATGGTCGCGATCGTCGGCTCGGGCGCGATGCTCATCTCGTGGGCGTTCGCGACTCCGACCGAAGGCGACCTAGTGTTTGTCATAAGGTCCTGTCTTGTCGGCATATTCGGCGCGGGGGGCCTGACGATCGGATTCTCGATGCTGCCGGACACGATCGAATACGACCGCATCCGGACAGGCAAGGTCCGCACAGCGCTCTACACCGGGGTCCTGGGCTTTGTCGAAAAGACCGGATTTGCGCTGGGGCCGCTGCTGATGGGATTCTATTTCTCCGCCACGGGCCTCGTGGAAACGACGCTGGGCGCCGTCGAGCAGCCGGACAGCGCGATTACCGCCATCGTGAACGGCAAGGCCTGGATTCCCGCGACCCTGCAGGCGCTGGCCCTGTTCTGGCTGGTGTCCTACCGGCTCACCGAGAAGCAGCTCGCCGACATGCGCGGCGCACCAGGCGCCCTCAATCGCTGACCGCGAGCTTTCTCAGTTCGGATTTCAGAATCTTGCCGGCCGCGTTGCGCGGCAGTTCGGGCAGCGTCGTCAGCCTCTTGGGGACCTTGAACCGGGCCAGGCGGCCCTCGCAATAATCCGCCAGTTGCGCATGGCGCAGCGTGGCGCCGGCGCGAACAGTGGCAAAGGCCTCGAGCCTTTCTCCCCAGCGGTCGTCCGGCACGCCCACGACCGCCACTTCGGCCACGCCCGGATGCCGCGCCAGCACTTCCTCGATCTCGCTGGGATAGACGTTGATCCCGCCGCTGATCACCATGTCTTTCTTCCGGTCCACTATATAGAGGTAACCCTCTTCATCGCGGCGCGCCAGGTCGCCCACGGACACCCACCCGCCGCGGAAGGCCCGCGCGGTCTCCTCCGGCTTTCGCCAGTAGCCGTTGAAAAGGAAGGGGCTCAGGGAGAACAGTTCGCCCACCTCGCCGGGACCGACCTCGCGGTCCCCCTCCAGCAGGCGGATGCGCGTGGAGGTGAAAGGCAGTCCCACGCAGCGCTGCTTGCGGAGCTGGTCGGCCGGGCGCAGGTTGCTCACGATGCCGGCCTCGGTGGACCCGTAGGTTTCATGCAGAACGCCTTCCCCGAAGTAGTCGACGACCCGCTCCGTGGTGACTTGCGGCAGCGGGGCGGCGTTGGAGATGATGGATTTCAGCGACGGGCGCGCGTGGCGCGACAGAACCTTCTCCTCCAGGGCAAAGATGTCGTGGAAGTGCGTGGGCACCATGAACACGCCGCTTATGGGGTCCTCCCCGAAGCGGCGCAAGGTTTGCTCTGGATCGAAGCGCTCGCACAGTTCCAGGTAGCCGCCGCAGTAGATCGCCGCCAGGCTGAACCCCATGCCCCCGCCGTGGCACAGCGGCGTAAAGCCAAGAAAACGGTCGTCCGGCGAATAGCAGCCGTACTCCACCGCCATGCCGTAGAAGGAAAGGATTCGCGACCGGTGGGAAACGACGACGCCCTTGGGCTTGCCCGTCGTTCCGGAGGTGTACGGAATGGTGAAGGGCTCCCATTCGTGGACCGGCGGATGGTCGGAGCGCGCGCGGGCGCCCGCCAGCCGTTGTTCCAGGTCGTCGCCCATGGCCACGACATGCTCGAAGGAACCGAAGGCGCCGTCGTGCGCCTGTTCCGCGCGCGCCCGATCGACGAACAGCACGCGGGCCTCGGAATCCTCGCAGATCTCCGCCGCTTCGGTGGCGATGAGGCGCGGATTGACGGTGGCCAGCGGGATCCCGGCCTGGGCCGCGCCGGCCACGATCTCCAGGTACTCGATACTGTTCCCGGCGAGTATGGCACCGTTGACGCCCCGTTCAAGACCCAGGCCCTCCAGAAGGAAGGTGCTGACCCTGTCGATGCGCGTGACGAGGTCCCCGTAGGTCCGCTCGGCCTCGCCGCAGCGCACGGCGACTTTCGAGGGATCGCGGTACATGGCCGCACGTATTCCGCCGGCGATGGACAATGGCCGGTACGACGACGGCGGGCGGGGGATCGTGTCGTTCACTGCGAGGGGAGCCCGAAGACGCGCAGCGCGTTGTCGCGCAGCAAGCGCCGGCGGGATTCCGGCCTGAGTTCCAGTTCGTTGACTTCGGCCACCGCGCGCTCGGGCTCGATGACCGGCCAGTCGGTGCCGAACATGACCTTGTCGCGTCCGTAGGAGTTCAGGTAGTGGACGAAAGGCGCCGGCCAGTAGCGGGGGGCGTAGGCGTCGCCCGCGGTGTAGACGTTCTCATGCTTCCAGCACATCGCGATCATCTCCTCCGTCCACGGTACGCCGATGTGAATGCCGATCAGCTTCAGATCGGGAAAATCGACCGCCACCGGGTCCAGCGCGATCGGCCGCCCGACCGAAGGCAGGCGCGTCGAGCGGCTGTAAACGAGGTTCTGGCCGACCTGCATCATGATCGGGATATCGAGTTCGCAGCACTTGGCGTAATACGGATACATGCGGGCCGCGTCGGGCGGCATCGAGAACCAGTGCGGGTACCAGTGGGCGCCGACGAAACCCAGTTCCTTCACCGCGTACTCCAGCTCCTTCAGCCCCGCCATTCCGCGCGTGGGGTCGATTCCCGCCAGTCCCGAGAAGCGCTCCGGATGCTTCTCGCAAACTTCGCGTACGTACATATAAGGCACCGCGAAGGACTCCGGCATGCCGATTTGCCCCGCCCGCACGGCGACAAGCAGCGACCGCTCGATCCCGGCGCGGTCCATCCGGGCGAGGTAGTCGTCGATTTCGACGCCGCCGCGCATGTCCCCGGGCATGCGGATCTGGTCCCTGAACGCGTCGTCCATGCCGGTGCGGCCCTCCGCCACCGTTCGGGGCGTATAAAGGTTGCAGACGATGTCGATGATGCCGGACATGCGGCGTCGTTTCCCGGCGGTCAGCCCCCGCCGTTCTCCCAACGGAGAATGTCCCGTCCCAGCAGGCGGCCGAACGTGATCGCGGGTGTCAGCGACATGCCCCCCACAAACGCATTGCCGCTGAGCCTGCTGAAGCCCAGTGCTTCACCCGCGGCATACAGGTTCGGGATCGCCGAGCCGTCTTCGCGCAGGACCCTTAGGTCCGCGTCCACGTCGATGCCCGCCGGGCTGACCACGGTAAAGCCGACCGCCTTGATTGCGTAGAACGGCGGCGTGCCGATCGGGCGGATCATGTGCTCGCGTCCGAACGCGGGATCGTGGCGCGACTCCACCGCCTGGTTGAATTGCGCGGTGGAGCGCTCCAGCGTTTCGGGGTCCGCTCCGATCTGCGCGGCCAGATCGGCAAGGCTGTCGGCCCTGAGGAAGTGCGCGTGCTTGCCGAATCGCGCCGCCATCTCCCCGCGGGTCTCCATCGTGATCACCGGCGCGTTCTGCCGCATCGGTTCGTCGAATATCACGTACAGCGTGAAGTCGGGCAAGGCCAGCACCGCCCGTTCGATGTGGTCGATACTGGGATGGTCCTCGCGCACGAACCGTTTGCCCTGGCCATCGACGTAAAACTCCCAGGGCTTGCGGATGGCCGGGTTCAGGCGCAGGTGGGCGCCCGACAGCGGGTCGTCGGCGTCTTGCCGGAAGCCGGCCACGGTCGTGAGAAACGAGTCGCCTCCCGACACCGTGGCGCCCAGTTCCTGCGCGGCCCGGATGCCGTCGCCGCGCGAGTACGGATTGCAGTACGAGGTGAGCGTGTACTGCGGCGTGATTTCGGCCCACATCTCGAGGTTGGCCGCATAGCCTCCCGAGGCCAGGACGACGTTCTTTCCGTAATGGCGCTCCGTGGATCCGGACGGCGTTTCGACTTCGACGCCGCTCACGGCGCCCGAATCGTCCTGGAGCAGCCGGGTGAATCGCGTTTCAAGCCTGAGATCGATGCGGCCGTTCGCGATCAACCGCTGGAACGGAGGCGTCATGGCGTCGAGAACGCTGACGCCCAGTTTCTCGCCCCAGCAATAGCGGCGCGTGCGGTAGGGCTCATGCGCGCTGCCGGCGACCGGGTGGCCGGGCAGCGGCTCGAAACCCAGGCCCATGAGCCAGTCCAGCGTGTCGCTCGCGTTGTCAATCGCGATGCGGCCCAGGGCCGGGTCCATCGTGCCGTTGCAGATGCGCATCGCGTCCTCGTAGTGCTCCTCGGCGCTGTCGTTGATTCCGGCGGCTTCCTGCAGCCGGGTGCCGGCCGCGCTCATCTGGCCGGACGACCAGTACAGCGTGCCCCCGATCCGCTTGTCCGCCTCGATCTGCAGCACCGTGGCGCCGCGCTCGGCCGCGAAAATGCCCGCCGGCATTCCGGTCGAACCCGCGCCGATGATGATCACGTCGTAGTTGTCGCTCATGTTCGATTCCCGCTTTTCTCCCTAGTGCCCGACGTTCGCGCCGGACTCCGCCTATGTTTCCACAGAAATCCCGAACTGGCTACTCCCACCCCACCCGCACACTTATTGGTAGAGGTTGCGTGTCATATCCCATTTGGGAGATAGAGAGGGACGATGTAAAGGCGGCAGTAGGGCGAAGCGGCGTGTCGCCCGCCCGGCCGTCATCGCCGAGGCAGACCTTGGGCGGACAGGACCCTTTGCACCAGGGCGATCTGCCCGGAAATGTCCTGCTTCCTGTAAATCTGCTTCAAAAGCCAGCGCACGTAGCTTTCCTTGAGGCCTGTAGTTTCAGCGATCTCGCGCACCGGCCGGCCCTCGGCCAGCAGCGCTGCCACGCGGCCCTCGGACGGCGTCAGGCCGAGCAGCGCCGCCACCCGGACCGGATCGATGGGCGGACGGTTCTCGGGATCGACCACCAGCACCAGCGCCGCTGCCCGCCGGCCTCCGTAGTCCGCCTGCGCGGAGTCCACGGGATGCACGTGAAGTTCCAGCCGCGACCTGAGCCGGGGGCGCTGGATCCGTATCGATCCGCCGGCCGGCGCCCCATTCGCACCGCCGGGCAGCGCGCGTTTCAGCAGCCGCTGCAGTCGGCCGTCATCCGCCGGCAGCGAGGCGTGGAGCGCGCCTTCACGGTCGGACAGCCCCTGGCCGCGGCGCAGGATTTCCAGGGCGGGGCCGTTCGCCGCCAGCACGCGCCCGTCCCGGTCCAGGTGCAGCACGCCGATATCGCTGATTTCCAGCAGGCCGGCCAGCCCGGCGCTGAGCGCGTCGGCGCCGGCCAGCGCCTGGCGGACGCGGACGAACTGGCGAACGTGCGGCAGCAGGGACTCGATCAGCCGGACGTGGTCGGACTGCCAGCCGCCTCGGCCCACGGGATCGCCGAGACTCCAGACGACGCGCAGGCCATGCTGCCAGTCGAGGCGCGCGATCAGGCCGTTCTGCGCCTGGGTGCGGAGCAGCCCCTCCCGGTAGGCCACCGACGTGCTCCGCTCGAGTTCCGTGTACAGTTCGGGAATATGGTTCAGTTGGCCCGCGGGCCGCGCCCTCACGTGCCGCGGCAATTCGTCGCGCGGGTAATACACGTCGAAGTACAAGCGTCCCAGGTCCTGCCGGGCCTCCCCGCGGCGAAGGAAACGAAAGAAGTCCACGCGCACGTCGTCGCCGACCAGTTCCCCGACAATCAGCAGATTGCCCGCAAAGCCGCAGACTTCTTCGATCAGGGCCGTGGCGGCGGGCCAGCGGGCTTCGTCGAGCGTGGCCCGGTGCAGCAAGGCAAGGATGCGGTCGAAGGCATCGGGCGGGTTCACGACACGTCTTCCTGAACGGCAGCCTGGCTTGCGGGAGATGCCGGAGCATCCTACAGAATCCAGGGGAAATCGCCATACTCCCATCTGGGAGGTATGGGGGGGGGGGCGCCATTCTGAAAAAATGCCCGAAAACACCCTGAACGACCTCCTTGGCGGCCCGTCCGAAGTGACGTCTCCGTGCGCGGGCGCTGCGGCCAGGCCAGGTGTTGTTTTGTTCGCTTTTCCGCCGGGCCCGCGATCAGGAGATTTCGCCAAGCGGATTGACGTGATCCAGCCCGGCAAACCGCTGATAGTCGTGATCGGCGGAGTAGATCGGGGCGCCCCGCTCGATTGCCATCGCGGCAAGGTGCAAGTCTGAAGTCAGGTTGCCGGCCGTTCCGGTCGCATGCAGCAAATGTCGCAGTATCGGCCAGTGGCCGGGTCCGGGAGTAACCGGCTCGACGAAGGGTTGCTTAAGCCAACTCTCGACAAACCCCACGGCCTTTTCCACGGTAAGCGGATTGGCGAGGATGCCGGGACGGGTCGTGATCCGCAGGAACGCCAGCAGGCAAACCCATGGCAGCCCCACGGATCCGTCCCCGGAGAGGACCTGTTCGAACCAATCACGCGCGGCCTTGTGCTGATGCGCGTCGCTGTTCACGGCATAAATCAGCAGGTTGGCGTCAACAAGGATCATTTCCGCATTTGCAGTTTGCGGGCAATCTCTTCGTCTTCAATCCGATCCGCCAGACGCAGGGCCTTGTCGATGTTGTACGGCCCCACCACTTCCCCGAGTGAAGCCGGCCGCAAGCGATAGGACTTCGGCGCCGGAACGTCTGCGCTGCCGGTAATGCCGGCGCGCAGCGATTCGTTGACGACCGACTTGAAGGACTTGCCGGTGCGATAGGCAATTTCCTTCAGCCTGCTGGCGATTTCATCGTCGATGGTGAGGGTGGTTCTCATCTTGCGCTCCCGGATGAGTGTCGGAAGCATAATAGCATCATACAGGAAAGCATCAAAGCATAATCCTGATGCGCGCCCGCGGCTAGTGCTGGAGGTCTTGTTCGATGCTGCGGGACGCGAGGTAGAACAGGGCGGCCGAGCCGACGCTGCATGTGACGGACACGATCAGCAGCGACACGCCCAGCGAATTGGCGCCCAGCGAACCCGCGAGCAAGTCGCTGGCCACGCCCACCGATTGCGGGCCGATAACGCCGGAGATCAGGTTGATGATCAGGATCATCAGGGCCGAGGCGACCGCCCGGGTGCGGACTTCCGCGACGCCCTGGATGGTGGCGAACAGCACCGGCCCCTGCATCACGCCCACGCAGGCCGGCACGATGAGCCACAGCAGCGCGGCCGTAGGGTCGGGGGCCAGGAGCACGAGGGCATAGAAGGGCGCGGCCAGGGCCTGGACGGCTGCGCAGAGATAGATGGGCGGCTTCGCTCCGTACTTCGCGAGCCGGCTGGCCAACAGCCCGCCCAGCAGGGTGCCGGCGGCGTGGGGCAGGGCCTTGGTGAAGGCCAGCCAGGTGCCGACGGCGGCGACTTCCAGTCCGTGGGTGCGGGTGTAGAAGGACGGCAGCCAGGCCAGCAGCGCGGTGCTGACCATGCCGTACAGGCTGCCGCCCAGGACCATGTAGCGGAACGTGCCTTTTGACCACAGGCTGCGGAATGCCGGGTACATCCGCGGCGCCTTCTCCGCAACCTCGAGGCCTTCGCTGTGCCCGCGCGGCGGATCGCGCAGGGTCAGATAAACCACCAGCGCGATCAGGACGCCCGGGGCGCCGAAGGCCACCAGCGTGACGCGCCAGCCATAGGCGTCGGTGATCCAGCCGCCGATCAGGAAGGCCACGAACACGCCCACGGACGAGCCCAGGCCGAGCACGGCCATCGCCATGGCGCGCTCCTTGGGAGAGAAATAGTCGGATATCAGAGAATGTGACGGCGGCGTGCAGCCCGCCTCGCCGATACCCACGAGCACCCGGAAGACCGCCAGTTGCGCGAACGACCGGGCCAGTCCGCACAGGCAGGTCATCAGGCTCCACAGCGCCAGCGCCGCGGCGATGATCCTGCGGCGCGACCGGCGGTCGGCGAGGCTGGCGATGGGAACGCCGAGCAGCGCGTAGAAGACCGTGAACGCGGCGCCGGTGATGAACCCGATCTGGGTGTCGCTCAGCGCCAGGTCGATCTTGATCTGCGGCAGCAGAATGCCGATCACGTAGCGATCGGCGTAGTTGAGCGTCATTACGATCAGCAGCAGACCGAGAACATAGCGCCGGTATCCGCACGAGGCGGAGAACCCGTCCCCGGGAGCGAGGGCGTCCCTGGGGGCGAGGGCGTCCCTGGGGGCGAGGGCGTCCCGCCCTCGGGGAAGGCGAGACGCTGCGAGGGTCATGCCCTCGCTCCCGGCGTGGGACGCTCAGGCAATGACTTCGATCAGTTCGCCGACGGCGCCGCGCAGCGTGAAACCTTCGGGTTCGGGGTTGCCGGGGATCGGCAGCGCGCCTTCGCCCACGGGCTCGATGCCGTTCGCTTCGCACATTTCGCGGATCCGGGACGGGTCGCTGACGCGCATCGTCATCATCGCAAGGCCGGTCCGGTCCAGCGAAGTGGGGTAAAGCGTTCCGGAGGCCGCCTTGAACTCCCAGACTTCGATGCTGACTCCGGCGCCCACGTTGCCCCAGAGGAAATAGCTGTCGTGCGGCGCCCCGATCAGCTCGTTGGTGTTGCGCTGGAAGCACTCCATCTGGGAGGTGCGCCTGAGCCCGAGCGCCTGCTCGTAAAACGCGTCCACCGGGCGCTGGTCGAGGCTGGTGATCGCCGCATTGGCGAACCCGGAATGCAGTTTCGGCAGCGTCCACTCGGCCCGGTCGCCGCGCACGTCGGCGGTAATGAACATCTGTTCTCCACCCGGACCGAAAGCCGCGTAGCTCATCACGTCCACGTCGCGGCCCCAGGTCGAGTTGCGGAAAAAGTAGTAGCGCGGCGGAGAGATTACCGGCGTGTTCGCCGACGCAAGGCGATGGTAGGACTCGGCCGGATCGCGGGTTACGCCCTCCATGACGAGCAGGCCGGGGTCCCAGGGGCCGGAATCGGGCCGCGGACGGTTGGCCGCAGCCCCCTGCGGCGCTTCGAGCACCCGGACCTGCGCGCTGATCGAGGGTTCGGGCATTTGCAGGACCGCGTAGCGCCTGCCGGCCTGTCCGGCGCCGGGCGCCGTCGTGACGTCGGCCGGCAGCGTGCCCTCGTCGGCGAGTTCCATTTCGATCACTTCTGTGTAGAAGCGGATGCTGGCGTCCACGTCCGGCGAAACCGTCGTGAATACGACGATCTTTGCCTCCAGCGGGTTCGATTCGTCCAGCGGCGTCAGAAGGGAACCCTGCTGGACTTGCGGCTTCGCCTGGGCCGCCCGCCCGCTGGACGACGTGCCCGCGAGAATGCCGGCGGAGACCGCCATTGCGGATGCCTGCAGCACATCGCGTCTATTCATGTAACTCTCCCCCGGGAAGCGATCAAGGACTGCGAATGTATCATCTCGCGCGATCAGCTTCGCAGGAGCGGCGATGGCGCGGCGCACCGATTTCTTCATTCCCGGGCCGGTGGGGAAGCTGTCGGCGAGAAGCACAGGCCTCGATAAGCGGCCCTCCAACGTGGTGGTGCTGGTGCAGGGGGCGAACCTGACCGGACAGGCCGGCTTCGATTTCAGTTTTCCGGGCGGCGAGGACTATTCGCTGATGGACGCGCTGGCCGCTCGCAGCCTGGGCGCCGTGACCTTTGCGCTGCGCGGATACGGGCAGTCCGACGCTCCCGATGATCCGCTGACCGTTGATACCGACGCGGCGATCGAGGACCTGGCCAGCGTCATGGACTGGCTGGCGGCCGAGGGCCACCCGCGGCCGCACCTGCTGGGCTGGTCCTGGGGCGGGCGCATCGTGGCCCGCTACGGCGAGCAGAACCCCGGCCGCGTCGCCCGCATGGTCCTGCTCGATCCTGCGCTGGGCGGCGGCAACCTGATTCCGTTCGAGCCGGAAGAGCCCTGGTGGCGCGGGGGCTGGGACTACTTCTTCGAACGTGAAGCGCAGTACGGGTCGGAAGACATGCGACGCGCGCTGGCGGATTACGCGGTCGAGCACGAGCCGCGTTCGCCCAACGGCATCCGGCGCGAGAACGCGCGCGGCAGCATCGCGGCCGACCCGGAGGCGCTGGCCTGTCCTGTGTTGATGATCTACGGCAGCGGCGCGGGCAAGGCCGCGTACATGCACGGCGGAATACAGCGGGCCGAGTACTTCGAGAGGCTGCCGGCCGAGGACAAGGCCCTGGTCCTGGTGCCGGGCGGCGGGGACTACGCGCATCTGCAGCCGGCCCGGCACAGGATCCACGAGGCGATCGCCGGCTTCCTGCTGAAGGGCTAGGCGCGGCCCGGGCGTGATGAAGGCCGGGCACGTCCTCATTGTGGGCGGCGGGATCGGGGGCCTGACGTGCGCGCTGGCCCTGACCCGCGCCGGGCATTCCGTGCGGCTCTACGAGCAGGCCCCGGCGTTCGGAGAAATCGGCGCGGGCATCATGCTGACGCCCAACGCAACGCGGGTGCTGCGCCATCTCGGTCTGGGCGCGGCCCTGGATCGAACCGGCATGCGTCCGCCCGCTTCCCGCTACCGGCGTTTCGACGACGCGGCGCTGATGGGCGACGCGCCATTGGCTCACGGCATGGAATCGACCTACGGCGCTCCCTGGCTGCACATCCACCGCAGCGATCTGCTGGACGCGCTGCTCGCCGCCGTGAAGGACCAGGGCGGCACGGACCTTTACGCCGCACACCGGGCGACGGGCTGCGCGCAGGACGGCGCAGGCGCCACTGTGCGATTCGACAACGGCGCCTCGGCGGAGGGCAGTCTGCTGGTGGCGTGCGACGGTGTGCATTCGACGATGCGGGCGCAGCTTGTCGAACATACCCAGCCGCGGTTCCGCGGGCAGGTCGCGTGGCGCGCGCTGGCGCCCGCCTTGGGTTTGCCGGAACGCGCAACCGACAAAGCGTCGGTCGTGTGGATCGGCGAGGACCGGCACATCGTGCAATACGTGCTGCGCGGAGGTTCGCTTGTCAACTACGTGGCCATCGCCGCGCAGCAGGAATGGGCGGAGGAGGGCTGGAACCGGCCCGCGCGGCTGGAAGAAGTGCAGGGAGAATTCGCCGGCTGGCATCCGGACGTGCAGTCCCTGCTGTCGGCAACCCCAGCGGACGCGCTTTACAAGTGGGGCCTGTTCGACCGCGACCCGCTGGAGCAATGGGTTTACGGGCGCATCGCGCTGCTGGGCGACGCGGCCCATCCCATGCTGCCCTTCATGGCGCAGGGCTCGGCCATGGCGATCGAGGACGCCGCGGTCCTGGCGCGCTGCATCGAGGCCTTCGACGACCTCGACGTGGCGCTCTCCCGCTACCAGGCGGTGCGGAGCGAACGCACGGCGCGCGTCATCCTGCAATCCAGGGCGCAGACGAACCTGTACCAGCGCCTGACCGGCGACAAGAAACGGCAGCGCGCCGCCAGCACCGAGTGGGTCTACGGATTCGACGCGACGAACTGCGCGATCTAGTCGAAGTCCAGTTCGGGAATCTCTTCCAGCGGCGGCGGTTCCGGAATGGAGCGCACATAGGCATAGATCAGCCGGAGCTGCTCGTCGCTGAGCACCTTCGGCGAATAGGCCGGCATCAGGTTCGTGAACCGGACCAGCCGCGCGAATGCTTCAAAGGGCAAAAGTGTCGGAGCGAGCCGGACGCCGGCCACGCCTCCCTGTCCTTCATAGCCGTGGCACTGCCAGCACTGCTGGCTGATATACAGCGCAAGGCCTTGCTGGACATCGCCGCCCGGCTCGTCGGACCACGCAAGCGCGGAACCCAGCGTCCACAGCACCAGCACCGGGACGGCAAGGCCCCGCGGCCGGGGAATCCGCGAACGCGCGCTCATCTCGGCTGACAGCGAACGTCCACGAACGCCGGCTCTCCGCTGTCGACGACCTCCGCGGCGCGGGCCAAAGCCGGGCCCAGATCGGCCGGATCCAGAATCGGCCCTTCGGCCCACACGCCCGTGGCGCGGGCAATGCCGGCCAGGTCGATGTCGGGATTGCGCAATTCGTTTCCCACCCGCCAACTGCTTTCGATTCCGCGCTGACGCCGCGCCGCCATGCGCTGCAGGTGCATGTATTCCTGGTGATAGCCCTGGTTGTTGTGGGTCACCGTCAGCAGCGGAATGCCGTGATGGGCGGCGGTCCAGAACGCGCCCGGCGTGTACATCATGTCGCCGTCCTTCTGCACGTTGACCGCGAACCGGCCTTCGGGGCGGTGGGCCAGCGCCGCGCCGACCGCCGCCGGAGCGCCGTAGCCGAGACCGGCGCCGCCCGAACGGCCGATGTACTGGTAGTGCCTTTCGATGGGCCACAGCCGCCGGGCCCAGCGGCTCTGTGCGCCGTCGTCCGAGACCAGCGCCCAGTCCCGGTCCTTGACCACCTGCCACAGTTCGGCGTAGAGGCGGGCGGTGCTTACCGGAATCGCGTTCCAGCCGTAGCGCGCGTCGTCCAGGGCCTGGCCGCGGGCGAGCGAATGGGTCTCCCGCCAGCGGGCTTCCCTCGCCTCGTTGCTTGCGCGCCGCGCAGGCGTCATCCCCGAGAGCACGGCCTCGGTCAGCAGCGGCAACGTGGCCTGCGCGTCCCCGGCGATGGAAAGGTCCGACGGATAGAAACGCTGGAAACTCTGGTAGTTGGACTTCGTGAACAGCTCGCCGGACCCGATGCTGATCACGCGGGCGTCCGGCCGCGCCTTGCGCACGCTGTCCCGGTGGACCCGGTCGCGCACGGTATTGATCACGCCCCAGACGTCGAAGAGCTCCAGCCCGAGCACGACGTCGGCCTGGGCCACCGCAACCGCTCCCTGCGAGAGATGGTGCGTGTTGGGGAAATTCATGCGCCCGAACTGGTTGATCACCGGAGCCTGCAGGGCTTCGGCCAGCGCGACGAGCCGCTCCACGCCCTCCTGGTCACGGGCCATCAGGTCCGCCACGATCACCGGCGATTCCGCTTCCAGCAGCCAGCGTGCCGCCTCGGCGACCGCGGCCTCGTCGCCGGTGGGCGGCCGGTTAAGGGGAACGGCGATTGGACCGAGGTCCCGATCGCCTGCCTCGGCCTCCTGCAGATGCCCGTCCAGCACCACTGCCACGGGCCCCGCCGGCGGCGTCATCGCGATCTTCAGGCCGCGGGCCATGGATTCGGCGTAGTGCTGCAGGGAAAGCGGCATGTCGTCCCACTTGATGTAGTCCCGTATGACCCGAACGCAGTCCTGCGCGGAATGCGACCACTCCACGCCCGCCCGCCGCTCCGTCGCCTCCAGGTGGTTGCCCGCGAGCAGCATCATCGGCGCCCGGTCGCACCAGGCGTTGTAGACCGCCATGGAAGCGTGCTGCAGTCCCACGGTGCCGTGGCAGAGCACGCCCATGGGCTTTCCGCCGACCTTGTAGTAGCCATGGGCCATGGCCGCCGCCTGTTCCTCGTGCACGCAGGTCAGCAGTTCGGGCGACTGGTTGCCGCCGTAATTGACGATGGATTCCTGCAGTCCGCGGAAGCTGGAACCCGGATTGGTGGCGATGTATTCCAGGCCTAGCCGCCGGATGACATCCAGCATGAAATCGGAACCCGGATTGCTGACGAAATACTCGCGCGCCTGTCCGGCGCTGTAGCCGTCCGGTATTTCCGATTCCATCGCCTCCTGGGCGGCCGTGGGCGGCAGTGCGCCGGGCGGCTGCGCATCGCCGGTCGCCTGTCGTGCCGACGCCGTGCCGGCGGCCCCGGCTCCCGCCGCGGCCAGTCCGGCCGCCACTGCCGACGAAACGAATTCCCTGCGGTTGACGGGCGCCGGTTCCTCCCGGTCTGATGGGGCTGAATGCGGCTGCTTGTCGGGCTTCACGTGTCCTCCCCGGCATCACGCTGAAGGAATTCCATGATACGGCCCGCGGCTACGGTTGGCACTGCCGTAGCCCTGCAGGCGTCCCCTTCTTCCAGGAGCGTTGGAGCAGGGACAGCGAGAATCGAGCCAGGATGGCGTCTCCGGGAAGAAGGGGACGCCTGCAGGGCGGGATAGACGCGCGGCTACCATATCGAGAATGCCGAAACGCTTTTCCAATGCGCGAACAACCCGTGACGGCGCCGGCCCGGCACTCGACATCAGGCCCTACGCGCCCGCGCTCGGCGCCGAAGTCAGGGGCGTCGATCTCGCGGACGGCCTCGATCCCGCAACCTACGAGCGGGTTCGCGCGGCCCTGCTCGCGCACCAGGTGCTGTTCTTCAAGGACCAGACGGAGATTGCCCCGCGAACCCAGATCGAAATCGGCAGGATGTTCGGCGAGCTGCACATGCACCCCGCCGCCCCACAGATGGCGGGCTTTCCCGAGATCTTCGAAATCTACGTGAGCAGGGACTCGAAGATCGCCAACGGCGAATTCTGGCACTCCGACGTGTCCTGCGACGAAGTGCCGCCGCTCGGCACGATCCTGCAACTGCACATCCTCCCGCCGGTGGGCGGCGACACGCTTTTCGCCAATATGTACGCGGCCTATGACGCTCTATCGGAGCCGATGAAGCGGATGCTCGAGGGACTGAGCGCCCTGCACGAATCCGAGCACGTTTACCGCGAGCGCTACTCCGATCGGGGCGTGGACGACACCGGCAAGGAATATCCAAGCGCGACTCACCCGGTCGTCCGTACGCACCCGGAAACCGGCCGAAAGGCGCTGTACGTAAACCGCACGTTCACGACCCGGATCAACGAACTCGAAGCGGCCGAGAGCGAAGCGCTGCTTGGATTTCTCTTCGATCACTGCGAAGGCATCGACTTTCAGATCAGGTATCGCTGGGAGCGCAACGACGTCGCATTCTGGGACAACCGCTGCGCGATGCACCGGGCGATCTGGGACTACCGGCCCGAACGGCGCAAGGGGCGGCGCGTCACGATCAAGGGCGACCGGCCGACGTGAACGCAGGGGCGGCCTGAAGGAATTTCCTGACCAGGGCCGCCGTGGCTTCCGGTTGTTCGATCACGAGGTAGTGGCCGCTGTCGGGCACCGTGACGAGTTCGCAGCCGGGAATCATGTGCCGGATCCTGGAGAAGCCGATTCCGCTGTCGGCCGGGGTGAAGGGCGTCATGTTGTCCTCTTCCCCCGCGATCAGGAGCGTGGGCGCGCGGACCCTGCGGGCCCAGGGACTCAGATCCACCTCCTCCAGCATTTTCGTGCCGCGCACAAAGGCCTCGGGGTCGGTCCGGCTGAACGCCTCGCGCATCGAGGCCAGCTGGGCTTCGCACTCCTCCCGCTCGTAGAACGCCCTTCCGAAGCCGGCCACGGCGGTCAGGTCGGAAACGGCCGCCATGCCGCTGTCGCGCGCGGCCCTTCGCCAGGTGGAGCGCATCACGCGGGCCGCATTGTCGTAGCGGGCCACAAAGCAGCTCAGCACCAGCCGGTCGACCGAGCGCGGATGGTTCGCGGCCAGGACCAGGGCCACCATGGCGCCGAACGACGTGCCGTGTACGTGCACCGGCGCAAGTTCCAGCGCGTCGATGAAATCACGGACCTGTTCGGCAATGCCTTCCAGTCCGCCTTCCCTGGGCTCGCCGGTGCTCTTCCCGTAACCGGGCAGGTCGAAATCGATGACCTCGAAGTCGGCCGAGACGAATGGCGTCAGGCGCTCGAAATTGCGGTGGCCGAACGCCGATCCGTGGATGTGAAGCACCGGAACGCCGCCACCGACGCGCCGGTACCAGATGGTCTCTCCGTGGGAAAGTGAAAGGGTCGTCATGGCGAGCGGTTCAGGTCAGTCGGCAAAGCGCCATCATGCCATCGGTGCCGGGGGCGGATTCCAGGTCCCACACCGCGGCCAGGATTTCATCGGCCCGGCCCGCGGGCAATACGCGGTCGGCCGCGGCGCGAAAGATCGCGGCCAGTTCCTCGTCGCTCATCCGCCGGCTTGGGCTGCCGAGGAACGCATCCACCGAGGTTGACTCGGTCGTTCCGTCGGTGAACTCGACTTCCATCGAGCAGCCGTCGAAACTCTCGCGGGTCTCGTCGCGCACGAGTTCCACTCGCGAGCGCAGCGCCAGGATATCGGGATCGGTGTAGGCGGCCTCGCGCATCTCGTCCAGCGTGAAGCGGCCTCGCCGCCAGGCCGCCGCGACGCAGAAACAGAGGTCGAAGCGCGCCGTGAGTTCGCTGTGCGGATCGCCGAAGCGCTCCATGCGTTCGTCGCAGATGTCCACGACGATGGGCTCGACCAGGATGCGCACCCTGGCGACTTCCCGGCCTTTCGTCCTCGGCAGCAACGCAAGCGCGCATTCGATGGGGGCGTGGGTGATGGTTTCGGTGGGCACCGACTTGTAGCTCTGGCCGTGGATGCACCAGGGTTTTCCGAGCGAGTCCAGGATTTCCCCGATCTTCTCCGCCGGTTCGTCCGAGTACGACTCACGCATTCCCTTGTCGCCCTCGAAGGCGGTCGCGGGGGCGTCCATGCCGCGTCCGGCCAGTTCGGCCGCGGTCAGACCCGACATGGCCGTGGCGCCGGTGATGTAGGACAGCGTCATGCTCCCCACCGACTCGTAGGTGCCGAACGCCGTGCACATGGCGATGGCCAGCGCGTTGCGCATGCGCTCGCCGTCCAGTCCCGCCAGCAGGGAGCAGGCGGCGGCCGCGCCCACTCCGCCCGTCAGTCCCGCCGGCACGAAGCCGCGGTAGTAGCCTGTGGGCATCAGCATGCGGGCGCAGGCCAGTTCCACTTCGATGCCCAGCGCCAGCGCGTCCACCATCTCACGGCCGCTGTTGCCGCCGGACTGGGCGGCCGCCAGCGCCGCGGGCAGGACCGCGGACGTGGCGTGCATGTAGCAGGGAATGTAGGTGTCGTGAAAATCCAGCACCTCGAACAGGGCGCCGTTCACCATCGCCGCGCGGGCCGGTTCGAGGCGGGTCCCCAGCCACAGCGCCTGCGCTTTTCCGTAGCCGCCGGTTGCGCCGCCCCAGTCGTTGAGTATGCGGACCACTTCGTGATCGGTCGCGCCCACCGAAGCCTTGAGCTGATTCAGCAACAGGCGTTTCGCCTCGTGGCGGACGTCACCCGGGACGCCGTCTCGGGCATGTTCCTGCGCAAACGCCACCAGCCGCTCGGCCACCGTGGGGTTCACGCGTCCTCTCCGGACGCGCCGTCGCGCGCCACCGCGCCGTACATCCATTCCAGCAGGCCGGGTTCGGTCTGGTTTTCCGCGTCCAGCGCCCGTATGGCCCGATGGGCGGCATATCCGCGCAGCCCGACGAGGGTCGGCCGGCCGGCGTACACGCTCGTGTAACAGGCCGCGATCGGATAGGCATGAATCGTGCGGATCGGGCCTGCCCGGTCGACTTCCACCCGGTCGCCAAGCAGCTCCCGGCCCACCTCACGCTCGCTCAGCACGATTTCAACCGTGGCCTGGTATTGCTGTTCCACCGGATGCGTCCTGATCGGATAACCGGCCCTGCGCTCGGCCTCCATGTCCGGGACTTCGAAAAGGCTCATGCGCACCCGAAGCACCCCATCGAACTCCGACCAGCTCCGGGCCAGGGTCCGGACGCATTCCCGAAACGAGGATTCGTCAGCGCGCCGGCGCATGAACAGCGCGTAAGACGGCCTGGCCGGCGGGCCCTGGGGCGTGGCGTCGGCCGTGCGGTCCACCAGCGTGAGGGCGTTCGACCCCACGGCGCGATAGGTCGTGCTCCTGTCAACGATGAGATCGATGTCGCCGAGCAGGTGGGGCTTCACTTCGGGCGGCGGTGTGGCGTCGAAAGCCGCCAGGCCGGCCTCGTCCAGGTAGCGGACGTCCGAATTCCACATGAGTTGCTCGCCGGGAGTGCATTCCAGCTCGACGCCTCCGACCGCGCCGAACAGCGCGGGATCGACCTCGTCGTACTGGTAGTGCCGGTAGTCGTAGATTCCGGCACGGCGTGAAATGGCGGGACTGTGGACGTCCCGCCAGTAGCGGCGCACCCAGGAAAGCGGCAGTTCCGGCTTCTTCCAGCCGCAGGTGACGCGGGCAAGGCCGGCCCGGTTTTCAATGTCGGTCAGGATGCTCATTCCTTGCGATGCTGCGACCGTGTTTATAACATGTACCGTGCGATTTCCTGCAGTCAGACGGAACCTCCTCATATGACCATTCTCGTAGCCGGCGCGACCGGCAATGTCGGCCGCCCGACGGTGGCGGCCCTGCTTTCCTCGGGTGAAACGGTGCGCGCGCTGAGCCGCTCGGAAGACAAGCTCGGCGACCTTCCGCAAGGCGCGGAAGGGGCCGTGGCGGATCTGGAAACGGGCAGCGGCCTGGATGCGGCTTTCGACGGCGTGGACCGGTTTTTCCTGATCACCGCCAACGGCGAAACGGAGACGCAGCGCGGCTTGAACGCCGTCAACGCGGCGAAGGCGGCCGGCGTCGGGAGAATCGTCTACCTGTCGGTGCACAACCCGGACCAGGAACCCCCGATTCCGCACAGCCGCAGCAAACTGCCCATCGAGGCGGCGATCAGGGAAAGCGGCGCGGAGTACACGATCCTGCGCCCGAGTTACTTCAACCAGACCGATCTGTCGGTGGTGCGCGTCGTCAAGGACTTCGGCGTCTATCCGATGCCCATCGGGACGATCGGCCAGAACCGCGTTGACACCCGCGATATCGCCGACTGCGCGGTGCGCGCATTGACGGAAGACGGGCACAACGGGGCGGAATACGACCTGCACGGCCCGGACACGATCAGCGGCCCCGGCGCCGCTGCCGTCTACGCCAGGCACTTCGGGCGCGAGGTCTTCTACGGCGGCGACGACGTGGAGAAATGGGGCGAGTCGGTCAAGGCCTTCCTCGCGCCCTGGTTGCTGGAATCGCTCAAGAAGATGTTCCTGGCCCAGCAGGCACATGGCCCCGCGGCCAGCGAAGCCGAGGTGGCCGCGTCACAGGAGGCGGTCGGCCATTCCCTGCGCAGCTTCGACGCTTTCGTGGCCGAACTGGCCGGGTAGCCGGGACCGCTAGCGCTCCTGAAACTGCGTCCGCCCGCCCGGCCAGGGCGGATCGCAGAATGGGCTGCGCCCGTAGTCGAGGGCGTACGCGTCGTGGACATATAACGCGCCGCAGTAATCGCACTCGGTGATCACGAGTTCGTGCGTCTCCCCCAGGGCGCGAAGCAGGGTGGCGGCGAGTTCCAGCGACATTTCTCCGCCGGGCATCATGCGGCGGTGCATTTCGTAGGCGTCGCACAGGCGGCGCCCCTGCGACAGCAGGCTCAGCGTGCTCGGCACCATGCAGCGGGCCGGGCCGTCGGGCACGAGCAGTCCGGCGTGCATGAACAGCGAAACCAGCACGGTCGATTCGCAATGCCGGTGGCGGGTCTTGAAGAAATGGGCCACGCGGCTGGGCGGCCGGCCCCGCTTGCGCCGGGGCAGCCTGTTCTTGCCGTGCTCGGCCACGTAGCTGACATAAGCCTTTCGTATGCGGTCGCTCGAAAGGCCCGTGTACCGCCCGATTGTGCTCGTACGGGCCTGCAGGCCGAGCATGCGGATGGCCAGATGGAAACGGTCCAGTTCGCCGTCATAACGGCTTTGCGTGACGCGCATGGGGCAGGCTTTCTACCGAATTCCAACTGCGAATGCAATCGAAAAATTGGGCAATTAGGCCACTTTTTCGGGGTTGATCGCGAACGCGGTGTTTGTCTGAATAGTAAAGGAAAGAAAAACAACGACAATATGTCGAACCCGCAAGGAGTAACGAATGGCAGACGAATCAGAAGAACGAAAGCGACTGGAAGAGATCTTCGAAATCAACCGTCGCTTTGTCGATTTGATTGCTCGACTTGACCGCGACAAAGCCGGAAGCAGGTATGGGCTGCCCGACAAGTTGTGCGCCGAAATAAGGGCATTGACGGATTCGCAGCGCGATCTGGTGGCCAGCGTTCCGCTGCTGCTGGTTACCGTTACCCGCGGCGCCGTCGAGAAGGCGGAGACGGTGCGCGACAGCGGCGAGGGAGAGGACCGGGGCATGCGCGGGAACGTGGCCGCCGAGCAGGTGTTCGGCGCGGCGCTGATGACCTGGCTCACCCAGGACGCCCAGCAGAAGCACACGCTCTCGTCGCTCTGGCTGGGCGCCGCAGGCCAGGAAGGAGAGCCCGTGCGCGATCTGAATTTCGGCGACATTCAGGGTCTGGCTCCCCACTCGGGAAGCATTCTGAAGGCCCGGTTTGCCGATCGGCCCAAGGTGTGGAGCGAACTGCTGGAGGCGGCGCGATCCGATGATCCGCAGCGCCAGCATCTCGCCCGGCTGGCCGTGCTTCCCTACTCTTATCCCATCAGGGGTAACACCGGCCCCGGCGCCTGGCGCAAACGCCGGCGCTGAACGTCGGGGGGAGGGCGTCTCGCCCTCCACGAAGGCGGGACGCCTTCGCACCCAGCGCTTCTCGCAACACCGGATCCGGAGTGCCAGGGCCGGCCCGGCGAAAATAGCCGGAGCGGCTATACTTCGGGCCTTCGGAGGGCCTGTAGCTCAGTGGTAAGAGCAGGTGGCTCATAACCACTTGGTCGCAGGTTCGAATCCTGCCAGGCCCACTGTGTGCCGTCGGACAGCACACCAGGCCGCCCCTTCCGTGACCGGGTGGCCGCATGGGGGTTGAGCATGATGGAATTCGTTGATCAAGCCGTCGAACTCCTGACGCGCCTGTTTCTGCTTGCGGTCGGGACCACGCTGCTGGTGCTGTTGGTGCTGCTGATCGTGGACCTTGCGCAGACCGCCAACGCCGTTCGCCGAAATTACCCGGTCATCGGCCGTTTCCGCCGGATTTTCGAGGTCATGGGCGAGTTCATGCGGCAGTACATGTTCGCGATGGACCGGGAGGAAATGCCGTTCAACCGGGCCCAGCGCAACTGGGTCGGCCGTGCTTCCAGCGCCGGCTCCATGACCGTGCCATTCGGTTCAACCCGCGAAACGCGCTGGCCGGGCACGGCCATCTTCGCCAACGCGCCCTTCGGCCTGCTGGAAGAGGAGTGCCGCGACACCTCGAAGGTGACGGTGGGCGCAGACGGTCCCAACCCCTACACGACCAACCGCATCTTTCACGTTTCCGGAATGAGTTTCGGGGCCATATCCAGGCCGGCGGTCACGGCGCTGGGGAAGGGCGCGGCGATGGCCGGATGCTGGATCAACACCGGCGAGGGTGGGCTTTCGCCCTGGCACCTGGAGGCCGGCAATGACGTCGTGTTTCAGTTCGGCACGGCCAAGAACGGCGTGCGCACGCCCGACGGCGCGCTCAGCGAGGAGCGTCTCCGGGAAGTCGGCTCGAACCCGCAGGTGAGGATGATCGAGATCAAGCTGAGCCAGGGCGCCAAACCCGGCAAGGGCGGGATGCTGCCGGGCGCGAAGGTGACCGGGGAGATCGCCCGCATCCGCGGCATCCGTGCCGGCGAGGACGCGATAAGTCCGAACCGCCATCGCGACGTGAGCAACAACGGGGAACTGCTGGACATGATCGCCAGGGTGCGGGACGTGGGCGGCAAACCCACCGGCTACAAGGCCGTGATCGGGAGCCCTCGGTGGCTGGACGAACTGTTCGAACTGATCAACCGGCGCGGGGCGGACGCGGCGCCCGATTTCATTACCGTCGACTCCGGCGACGGCGGCACGGGCGCGGCCCCGATGCCGCTGATGGACAACGTGGGCATGGTCTTGAGGGAGAGCCTGATCATGCTGGTGGACGCGCTCGAGCGCCACGGCCTTCGCGAACGCGTGCGGGTGGTGGCCAGCGGCAAGCTGATCACGCCCACGGAGGTGGCCTGGGCATTGTGCGCCGGGGCGGACTTTGCGGTGTCCGCCAGGGGCTTCATGTTCGCACTGGGCTGCATACAGGCGATGCGCTGCAACAAGAACACCTGTCCCACCGGCATCACCACCCACAACCGGCGGCTGCAACGCGGTCTCGATCCGCCCACCAAGGCGGTGAGCGTGGCCAATTACCAGCGCCGGATCGAGCAGGAACTGAAGATCATCGCGCACTCCTGCGGGGTCGCCGAGCCGCGGCTGCTGCGCCGCGATCATTGCCGGATCGTCCAGCCGGACGGCCGCAGCCGGCCGTTGTCGGAAATTTACCCGCAGGCAGCGTAAGATATACGTATGTCGATATCGATACGCACATGCTTCGTCTGCCTGATAGGCGCGATGCTTCTTGCATCGGCATCGGCGCCGGCGGCGGCCCAGAGTTCCCTTTCGCAGTCTGTTTTCGGGGCCGACCCGAAACTTTCCGATGGGGCCCTGGCGCTGCGCCTGGGCGACTACGAGGAGGGTATCCGCTTGACGCTGGAAGGATTGCGGGCGCCGGCGGGCGCGGCCCACAGCATTCGCACGCGGTCTTCCGCGCACAACAACCTTTGCGCGGGCTACGTGATGGGCGGCAATTTCCGCGAGGCGCTGGAGCACTGCAACGAGTCCCTGAGGCTCAAGCCGAACAACTGGCATGCGTACTCCAATCGCGCCGTGCTGTATGCCCTGACCGGAAACCTGAACAAGGCGGCCGAGGATATACAGCACGGCAAGCGCATCAACCCCGATGCAAAGCGGCTCAGGGAAGCGGAGGAATTCCTCAATGTGCGCCTGGCGGCTCGCGACCGGACCGTGAAGCAGACTTGATGTTTCCCAGGCGGAAACCGGGAGTTTCCTGACAGCGCAGTCGCCGGATTCGCTCATGCTGACGAGAAAGGAGCTTATCCGTTACGGATTGGCGGCCGCTGTGCTGGCGCCGTGGGGAAGGACGCTCGGCGGGACCGCGAGCCGTTTCCTTCAGGCGGACTCCGACCCGGCGGCAACCGGCTCGGGCGGCCCGCCGTACTCCGGCGAGATCGTGCTCGGCGTATCGGCCGCGTTTTCCGGCCCTTCCCGGGGACTGGGCACCGAACTCTATCGTGGCGCAAGCGCTTATTTCAGCCGTATCAACGAGGCCGGCGGCATCAATGGCCGCAGGATCGTGCTGAAGATGTACGACGACGGTTACCAGCCCGACCCCTGCGTGGAAAATACGATGAAGCTGATGCTGGAGGACCAGGTCTTCCTGCTGTTCGGCTACGTGGGCACGCCCACCGTCACGCGCGTGCTGCCGCTGCTGAAGAAATTCCAGGACGAGAACATCTTCATGTTCTTTCCGTTCACCGGCGCCCAGCCACAGAGGCAGCCGCCGTACGGCGATTTCGCCTTCAATCTGAGGGCGTCCTACGCGCAGGAAACCGCGGGCCTGGTCAACAACTTCGTGAGCATCGGCAAGGAGCGCATCGCCGTCTTCTACCAGGCGGACGCCTACGGCCGCAGCGGCTGGGCCGGCGTCAGGGCGGCCCTGGCCCCGCACGGCCTGCGCATCGCCGGCGAGGCCACCTACAGCCGCGGCGCGCCGTACACGGGCACGATGCGCCGCCAGGTCGAAATCCTCAAGTCGGCCTCGCCGGACGCGGTGGTCTGCATCGGGGCCTACGCGGCCTGCGCCGCGTTCGCGCGCGACGCCGTCGACCTGGGTCTCGAGGTTCCCATCGCCAACCTGTCCTTCGTGGGCAGCGAGAACATGCTCAAGTTGCTGACCGAGGAGCGCGAGGACAGCGAGCCCTACACCCGCCTGCTGGTCAACTCCCAGGTCGTTCCGAGTTACGAGGACCTGTCGCTGCCCTCCGTGCGCGAATACCGCGATCTCATGGCCCGCTACGATCCGCAGATTCCGCCGGAACTGGTCAAGGAGGAGTACGCGCCCTTCCCGCACAGTTTCGGCAGCCTGGAGGGCTTCCTCAACGCCAAACTCCTGGCGGAAATACTCCGCCGGCTGGACGGCGAGGTCGATCGGGCAAGGCTGGAAGAAGCGGTGTTTTCGGTGCGGGACTTCGATCTCGGGGTCGGCGAGGCGGTTTCTTTCGGCCCGGACCGCCGCCAGGGACTGCAAACCGTTTACTACACGGTCGTCGAGGACGGCCGTTTCGTGGCCTTGGAGGATTGGCAAGCCAAATTTGCATGACATGAAAATCGAGAAACTATTCCGGCGCACGCGATTCGGCATATTCGCCATTTTCGGCGTGATCGTTTTTTCGACGTCCGCCCTCTGCGTCTATACGGTCAATACGCAGTTATCGGCCGAGTACGAGATCAACAGCAGGAACATCGCCAAGACCGTGGCGGACTCCAGCGTGGACATTCTCCTGAACCGCGACATGGCCACCCTGCAGTCGCTGGTGGACCAGTTCATCGAAATTCAGGGGATCCGTTACATCTACATCACCAGCGAAACCGGCGAATACCTTGCGCATACCTTTGTGCCGGGCATTCCCAACGCCATTCTTGAAAGCGACCACCGCAGCACCGAACCCGTGGAGCGGGAGATTCCGGGAATGGGCTATTTCGTGGAAGTCGGCAGCCCGATCCTGGCCGGGGTGGCCGGGACCGTTCATGTGGGCATGGACCTGGACGTGGTGGCGCTGAAGATCCAGCGGGCCATCGGGCAGCAGATTTATCTTGTTGCCGGGATCCTGGTGTTCGGTGTGCTGGCCGCGATCTGGCTCGTAAACCTGGCGGCGCGGCCACTCGGCGAGTTGCTGGCCTATGCGGTGGATCTCGCCAGGGATGAGGACGAAGGCGCGGTGTCGGACAGGGAAATACTCGCCCGTGACGATGAAGCGGGCCACCTGGCCCGCCTGTTCCTGTACGTGGCCCGGAACGGGCCCAAACCCGAGTCCCTTAAGGCCGCGCCGCTGGCGTAGAAATGAAAACCATACGCTTGCCGCGGACCGTCATCGCGCTCTTCTGCACGACGCTGCAGGTGTGCCTGGGCACGGTCTACGCCTGGAGCTTCTTTCAGACGATCCTTGTAAGGCAATCGGGTTGGACGTTTACCCAGTCCGCATGGGCATTCAGCATCACGATCTTTACGCTCGGCGTCTCGGCGGCATGGGCCGGGCAGGCGCTGCCGCGGCTGGGGCCGAGGCGGCTGGCCCTTCTGGGCAGCGCACTGTTCTCCGTCGGATACCTGATCGGCGGCCTCGCGCTGTACCTGGACTGGATTCCGCTGTTCTACCTGGGCTACGGGGTGATCGGCGGCGCGGGCATCGGGATGGGATACGTGACACCGGTCGCCACCGTCGCGAAATGGTTCCCCGACCGCAAGGGATTGGTGACGGGCATTGTGGTGATGGGATTCGGAGTGGGCGCCTTCCTGCTGAGCAAGGGCCTGGCGCCCCTGCTCGTATTGCAGGCGGGCGAGGACCTTTCGCTGGTGTTTGTCTGGCTGGGCGTGATTTTCGCCTGCGTACTGATTCCCTGCAGTCTCTTCCTGAGCAATCCCCCGGAAACGGAGCCGGCGCCCGGGACTCCGTCCGCGCCGCAGGCATCCGCCGCCGGCGGGCCGGAGTCGGTGTGGCCGTACATCAGGTCCCCGGCTTTCGTCATTCTCTGGATCGTTTTCTTCTTCAATATCGCCGCGGGCATTTCCGTGATCAGTTTCCAGTCGGAGTTGCTGCAGGAGGTCTGGGGACTGTCCGATCCTTCGCTCGAACCGGCAATTCTTGCCGAATACGGCGCAACGCTGATTGCCGTGAGTTCCCTGTGCAACGGCGTGGGACGCCTGTTCTGGGGATTGCTGTCCGACCGCATCGGACGGGTGGCCGTGTTCCGGATCCTGCTGGCCAGCCAGATGGTGGTGTTCGGCATCCTGATGACCGAAACCAATCCCATCGTGTTTTCCGCGCTGGTCTGTTACGTGCTGCTGTGTTTCGGCGGCGGGTTCGCCACCATGCCGTCGTTCGTGCTGGACGTTTTCGGTCCGAAGAAGATGTCCACCATCTACGGCGCCGTCCTCACGGCCTGGGCGGCGGCCGGCATTGCCGGGCCGGTGTACGTGGGCTACCTGAAGGACGTGTATCCTGACCGGGCCGTGCTCTACTGCTTCCTGATCGGCGTAATGATGCTGGGGGCCGGCTTCGTGTTTTCCTACCTCCTGAGCGACAGCCGGATACGGCTGGGCCGCCCCACGATGGAGGCGACGCTGCGCGAGTACGGCATCCCGCAAACCGCCGCTTCCTAGTCCCGGGAGCGAAGGCGTCTCGCCTTCGCGGAGGGCGGGACGCCCTCCCGCCCAGGGGGACGCCGCGAGGGACATGCCCTCGTTCCCGGTTATCCCGGCGTCTGGTACGATGCGCCGGCGAATGAATGCGGGGGCAGCGCAATGAATACCTGTATACGCAAGGTTCTCCTTGCATCGGCGGTTTGTTTTTTTGGCGCGGCCGGGGCTGCCGCTCAGGAACCGGCGTCCGGCGGGCAGGAGGCTACGACGCCCGTCCTCGAGGAAATTGTCGTGGTCGGGACCCGGCGAAAGGACGCGAACCTGGAAAACGTGCCGGTTCCCGTCGACGTGGTATCGGGCGAGGACCTGATGAACCAGGGCGCAACCGATCTTGACGATCTGCTGCGAAACACGACGCTTTCCTACAATGTGCAGCGGCACGGCATCGACGACGAAGCGACCCTGGTGCGGCCCGCCACCTTGCGCGGCCTGCCGCCCGACTCGGCGCTGGTCCTGGTGAACGAGAAGCGCCGCCACCGCTCCGGGGTGATCGCGTTTCTGGGCAGTTCGCTCAATTCCGGCTCGCAGGGCCCGGACCTGTTCGTGATCCCGGCCATCGCGATCGACCGCGTCGAGATTCTGCGCGACGGCGCCTCGGCCCAGTACGGGTCCGACGCGATTGCCGGCGTGATCAATTTTCAGCTCAGGAACAGTTCGGAAGGCGGAATGCTGGAGGCGCGCTACGGCGAGTACTATGAGGGCGACGGCGGATTGACGCAGGTGGCGGGCAACGTCGGGCTGCCGCTGGGCGGCGCCGGTTTCCTCAATCTGAGCGCCGAGTACAAGACGCTGGACCCGACGGTCCGGGCGGTCCAGCGGGCCAACGCCTCGGCGCTGGCGGCGCAGGGCTACCCGGTTGCCGAGCCGGCTCAGATCTGGGGCAACCCGGTCATCGACGATGCGATCACCACGTTCTACAACATGGCTGCCGAATTGCCGTCCGGGATCGATCTCTACTCCTTCGGCAACTATTCGACGCGCACGTCGGAAGGCGGCTTCTTCTTCCGCGCTCCCGGCGGAAGCGCGGCGCGCAATGGCGTCTTCCGCACCGGCACGCGGCGCCTGGTCGCGGACCTGAACCCCGATGACGCGATCGATTGCCAGGCGACGGTCCCGGGGCTGGAGGCCGACTTCAGCGCCGTAAGCGCGTTCGTGCAATCCACGCGGGGCGCCTGTTTTCTCTTCAACGAGCGTTTCCCCGGCGGGTTTACGCCCCGTTTCGGGGCCGACATCAGCGACTTCAGCCTTACCGGGGGGTTGCGCGGCGAGTTCCTGAACGGCCTGAGCTGGGATCTCAGCGTTTCAAGCGCCGAGAGCCAGGTCGCGTTCTTCATGCGCAACACGATCAACGCGTCGCTGGGGCCCGAGACGCCCACCGACTTCAAGCCGCGCGAATACATACAGAACGAGACCAATGTGAACCTGGATGCCGTTTATCCGCTCGAGGTCGGCGCGTTCCATTCGCCGCTGAACGTGGCCGCGGGTCTGGAGTGGCGCAACGAGGAATTCGAAACGGTGGCCGGCGATCCGGACTCGTACCGGGTAGGGCCCTACGCCGACGGCCGCATCGCCGGTTCCTTCAGCATCGGTTCGAACGGATTCCAGGGTCTGAATCCGCGCAATGCGGGCAAGTGGGACCGCCCGAACTACGCGGCCTACGTCGATCTGGAGGCCGACCTGACGGCCAACCTGACCATGGGCTTTGCGCTGCGTTACGAGGACTTCTACGACGATTTCGGCACCACGATCAACGGCAAGCTTTCGGCCTTGTGGCGAGCGTCCGCCGATCTCGCCCTGCGCGCGACGGCCAGTACGGGTTTTCGCGCGCCGTCACCGGGGCAGGCCAATGTTGCAGTGCTTTCAACGACCTTCAGCGGTCTCGGAGGATTGCAGGAAGTCGGCAAGGTGCCGCCCACGAATCCCGTGGCCCGGGCGCTGGGCGGCGAACCGCTGAAGGAGGAGACCTCGGTCGGCTTTTCGGTGGGACTGACTTACGATTTCTCCGCCGCCGCCCGCATCAGGGCCGACTTCTTCCGCATCGAAATCGCCGACCGCATTTCGCCGACCGGCGACATCCGGATTACCGACCAGATCGCGTTCCTGCTGGAGCAAAGCGGCCTGGCGGCGGGAAGCGAGGTCACGACCATCAACTTCCTGACCAACGATTTCGGCACCACGACCACCGGCCTGGACGTGTCCCTGAACTACGCTTTCGCGGCCTTCGGCGGAAGCAGCGAACTGACGCTGGCGTGGAACTGGACCCGGACCGAGCTGGACGACTTCTCGCCTCCATTCACGGTCAGCGAAGTCCTCGGGACACGGCTGGACGAAGTCCAGACCGTCAGCCTCCTGTCGATGCGCCGCCGTACCGAGCTTGAGGACATGAACCCCGCGCACCGCGTCGCGGCCACCTGGGACCACGCCTGGGGCGCCTGGCGCCTGCTGGCCCGCGGCAGCTACTTTGCCGGATGGGACGCCTGCCGTTTCCAGAGCGCAGGCTGCGGCAGCCTCGATTCCTGGGGCGGCGATTTTCTGGTGGATGCGGAGCTGAGCTATGACTTCGCCGGCGGATACACGGCCAGCGCAGGGGTGCAGAACCTGTTCGATACTTCGCCCGGCGCCGTTGAGGGCGAGTCGTCGGGCCAGGGAAACGCACAGCCCGAGAGTTCCCCTTACGACTACAACGGCGGGTTCGTTTACTTCCGCGTGAGTTACCGTTTCTGACGCCGTCGGTGTACCATATGGCGGCCTCGTAAGCGTAGTACGGGTAAGCGCATGAGTACCGATAATCTGCTGCCGGACGACTACTTCACCGGCGAAGAAGAGTATCCCGAAGGTTTCCAGGAAGCGATTGACGCCGTCATAAACGGCGGCAACAGGCTGCTGGAATCCAACGACGAGCCGGACGCCTGGGACGTGGCCTCGGGCCTGCTGGCGGGCGCGGTCCATTTCTGGCTGTTTTCGCGCCAGCCCTGCAGCGATCCGCTGTGCGAGTCCTGCGCCTCGGTATCGACCGCCGAGCAGCGGCTGGCCCGCCTCATGGAGGAGGTCAAGCAGCATTGCGAGGAGAGCGAGTACTTCCACACGCCGCTGGATCGTAACGCCGGCACGGCCTGAGCCGGGGCCCGTCAGGGGACAGCACACTGGATCGGCAATGGCGCGGATTTACGTAACCGACCGGATGGGCGAATCCCTGGTCGTGGAAGGCCATACCGGCGCCAGCGTCATGGAGACCCTGCGCGAGCTCGACAACGGGGTCGAGGCGCTGTGCGGCGGCATGTGCTCCTGCGCGACCTGCCACTGCTACATCGATTCCACCTGGCGGTCCAGGTTGCCGCCCCGGTCGCCGGAAGAGGAAGAGCTGTTGTCGGAACTGGAGTACTTCTCGGAAAAATCGCGGCTGACCTGCCAGCTCAGGTTCTCCGAGGAGTTGGACGGCCTTACCCTCACCATCGCCCCCGAAGAATAAGGAGCTTCGCCGGCTTGCGCCGCGTCAACGCGCCATATGCGGGCTGATTTTTCTCCGCCGGAAATGCCCGAGGGGGCGGAGGCCCTGCGCGGGGAGGTGCGCGCGTTCCTCGCTGATGCCTTGCGGGACGTGCCGCTGAGCGAGCGGGCCCTCTCCTGGGACGCCTGCAACCCGGATTTCAGCCGCCGCATGGGCGAGGCCGGCTACATCGGCCTGGGTTTTCCGGAGGAGTACGGCGGCGGCGGACGCTCCCAGCTCGAGCGGTTCGTGGTGCTGGAGGAGTGCCTTGCCGCCGGCGCGCCGACCGGCTTTCACTGGTTCGCCGACCGGCAAAGCGGCCCGCTGATCCTGCGCTACGGCAGCGAGGAACTCAAGCGGAGAATCATCCCGCACATATGCCGCGGGGAACTGTGTTTCTGCATCGGCATGAGCGAGCCGGATTCGGGATCGGACCTGGCCTCGCTGCGCACCCGGGCGACGAGGACTGCGTCGGGCTGGCGGGTCAACGGAACGAAGATCTGGACCACCAACGCACACCGTGCGCACTACATGATCGCGCTGTTTCGCACCGGGGAGGGCCAGCGCCGGAACGAGGGGCTGTCGCAGTTCCTGGTGGATTTGCGCAACACGCCCGGCATACGCATCGCACCGATCCGGGACATTGCCGGCCGCGAACACTTCAACGAGGTTCATTTCGAGGACGCATTGCTGGCGGAAGACGCGTTGATCGGGGTCGAGAACGAGGGCTGGAAGCAGGTGACCGAGGAACTGGCCCTGGAGCGCTCCGGTCCCGAGCGCTATCTCTCCTGCCAGGCCTTGTTCAACGAGATGTTGCTCGTACTGGGCGAGCGCGAAGCCGGCGGTTCGGCTGCCGCGGCCGTGGGCCGTATCGTGGCGCAACTGGGCGCGCTGCGCGCCATGTCGCTGTCGGTTGCAGCGATGCTGGAGAGCGGCGAGTCGCCGGCCCTGGAAGCAGCCATGGTCAAGGACATGGGCACCCGTTTCGAGCAGTCGCTGCCGCGGCTGGCCCAGGAGATCGTCGATCTGCCGCCGGACGGCGGGGAGGAGGCGCATCCTTACCAGCAGGCGCTGCACCTGATGACGGTCCTGGCGCCGTCGTTCTCGCTGCGCGGGGGCAGCGGCGAAATCCTGCGCGGCATCATCGCGCGCGGCCTGGGGCTTCGGTGATGCGCGCCGACCCGCTGCTGGTGGAAACGGTGGAGCGTATGTTCGCCGAAAATCTGGCGCCCGAAGATCTCGCCGAGGCGCATGGCTCCGGCGGCGTCCGCTTCATGGAACTGGCGCTCGAGATGGGCCTGGACGCGGTGCTGGTGCCGCAGGAACAGGGGGGCTATGGCGGGGGGTGGCCGGACGCATTCGTCATCGCCGAGGCCTGCGGACGCTACGCAGCTCCGGGCGCATTGCCCGAAACCATGATCCGGCGCGGACTCGGCCATGGCGCCGAAGATGCCGCCGCCGGCGCGTCGCCGTTGCCGATGCCGGCAGGCGCGCTGCTCCGCTCGGCGCAGATGGCGGGCGCCGCGCAGGGACTGGTGGAGCGCACGGCCGCGTATTGTTCGGAGCGCACGCAGTTCGGGCGCCCGATTGCGAAGTTCCAGGCCGTGCAGCAGCAAATGGCCGAGCTCGCGGGCTACGCGGCCTGCATGCAGGCGGCGTCGCAGCAGGCCTTCGCGGCCGTACAGAAGCACGGCATGCCGGAGTCCGGGGAGAACCCGGCGTGGCTGGCGGTCGCCATCGCCAAGTGCCGCTGCTCGGAACTCGTGCATTCGGTTACGCAGATCGCGCATGGGGTGCATGGAGCGATCGGGTTTACCGAGGAGATGGGGTTGCAGTACTTCAGCCTGCCTCTATGGCGCTGGCGCGCCGAGTACGGCCGCGATACCGACTGGGCCGAGGCCATCGGCAGGCGCGCCATCTCCGCGGGCCCGAGCGCAACCTGGGCGGCCCTGACTCGCTAGACTCAACTGCTTCCTCGCTCGTCGTTCGCCCTCCTCCTCGTTGGAGACGCCATCCTGGCTCGTTTCTCGCTATCCCTGCTCCAACGCTCCCACGAGGAGGGGGGCGAACGACGAGCTTCAGCATGGGCGGTGGAAAGCTCCGCCCACCAGCGAATATAACGCTGGTGGCCCGTACAATTCGCGCCTATGAGTTCGTATCCGTTTGCCGAAATCGAACCGAAGTGGCAAGCGCGCTGGGAGCGTGATGGAACGTTCAGGACGCCGGTCCGGCCCGATCATTCGCGGCCCAAGGCCTACATCCTCGACATGTTTCCCTATCCCAGCGGCGCCGGCCTGCACGTCGGCCACCCGGAGGGCTACACGGCGACCGACATCGTTGCCCGTTACAAGCGCATGCGCGGCTACAACGTACTTCACCCGATCGGCTGGGACGCCTTCGGCCTGCCGGCCGAGCAGTACGCGGTGCGCACCAACACGCATCCGCGGGTGACCACGCGCCGCAACATCGACCGGTTCCGCATGCAACTGAAATCGCTGGGGTTCTCGTACGACTGGTCGCGCGAGATCAGCACCGCGGACCCGGACTATTACCGCTGGACGCAGTGGATATTCCTCAAACTCCACGAGCGCGGGCTCGCCTACCAGGACGAGCAGCCGGTCTGGTGGTGCCCGGAACTCGGCACCACCCTGGCCAACGAGGAAGTCGTGGAAGGGCGTTCGGAAGTGGGCGGTTTCGCCTGCGAACGCCGGCCCCTGAGGCAGTGGATGCTTCGGATCACCGAGTACGCGGAACGCCTGCTGGAGGGGCTGGACGGCCTGGACTGGCCGGAATCCACGCTGGAGATGCAGCGCAACTGGATAGGCCGCTCGGTGGGGGCGGAGATCGACTTCGAGCTGGTCGGGCGCAAGGAAAAGATCCGGGTATTCAGTACCCGTCCCGACACGATCTTCGGCGCCACTTTCCTCGCCCTGTCGCCGGAGCATCCGCTGGTCGAGAAGCTCGCGACCCCCCGGCGCATCGACATGGTGCGGCGCTATTGCCGCGAAGCGGCGCGCAAGAGCCAGCGCGACCGCGCAGCCGACGCGCACGACCGCAGCGGCGTGGACACGGGAGCGCGTGCCCGACACCCGGTCACCGGCGAGGACGTGCCGGTCTGGGTGGCCGACTACGTGCTGATGGGCTACGGCACCGGCGCGATCATGGGCGTTCCCGGCGAGGACCAGCGCGACTGGGAGTTCGCGCTCGAGAATTCGCTGAAGGTCGTGCGCACCGTTCAACCTCCGGAGGGCTACGAGGACGCGGCCTTCAGCGGCGAGGGCGTGGTGATCAACAGCGATTTCCTGAACGGCATGCGCATGGAGGAGGCCAAACAGGCCGCGGTGGACTGGCTTGACCGGCGCGGCCGGGGCCGGCCGAGGATCGCCTACCGCCTGCGCGACTGGCTGTTCAGCCGCCAGCGTTACTGGGGCGAGCCGTTCCCGGTCGTGTTCGTGGACGGCGTCGCGCGTCCCCTTCCGGAAACAGAACTTCCGCTGACGCTCCCGGACCTGGAGGACTTCCGGCCCAGCGGTTCTCCGGAAGGGCCGCTGGCCAAGGCCACGGACTGGCTGGACACGGTCGATCCGTCCGGCGGCAGGCCGGCGCGCCGCGAGACCAACACGATGCCGCAGTGGGCGGGCTCGTGCTGGTACTACCTGCGCTTCATCGATCCCCACAATCCGGGCCGCCTGGTGGATCCGGAACTGGAGCGTTACTGGATGCCGGTGGATCTGTACATCGGCGGCGCCGAACACGCCGTGCTGCATCTCCTCTACGCGCGGTTCTGGCACAAGGTGCTGTACGACGCGGGCCTGGTGTCCTGCGACGAGCCTTTCCGCAAGGTCGTGCATCAGGGCGTGATTCTCGGCGAGCGCGAATACACCGCCTACAGGGACGACGCCGGCGCGCTGGTCTCGGCGGAACGCGCGCGCCGCGTGAGCGGTTCGCAACCGGCCGCCTACGTGGAGAAGGACAGCGGCGAGGAACTCGAACCCGTGGCCGTGAGCGAGGACGACGTGCTGAAGAGCGGGGAGAACTTTGTCCTGACCGCGGATGCGTCCGTAGTCCTCGAATCGCGCGCCCACAAGATGTCCAAGTCGCGCGGCAACGTGGTCAATCCCGAAGACGTCCTGAGCCACTGCGGGGCCGACGCATTCCGCCTCTACGAGATGTTCCTGGGGCCGCTGGAGAAGTCCAAACCCTGGAGTACCCGCGGAGTGGAGGGCCCGCATCGGTTCCTCAACCGGCTGTGGTCGCTGCTCGATCGCGGGGTGGCCGAGAAGGAACCGGACGCCCAACAGATGCGGCTTCTGCATCGCACGATCGCGAAGGTCACCGAGGACATCCGGACGCTGCGGCTGAACACGGCCATCGCCGCGCTGATGGAAATGGTCAATGCGGCGGCCCGCTGGGATGAACTGCCGCGCGCCGTTGCCGAGCCGCTGGTGCTGCTGATCAGCCCGTTCGCGCCGCACATGGGCGAAGAGCTCTGGGAACGCCTGGGTCACGCCGAATCGCTGGCCAATGCGCCCTGGCCCGAGGCGCGCGAAGAATGGCTGAAGGAGGAGACCGTGGAGATCGCGGTTCAGATCAACGGCAAGCTTCGCGCCAGCATTCGCGTGGCGGCCGGCGCAGAGCGCGACGACGTGCTGGCAGCTGCCCGCGGCAACGAGCGGGTGGCCGCCCACCTGGCGGAAATCCCGATCCTGCGGGAAGTGTATGTGCCGGGCCGGGTCGTCAATTTCGTGGTGTGATTCCGATGCGGGCTTTTCTGCCACGCGGCGCCGCGGTCTGCGCGCTGTCGCTCCTGCTCGCGGCCTGCGGCTTCCAGTTTCAGGGGCCGCTTGAGTTCCCGGCGCTGTCCGGGGGCATCTGGCTGCAAAGCGCCCACGGCACGACGCCGCTTTGGCGCGCCCTGAACGAGCAATTGCGCCTGGCGGGGGTCACGTTGCACGGCGAGCCCGGAGAGGATGTTGCAATCCTGCGTCTGCTGGACGACGAGAGCGAAGAAAGTCTGGTGGCGATTTCCGCGAATAATCTGCCCACGGTCACGGAAATCAGCTACCGTGTGCGCTACACGCTCAGACTCGGCCCGGCGCGGCTGATCGAAGAGCGCGAGCGCGAAGCAAACCACACCCGCGTGCAGGACGAGTTCCGGGTGCTGGGAATGGAGCGGGAAACCGATGTGCTGCGCGACGCCCTGGCCGAGGAACTGGCCTGGCAGATACTCCGCGACCTGGCCACGCTTCCCGCTCCTGCCGCAGCCGGCGGGCCATGATCAGCCTCTACAACACGCTGGGCGGCGAACGCCAGCCCTTTGTTCCCGGCGATCCGGACCGCGTGACGATGTACGTGTGCGGACCTACGGTCTACGGACCCGCCCACATCGGCAACGCCCGCCCGGCCGTGGTGTTCGACGTGCTGGCGCGCATTCTGCGCCGCCGCTACCGCCTGCTCTACGCCAGCAACATCACGGACGTGGACGACAAGATCAACCAGGCGGCCGCCGAAGAGGGCGTGCCGATCGCAACGGTCGCTCGGCGCTGGACCGGGGTCTGGCAGGAAGACATTGCGGCGCTGGGCGTGCTTGCGCCCGACCGGCAACCGCGTGCGACCGAACATCTGCGGCAGATGACCGCATTGGTCGAGAGCCTGCTGAAATCGGGACATGCTTACGAGGCGGAAGGTCACGTGCTCTTCCGGGTGGGTGCGTATGACGCTTACGGCGAGCTTTCCGGGCGCAATCGCGACGAGCAGATTGCCGGCGCCCGCGTGGAAGTTGCGCCGTACAAGGAAGACCCGGCCGACTTCGTGCTCTGGAAGCCGTCTTCCGAAGAACTGCCTGGCTGGGAAAGCCCGTGGGGACGCGGGCGCCCGGGCTGGCACCTCGAATGTTCGGCCATGGCCCGGGAACACCTGGGAGAAACGATCGACATACACGGAGGGGGCCGGGACCTGATCTTTCCGCACCATGAGAACGAGATCGCCCAGAGCTGCTGCGCGCATGGCGCGCCCCTGGCCCGTTACTGGGTGCACAACGGGATGATCCGCATGGGCAAGTCGAAAATGGCCAAGTCCCGGGGCAACATTCTGACAATCCGCGAATTGCGCGGGAAGATCCCGGGCGAGGTCCTGCGGCTGGCCCTGCTAAGCGCGCGTTACCGGGACCCGCTGGAGTGGAGCGACGAACTGGTTGCGGCGTCCCGGCAGCGCCTGGACCGCCTGTATCGCGTTCTGCTCGACTGCGCCGGGGATTCCGGGGAAGGCAAGCGCCCCCGGGGTGGAGGGCGTCCCGCCCTCCACGAAGGCGGGACGCCTTCGCTCCCGGGAGACAGTCCTCGACACGCAGAACCGTCGGCGGAACTCGTTCAGGCGCTTGAGGACGACCTCAACACGCCTGAGGCCCTGGGCGTGCTGGCCGCGGAGGCCCGCAGGCTGCGGTCCGGCGCCGTGGAGCCGGCCGCGGGGGGGGCGGCGCTCAGGGCCGGCGGCTTCCTTATGGGCATTCTTCAGGCCGATCCCGCGGAGTGGTTTACGGCCGCGGAGAGCGACCCGGAACTGAGCGCGGAGGCAATCGAAGCGCGCATCGGCGCGCGGGCCAGGCAGCGTGCGGCCGGCGACTACGCCGCGGCCGATCGCATCCGCGACGAGCTCGCCGGCCGCGGCGTTGTCCTGGAAGACGGCCCGCAAGGTACGACCTGGCGCCGGACGGCGCTATGATTGACCCATGAGCGAACTTTTTGCACCCCGGAGGACCGTGGTTCAGGTGGAAGAGAGCGCCGAGCTGGCGCCGAAATTCGACGCCAACGGCCTGATCCCGGCCGTGGTCACGGACCACGGCAGCGGGGAACTGCTGATGCACGCCTACATGAACCGCGAGGCGCTCGAGCTCACCATCACCACCGGCGAGGCGCATTACTTCAGCCGCAGCCGCAACAAGCTCTGGCGGAAGGGGGAAACCAGCGGGCTTAGGCAGCGGGTGCGCGAACTGCTGATCGACGACGATCAGGACTGCGTTTGGCTGCGGGTCGAGCTGACCGGCGGCGCGAGCTGCCACGTGGGTTACCGGTCCTGCTTCTATCGCCGGGTCCCGCTGACTTCGGGCGGCGGGCCGGTCGAGCTGGAATTCACCGAAAGCGACAAGGTGTTCGATCCGGAGCAGGTTTACGCCGGGCAGGAAAACCCCACCCGGTTGTGAGCGTCGAACCGCCGTCCCCCGGAACTCTGCGGGACGCCCAGGAAGAGCTGCTCGATGAGCTGGGTTTCTTCGACAGTTGGATGGAGCGCTATCAGCACATTATCGAACTGGGCCGCAATGCGCCTGACTTTCCCGACGAGTGGCGGATCGAGGACAATCGCCTGCGCGGCTGCCAGTCCCAGGTGTGGCTGAAGTCCTGGCAGGACGAAGGGCGCCTCTTTTTTCTGGCGATCAGCGATTCCGCGATCGTTTCCGGGCTGGCGGCAATCCTTATGCGCGTTTACAGCGGCCGGCGTCCGGCGGAGATCGTGGAGACGCCGCCCGACTTCATCGCCGGGGCCGGCCTCGACCAGCACCTGAGCCCTACCCGCAGCAACGGCCTGCATTCCATGGTGAACGAAATCCGGCAGAGGGCCGTAAAATGTCTCTAGTGTCACTTATGAAAGCCGGGGCCATTGCGCTGATCCGCGCCTACCAGCTTTGCGTGTCTCCTTTCCTGGGTCCTCGCTGCCGATTCCAGCCGACCTGTTCCGAATACGCCAGGGAAGCCATCGAAACTCACGGCCTGCCGCGCGGCTTCGGGATGGCCCTGCGCCGCCTGCTGCGCTGCCACCCGCTGGGCCCATCGGGCTGGGACCCGGTGCCGCCCGTCAAGATTGACCGGCCTTAGCGTGGACGAGTCCTTTCTGTCGCTCCTGCGTTGTCCGAGGACCGGTGGCGAATTGCGCCCTGCCGGGGCGGACGAACTGGCGGGTTTCAACGAAGGCGTGGCGAAAGAGACGCTGAGCAACGCCGCCGGACAGAAACTCACGCAGGCGATGGAAGGCGCACTGGTCTCCGAATGCGGCGGCTGGCTCTACCCGGTGCATGAAGGCATTCCGGTGCTGCTGGTCGAGGAAGCTGTCGCGCTCGCCGATACGTGCGCCTGACCCCGAATGAACTGCCGGCCGCCCTCGAACGAGGGCTGGCGCCCCTGTACTTGCTGTCCGGGGCGGAGCCGCTGCTGCTGGACGAGGCGGTCGACCGGGTCCGGGCCGCGGCCCGTGATGGCGGCTTTTCCGAACGCTCGTTTCACCTGGCCGACGCTCGCTTCAACTGGGGCGAGTTGTATACCGACGCCTGCAGCCAATCGCTGTTCGCCAGCCGGCGGCTGGTCGAGGTCCGAATGCCGGCCGGCAAGCCGGGAGCGGCCGGCGCGAAGGTTCTGAAGGAGCTGTCCGGCGCCGTCCCCGAGGATACTCTGATCATGGTGGTCGCCGGAGCGCTGGACCGCAACGCACGCAGGAGCGCCTGGGTGGGCGCGCTGGAGAAAGCCGGGACCTGGGTGGATGCGCCACTGCTTTCCGCCCGCGAGCAACGCGGCTGGATCAGGGACCGTCTGGCCGGCGAGGGGTTCCAGCCCGACGAAGCGGCCGTGACGCTGCTGGCCGAGCGCACCGAGGGCAACCTGCTGTCCGCGAGGCAGCAGATCGACAAGCTGGCACTCGCCCACGACCCCGGACCGCTGTCCGTGGACGCGGTCATGGAAGCCATCGCGGACGCCAGCCGGTTCGACGTATTTCAGCTCGGGTCGGCCGCCCTGGGCCAGGACCTGCGGCGTACGGCGCGCATTCTCGCCGGGCTCAGGCGCGAACGCGCGCCGCTGACGCTGATTCTCTGGGTCCTCGTTCGCGATATCACGACACTGGCGGACCTGTACTGGCGCACGGCACGGGGCGACAGCCTGCCCTCGGCCATGGGGGCGCTCAGGGTCTGGTCGAGCCGCAAGGCCGAGTTCCGCTCGGCGCTGAAGCGCCACGGCGCCCGTTCCATCCGCCGGCTGCTCGTTCGCTCCGCGCGGGCCGACCAGGTCATCAAGGGCGCCCGGCCGGGAGAGCCCTGGACGGAACTTCAGCTTCTGGCCTTCGGCCTGGCGGAGCCGCATCGCATGGGCGCCGATCGATGAGCGAGCGGCGGGACACGGTGCTGGGACTGCTCGGCGGCAGTTTCGACCCGGTGCACAGGGGGCATGTCGAGCTGGCGCGCCGGTTGGCCGGCGCGGCGAGGCTGTCCGAGGTTCGTTTCGTCATCGCGTCCGCCCCGCCGCACCGCACCACCCTGGTGGCTTCCGCGCCGCTCAGGCTGCGGATGCTCAGGGCGGCGCTCGAGGGGATCCCCGGATTCTCGGTTGAAGATTGCGAGCTGGGTCCTTCCGCCACCGGCTATACGGTGGACACGCTCGAATTCCTGAAGCGCGCGAACCCGGGTCGCACGCTGTGCTGGATGATGGGGTTCGATTCATTCCTCACGCTGCCGACCTGGCGCCGCTGGAAGTCGATTTTCGGCCTGGCGCACGTCCTGGTCGGAGCCCGCGCCGGCCATCAGGCCCCGCTGCCGGCGGCCCTCAAGGCGGAAATCGAGGCGCGATCGATTACGGACCATCGCGAGCTGAGGGCTTCGGAGGCCGGCAGCATCATGATTTGCCGGAAGCCCGTCGCATCGGTTTCTTCCAGCCGGGTGCGCAGCGCGGCCCGGTCGGGAGACCTTGCGCAGGACCTGATACCGGCCCGGGTCGCGCGAATCATCTCGGATTCCGGCGCCTACGCTGGAGGCGAGAATTGAGCGCCCGCTCCGCAGTGCCGGACATGGCCCTGGTGCGCCTGGCCGAAGGCATCCTGGACGAATTGCAGGCCTCCGAAGTGCGCCTGCTGGACGTGCGCTCGCAAACCGGCATGACCGATTTCATGCTGATCGCCACCGGCCGCAACACGCGTCACATCAGGGCCCTGGCCGATCGCCTGACCGAACGAAGCAAGAAGGCCGGGCACCGGGTCCTGGGCGTCGAAGGCCTGCAATGGGGCGAATGGGTGCTGATCGATCTGGGCGACCTGGTGGTCCACCTCATGCGGCAGGAAACACGGGACTTCTACAAGCTGGAGGACTTGTGGGAGTTTGACAGCGCCGCTGCGGGAACATAGCGGACCGGCGGCACATGCCCGACCCGCTGAAGAAGGCCCTGCGCCGGCTGGTCGGCGCCGTTTGCGTGGCATTGCTGTTCGTGGCCCTGTTGCTGGGCGTGCTGCGCGTGCTGATGCCCCTCGTGCCGACGTTCCAGGAGGAGATCGCCGAGTGGACCAGCGACGCCCTGGGCTATCCGGTGGAGTTCGCCCGGATCGAACCGTCTTGGGGCTTTACCGGCCCCGAATTCCGTCTGCGCGGGGTGCGGGTCATGTCCGAGCGCGGCGGCGGTCCGTTGTTGCTGGCCGACGAGATCCTGGTGGGAATCAATCTCCTGACGCTGCTGCCCGGACCGGGCCTCAACTTGGACCGCATGTCGATCGTCGGCGCCCGTCTGTCGCTCAGGCGGCTGGGCACGGAGACCTTCTCCGTGCAGGGACGCGATCCCGCCTACTATCCGGGCGGTCCGGCGCGCCTGCTGGCTTTTGCCCCGCCCGAACTGCAACTGCGCGACGTGTGGATCGATTTCGAGGAACCGGCGCGGAGCGTGCGCGAGAACCTGTGGCTGGAACGGCTGTCGGTGACCATAGCCGACGGCCGGATCGTGCTCGACGGACGCCTGGTGCTGCCGGAGGAATACGGCGACTGGCTGGGGTTGGGTGCGGACATCGAGCTTGCGCAGTGGACCCGCGCATTTCTGCCCACCGGGCCCTGGCGGCTGCACCTGGAGGGCCGGTCCGTAAACCTGGCGAGGGTACGGGAACTGATCACCGAAGCGGCCGGACTGCCGTTGATCGGCTCCGGCGATTTCAACGTCTTCGTGGACCTCGACGGCGCCGAAATCGAACAGCTTTTCGGCGAACTCGACTTTGCGGACCTGTGGGTTGGGGGCGGGCCTGCCGACCATGTTTTTGACCGCCTTGCGGGCCAGTTCGAATGGCAACGACGGGGAAACGCGGCCGAGTTGACTGCCGCGCGGCTTGAGGCGGCGCGAAACGGGGAGGACTGGCGGGCCACCGAGATCAGTGCAAGCTGGACGCTGGCAAGCGGCGGAGAACTCGCCGCGTTGCAACTGGAGGCGGGCTTTGTGCGACTCGAGGACGCGATTCCGCCACTGCTGGGAATCGCCGAAGCAGCCGGAGTGGCGCCTGCTCTGGTGCCGGTTGCCGGCGATGTCAGCGATCTGAGCCTGAGTTGGGAGTCCGGGGATCCGTTTCCGCCGGAAATACGCGCCGGGTTTTCCGGGTTGTCCCTGCAATGGCCGGAACGCGGCCTGACGCTGGCGGGAGTTGACGGCAGCCTGCGGCACGAATCCGGCGCGGGCAATGCCGATCTCTCGATTTCCGGCGCCGGCGACTTCGCCGCTTCCTGGCTGGAGGGGGCGGTCGATCTGACCGGGGCGCAGGCGGAATTGAGCTGGAGGACCGGACCGGAGAACTGGTCGATCGAGGGCAACAACCTGAGAATGGGCGCCGACGGGATGGACTTCGCCGGCCGTTTCTCCCTGTCCCTGCCCGAGGGCGGCAGCTCTCCCGTGCTCGACCTGAGCGGCGGCGGCGATCGTATCGAGGACCTGCCGGCCGCGCTCGCGCTCCTTCCCTGGAAAAACACGCGCGGACTTCCGTTTGGCTGGCTGAGCCGGGCCCTTCACGCCGGCCGCGCCGACGGGTGGAACATGCAACTCAGCGGACCGCTCGATTCATTTCCGTTCGGCGGCGCGGTCATGCGGGTGGAGATGGCCCTGAGCGACGGCGTGCTGACGGTGCACGAGGCGTGGCCCGACGTGGCGGACCTGTCGGGCCAGCTGGTGCTGAACGGATCCGCCCTGGTCATTCTCGACGCGGCGGGCGAGCTGGCAGGCGTGCGCTGGCGGGACGTGCGCACCGATGTCCGCGACCTGGTGAGTCCGGTGGTGGAGGTGAACGGCGAAAGCGACGATCCCCTGCCGGCGCTGATCGCCGGACTCGCGCGCATTCCGATGGCCGATCGGATTCATCCCATGCTGCTGAATGCCGAGGCCTCCGGGGAGGCCGGAACCCGCGTGGAGTTCAGGCTGCCTATCGCGGACCGGAGCGCCTGGGAAATTTTCACCGAAACCGAACTCGGCGGCGGAGAATTGAAGCTGAGCGAACTGATACCCGCGGTCACCAACCTCAGGGGCAGCATTCGCTTTACCCGCGCCGGAGTGCGCGCACGCGAGTTGCAGGGACGTTTTCTCGATCAGCCGCTGCTGATCGACGTGAACAGGGCCCCCGCCGGAATGGCCGGCTACGGGTATCGGCTGGACCTGGACGGATCGGCGACCGCGGAAGCGCTGGAAGAACTGTTTGACTGCTGCGCGCTGGACCGGCTCGATGGGCAGTTCGCGTGGGACGGCAGCGTGCTGGTGCCCGAGATGCAGGCGGGCCTTTCGCGTCCCGTGCGGGTGCTCCTGGAAACCGATCTGGCCGGACTGGGCAGTGCCTTGCCGTACCCGATGAACAAGCCGGCGGATGAACCCGGGCCCACGCGGCTGGAGCTTCTATGGGGCTCCGGGGACCTGCCGCGCCTGACGGGAAGGCTGGGCCTGGGGCCGGGCGTCGCCCTGGAGTTCGCCGACGCCGGCGAGGGATGGCGGATCAGCCGCGGGCGTCTGCACTTCGGCGATTCCTTGCCGCGCCTGCCGGAAGGCCCGGGACTGCTGGTGGACGGCCGCATCGACTGGCTGCGTCCCGCCCTATGGGCCGAGGTGCTGGGATCCGAAGCCGGTTCGCTTGACCTGCCCTGGACGCTGGACCTGACCGCGGGCGAGGTCTATACGATGGGAAGCACGCTCAAGGACCAGTCGATCCGCGTGCGTCCCCGCTCCGACGGATGGCAGGTGGAGCTTCAGGGTGATTTCGCCGACGGGCGCCTGTTCTGGCCGCGCGCGGGGTCCGGAAACGGACAGTTGCTGGCGGACCTGAACCGGTTGAGGCTGACGCTGCCGGACCCGGAGCCGCAACCGCCGGCGAACCCGCGCAGCCTGCCGGCCGGCAAGGTGATGTTGAGCGATCTTTCCATCGGACGGATGCGCTTGGGCGAGGTGCGGGCCCGTTACGAGAAGACCGCGGGCGGACTGGCGGTGAACTGGTTTCGGACCGAATCGCCGGCCTTCTCGTCGCAGGGCAGCGCGGCCTGGCTGGTCACGGACGAGGAAGGCGCGGAACAGCTGGGTCGGCTCGACATGGTCCTGGAGAGCTCCGACGTGGCCGCGGCCCTGGAACAGCTGGGCTACGCGCGCGGCATTTCCGGCGACCGGGGTCAGATGACCCTTTCCGCGAGCTGGGAAGGGCCGCCTTCGGGGGACTTTCTCGCACGGTCCAACGGAACGGTCGGCGTGGAGGTGGAGGTGGGCGAAGTGGCCGCCCTGGATCCCGGCGGCGGTCGGATGCTGGGCGTGCTCAGCCTGGCCCGCCTGCCGCGCCGCCTGGCGCTCGATTTCCGCGAAGTGACGGAGGAGGGACTGCCCTTCGACCGGCTGGCGGGAGATTTCAGCCTTCGCGAAGGGCAGGCTTACACCTGCAATGTGGGCCTGCAGGGCGCGGTTGCCGGCCTCGCGCTGTTCGGCCGCACCGGCCTGCAGGATCGCAGTTACGACCAGGTTGCCGTAGTATCCCCCAATCTGCCGGATCTGCTTTCGCTGGGCGGCGTGATAGTGGGCGGGACCGGCCTGGGCGCAACGATGCTGTTGCTCTCGCAGGCCTTCCGCGAGCCTCTGCAGGCGATCTCGGCAAATTATTACCGGGTCGGCGGCAGCTGGGACGAGCCGCTGGTTGAGCAGGTGCTGCGAGAGGAAATTGATCTGGGCGCGTTTGACGACTGCGCCCGATATCTGGAGGAACAATTGACCGACATGCCTGAAGTGGATTGGGATGCGCTGCTGAGCCAGGCGCAGGAGGAGGTCATGCCGCAGCAGGCTGACGATTCGGACAGTCCGGACGCCGTAGCGGACGAACCGGCTGCCGGTACCGGCCCGGGTGCGCCATGAGCAAGGTTGCGGTCATACAGATGTGTTCGGGCGACGAGCCCGGCGCCAACCTCAAGCGCGCGGCGGCTTTGCTCGAACGGGCCGCCGGCCAGGGCGCGGCGCTGGCCGTGCTGCCGGAGAACTTCGCGCTGATGTCCCGGGACGCCGAGCGCATGCGCGCGGAGCATGCCGAGAGCCCGGGCGACGGGCCGTGGCAGGAATTCGCGGCCGGGCAGGCGCAACGGCTGGGGATGTGGATCGTTGCCGGAACCATTCCCATGTCCGCGGAGGAACCGCGCCGCCCTGCATCGGCCTGCTGCCTGTTCGACGGTTCCGGGACGCTGGCGGCGCGCTACGACAAGATGCATCTGTTCGACGTGTCCCTGCCCGGGCGCAAGGAGTCGTACCGCGAGTCCGCGACGACCACGGCGGGCGGCGAACCGGTCGTGGCGGAAACGCCGTTCGGCCGGCTGGGACTGGCGGTGTGCTACGACCTTCGCTTCCCCGAGCTGTTTCGCGCCATGAGCGAGCAGGGCGCCGAGATGATTGCCCTTCCGGCCGCCTTTACCCGCCCGACCGGAGAAGCGCACTGGCACGTGCTGATTCGCGCCCGGGCCGTCGAAAACCTTTGCTACATGCTGGCGTCGGCGCAGCATGGAAGCCATCCCGGCGGGCGCAAGAGCTACGGGCACTCGATGCTGGTCGAGCCCTGGGGCCAGGTCGTGGCGGAGCGCAAGGCGGGCGACGGCGTGCTCTGCCATGACGTGGCGCTGGACAAGCTCGACCGGCTGCGCAGCGGCTTTCCCGCGCTCGATCATCGCCGGCTGGCGTCGGGCCGTTCATGAACAGGATTCCCGATCCTTCCACCTTCGAGGTGCAGCAGCAGGCCCTGGCGCTGGCCCGCGGCAGCCTGCTGGAATCGGCGGATCTCGGCGACAGTCAGCTTGACCGGGCCCTCGGCGCGCTGCTGCGGCCCGGCGTGGACTGGGGCGACCTGTATTTCTCGGAGTATTCCAGCGAATCCTGGGTGCTGGAAGACGGCATCGTCAAGACCGCCAGCCACGACCGCGGGCGCGGCATGAGCGCCCGGGCCGTGAGCGGAGAAAAGTCCGGCTTCGCCTATTCCGACGACCTGGACCCCGCGACCCTGTTGCGCGCAGCCAACACGGCCGGCGCGATTGCCCGCGGCGGCGGCCGGGGGCGGATCGAGCTGCGCCGCGAAGGCGCAAGCCGGCGCCTCTACGCCGCCGGCGATCCCGGCGACGGTTACTCCGATACGTCCAAGGTGGAACTGCTGCACGCCCTGGACCGCGAGGCCCGCGCCGCGGACACGCGGGTGCGGCAGGTGATCGCCAGCCTGTCCGTCGCCCGCAACCTGATGCTGGTGTGTTCGTCCGACGGCCGGCTGGCGGCCGACGATCGCCCGCTGGTGCGGCTGGGCGTGACGGTATTGCTGGAGCAGAACGGAGAAGTCCGCCACGGGGTTGCCGGCTGGGGCGGGCGACTGCCGCTGGCCGACCTGGTCGCGGCCGATTCGGCCGGCGAATACGCGCGCGAGGCCGTGCGCCAGGCGGTGGTCAACCTGGACGCCAGGCCCGCGCCCGCCGGCGAGGAAATCGTCGTGCTGGGACCGGGTTGGCCGGGCGTGCTGTTGCACGAAGCGGTCGGCCACGGCCTGGAGGGCGACTTCAACCGCAAGGGCGTGTCCGCCTTTGCCGGCCGCATCGGTGAAGCGGTCGCCACGGACCAGTGCACGGTGGTGGACGACGGCAGCATGCCGGGCCGCCGCGGGTCGCTGGAGATCGACGACGAAGGCACGCCCACCGGCCGCACGGTGCTGATCGAGAACGGCGTGCTGGCGGGCTATATGCAGGATCGCCTGAATGCCGGCCTGATGGGCGTGAAGCCCACCGGCAACGGCCGCCGCGAGTCATACGCGCACCTGCCGATGCCGCGCATGACCAACACCTTCATGATGCCGGGCCCGCATGATCCCGAAGAGATCATCCGCTCGGTGAAGAAGGGCGTGTATGCAAAGAACTTCGGAGGCGGGCAGGTGGACATCACGTCCGGAAAGTTCGTCTTCTCGGCCAGCGAGGCCTATCGAATCGAGAACGGCAGGCTGGGTGCTCCGTTGCGCGACGCAACGCTGATCGGCGACGGTCCCACGGTGCTGACGCGCGTGTCGATGGTCGGCAGCGACCTGGCGCTGGATCCCGGCGTGGGCGTATGCGGCAAGGACGGGCAGACCGTGCCCGTGGGCGTCGGCATGCCCACCATCCGCGTGGACGGCATCACCGTCGGAGGCACCGCATGATCCCGGCTTGCCGCCGGCCCCTGTGCCACGCCAGCTCAAGCGCATCTATTGCGTCCCTTCTCGCGGGAGTGTCGAAGGCAGGATGCCTCTCGTCAAGCGTCATGGATGACGAATGCGTCTCACGCGAGAAGGGACGCAATAGATGTGCGAGGGAGCACAAGGTTTACTAACCAACCAGGAACATCAGATGACACAAGTAGCCATTCTCATGGGTTCGCGTTCGGACTGGAAAATCATGGAGAACGCGGCCAACACGCTGGATTCGCTGGGCATAGTCTGGGAAGCGCGGGCGCTGTCCGCGCACCGCGCCCCCAGGCAACTGGCCGACTACTGCGACGAGGCCGAGGACCGCGGGATCAAGGTGGTCATCGCCGGCGCCGGCCTGGCCGCGGCCCTTCCGGGGACGGTGGCGGCACTCACGTCGCTCCCGGTGCTCGGCGTTCCGATGGCGACCGCCGCCTTCGGGGGCGCCGACGCCATGCTGTCCATGGCCCAGATGCCGGCCGGCGTGCCGGTGGGAACGCTGGGAGTCGGCCGTCACGGCGCCGTGAATGCCGCCCTGATGGCAGCCGCCATACTGGCCCTGAGCGACGCCGACGTGCGCGACGCGCTCAAGGCCTTTCGGGCCGCGCAGACGGCGGAAGCGGTCCGGGGCGCCGATGTCACCCAATGAACTCAGCGAGCGGGTGGCCGATGCCCTGAGCTACGCCCGCAAACGGGGCGCCAGCCAGGCGGAAGCCTCCGCCTCCAACAACACGGGACTGACCCTGCGCGTGCGGATGCGCGAGGTGGAAACGCTGGAAAGCCACCAGGACCATTCGCTGGGCGTGACCGTTTACCAGGGAAAGCGGCGAGGTTCGGCCAGCACTTCCGACCTGTCATCCGGGGCCGTTCGCGAAACCGTCGACAAGGCCCTGAGCCTGGCCCGGTTCGCCGCCGAGGACGAGTACGCGGGCCTTGCCGACGCGGATCGCATGGCCACGGAGTTCCCCGGCCTCGACCTGCACCACCCCTGGGACCTGGAAGCGGAGCAGGCCATGGACCTGGCGCTGGAGTGCGAAGCCGCCGCGCTGGACGCGGACCCGCGGATCAGCAACTCGGAGGGCGCCGGCGTCGATACCGGCGAATCCGCCTTCGCGTACGGGAACTCGCACGGGTTTCTGCAATGCGGCCGGTCGAGCAGCCACTCGCTGTCCTGTGTCGTGCTGGGCGAGCAGGACGGTCAGATGGAACGCGACTACGATTTCAGCGTGGCCCGGGCGCCCGAGGAGCTGACTCCGGCGAAGGAAGTGGGGGAGAGCGCCGCCGAAAGGACGATCCGGCGCCTGGGAGCGCGCAAGATCGGCAGCACGAAGGCGCCGGTGCTGTTCGCGCCACGCGTCGCCCGCAGCCTGGTCGGACACTTCTGCGCTGCGGTGAGCGGCCGGGCGCTCTACAACCGCGCCAGCTTTTTGCTCGACAGTCTGGACAAGCAGGTTTTCGCGGACTGCGTCAACCTGAACGAACGTCCGCACATCCCGCGCGGTCTGGCCAGTCGCGCCTACGACGGCGAGGGCGTGGCGACCGCCGACCGCGACCTGATCTGCGGCGGCGTGCTGAAGGGTTACTTCCTGGGCAGCTACTCGGCGCGCAAGCTCGGCATGGCGACCACGGGGAACGCCGGCGGCGCCCATAATCTGTTTCTCGAAAGCACCGGCCAGTCGTACGAGGAGCTGCTGGCGGAAATGGGCGAGGGCGTGGTGGTGACCGAAATGATGGGGCAGGGCGCCAACACCGTGACCGGCGACTATTCGCGCGGCGCGGCCGGATACTGGGTGCGCGGCGGCGCCGTCCAGCACGCCGTCCACGAGATCACCGTGGCCGGCAACCTGAAGGACATGTTCCGCAATATCGCCGCCATCGGTACCGACGTGGACCGGCGCGGCGGCATCTACACCGGTTCGATCCTCATCGAAGACCTAAGCATCGCCGGCGCCTGAACCGCCTTCCAGCAAGCCGTCCACGGCGGCGCGGAGTTCGTCGTTGCCCAGGCGCTGGGTGTAGTCGGGCTCGGAGTGCGCGAAGCGGATCATGCCGGCGGCGTCGATGACGTATACGGCGGGCACCGGCAGGGCATGGTGGGTCTCGCCGGAAGCCTCTTCGAGATCCAGGCCGTATTCCTTCGCCTGTTGGTAGTAATCGTCGGACACGCGGAACGCGAGGCCGAAGGCTTGGGCGGCGCCCATCCTTGCGTCGGACAGGAGCGTGTAGTCCAGGCCCTCGGCGTCGCCGTGCAGCGCCGAGGCGAGGTTGGCGGGACTGTCGGCGCTCAGGAAATAGACGTCCATCCCGCGCTGCTCCAGCTCGGGCACGACGTGCCGCAATTCCGCCAGGTGGCGATTGCAGTACGGGCACCATCCGCCGCGGTAGAAGATCAGCATGGCCGGGCGGTCCAGCGACGAGGGATCGAAAACGAAGTCGCTGCCGTCCGCGTTGCGGGCGGTGAACGAAGGCGCCGCGACACCGGCGGGCACGGGTTGCGTTTCTTCGGCGCTGGCGGCGAATTCGGCGTGTGATGCGGGCGCGGCGAACGCCAGGGCGAGGCAAAGGGCAGGAAGAATGGATGAAGGTTGATTGCGCATATCGTGGCTCCGGAATAGTCGGCGCATTGTAGTGCGCCAGGAGCTGTCAGAGCGAACTCGCCGGCCTTTCAAAGCCGTAGAATAGAATCGCGCTCTTTTGGGAGGAAATGAATCATGCAGAGTATCTCGCCAATGAAGGTAATCTACGGGTTGCTTATTTCATCCTTGGTCTTGTCAGGGGTGGGTTGCACGGGCCCGGGTTTTTCCATACCGGTGAACCCGCAAGCGATGGCAGAGCCAGTTGACGGCGAACCAACGGGGATCGAGGTCGTTCATGCTGGCGACGAATATAACGGTGATACGGATACTCGCTAACGGCTGCTTTCAGCAGGGCAGGCCAGTTCGAAAGAGAATTGGGATGCGTTACTAGGGTATATAAGCCTTAATTCGCGGCCATGGCGAACGCGGCCCCGAAGCGTCTGGACGAGTGGCTGCGCCATGCGGCCCGTCTGCACCCCAGCGAGATCGACCTGGGGCTTGAGCGGATTGCGGAAGTGATCGGCAAGCTGGACCTCAAGCCGCCTCCCGGCCGCGTGGTGACCGTGGGGGGCACCAACGGCAAGGGCAGCACGGCGGCGCTGATCGATGCGGCGCTGCGCTTGCGGGGCGGGCTGCGCACCGCCATGTATCTTTCGCCCTACCTGCAGGACTTCGGGGAACGGGTCCAGATAGGCGGCTCCCACGCCGACCCGGAGAGCCTGAGCCGCGAATTCGAGCGGGTGGAGGCTGCGCGAGGCGATATCCGGCTCACCGAGTTCGAGTTCCTCACGCTGGCGGCCTTCAGCCTTTTCGACCGGGAGGGCTGTGAGGTCTGGGTGCTGGAGGTGGGGCTGGGCGGCAGGCTGGACGCCGTCAACGCGATTGACCCGGACGTGAGCGTGATCACGCGGATCGCGATGGACCACCAGGACTGGCTGGGCGACACGCTGGATTCGGTGGCGGCCGAAAAGGCGGGCATTCTCCGTGCCGGGCGTCCCGCGTTTTACGGAGCGGGGCTTGCGCCCGCGCCGATCGCCGCCCGCGCGGCGGAACTTGAGGCGCCGCTGTACCAGGCAGGCGCGGATTTCGACTACGAGCGTCATGGCGAGCGCTGGGACTGGCGCGGGCGGACCATCCGCCGCTCCGGACTGGCGGTTGCCGATCCCGCCAACTCGACGGAGCTGCCGAACGCCAGCCTGGCCCTTGCGGTGCTGGAGACCCTCGATGTCGATTGGGTACCCGAAGTTCACGATTATTCGGCGATCCTGAAGGCCGGCCGCTTGCCGGGGCGGTTCGAGCGCATGGAGTATGCGGGCGCGGAATGGGTGCTGGATGTGGCGCACAATCCCGATGCCGGCGCGTGCCTGGCCCAGAGCCTCAACGCCCTGCCGCCGCGCCCGGCAATCTGGGTTCTGGGCATGCACGGCGACAAGGACATCGCCGGATTCATGCAGGTTCTGCCGATGAATGCGGACGATCAGGTAATCGTTACCCGGGCGGAATGGCCGAGGGCCTGTTCTCCGGAAGAGCTGGCCCGGGTGGTGGCAGTACGGCCGCATGCGAAGCTGCGGCGCTGCGAATCGGTGCCGGAAGCCTGCGAGCAGGCGTCGCGGTTGGTGGAAGCGGGCGGCCGGGTGGTCGTAACCGGGTCGTTCAATACTGCCGGGCCGGCGCGCGGCTGGCTGCTGCGGCAGTGTTAGACGAGGGCGGGACGCCCTCGCTCCCAGGGTCGCTACCCGGGGTCAGGCGTCCAGGCCGTAGATGCGCAGGACGTTGTCGCGCATCAGTTTGCGCCGAGCATGCGGGCGGAGGTCCAGCGCGTCGATGTCGTCCACCGTGCGCTCGAAGTCCAGCACCGGGAAGTCGGTGCCGAAGATGACCTTGTCCTGGCCGAATGAATTGATGTAGTGGCGGAAGCTGTCCGGCCAGTACTTCGGCCGGTGCGCGTCGCAGCCGATGAACACGTTGTCGTGCTTCCACGACATGGCGATCATCTCCTCGTGCCAGGGAATGCCCACGTGGATGCCGATCAGCTTCAGTTCCGGGAAGTCGCAGGCCACGGCGTCCAATGCGATTGGGCGGCCCACGCTGCGACGCGGCGCGTCCTTGGCGTAGATCATCGACTGGCCCACCTGCATCTGTATGGGCACGTCCAGTTCGCAGCACTTGGCGTAGTACGGGTAGTAGCGCGCGTGGTCGGGCGCCAGCTCGAACCAGTGCGGGTAGAGGTGCGCGCCGATGAAGCCCATGTTCTTCACGGCGTCCTCGAACATCCGCACGCCTTCCATGCCCTGGGTGGGGTCGATGCCGGCAAGTCCCGAGAAGCGGTCGGGATGCTCTTCGCAGGCGCGGGCGACCACCTCGTAGGGCAGGTGATAACAGCCGGGCAGGCCCACCTGGCCGGTTCGCGGGGCGATCAGGAACGCCCGCTCGATTCCGGCGGCGTCCAGCCGCTCGATCATCTGCTCCAGCGAAAGGCCCGCCATGAGCGGGCTCTCGGCCTTCATCTTGCCGACGAAGAAATCGCCCTGCCAGCCGGGCCGGTGCGACAGCGCCTCCGGCGTCCAGATATTGACGACCGCGTCGATCGCCCGGTAATCGTGCTTGGGCTTGCTCATACCATCCGCTCCGCTCGTTCGGCGGCAATTATCCTTCAACCGCCGCGAATCGTGGGCGGCGCTTGCATAACGGCCCGCCAGGTGGTTCGCCTTATACTTGCGACTTACCTGGGGGGCGGCATTCCGGCCTGAGACCCTTGTTGAGGGGAACCCCTTGAACCTGATCCGGTTAGTACCGGCGGAGGAACGAGGTATGCGGCATTTCAATTCGCGCAGTTTTTTTCTTTCGGCAACCGCCTTTCTGGCGACCGCGGCTCTCGCGCAGGAATCCGCGCAGGATTCGGCTACGGGCCCGCTGGAGGAGGTGGTGGTCACGGCGTCGCTGAAGGAAGTGCGGAGCCTGGACCTGCCCTCCAGCGTCACGGTGCTGGATGCACAGGTCATCCGCAGTTCGGCGGTGCAGCATTTCGAGGAGTTGGCCCTGCTCACGCCCAACCTGCACTGGGCCGGCGGATCTTCGCGGGCCCGCTATTTCCAGGTGCGCGGCATCGGCGAGCGTTCTCAGTACGAGGGCGCGCCGAACCCTTCGGTGGGATTTCTTCTCGATGACATCGACTTCTCGGCCCTGGGCGGAGTGGCCACGCGTTTCGATCTGGGCAGCGTCGAGATATTGCGGGGCCCCCAGGGCACGCGCTACGGCGCCAATGCGCTGGCGGGCCTGATCTACGCGCGCTCCAGGGAGCCGTCCCGCGAGCGGGAGGCGGAGGCCGAGATTTCGCTGGGCAATGACGACATGCGCGCTGCGGGGCTGGCGTTGAGCGGCCCGCTGGGCCCGGCGGCCGCCGGGCGTTTTTCGGCGCATCAGTACCGGGCCAACGGTTTCCGGCGCAACGACACGCTTGATCGCCACGACACCAATGGCAGGCAGGAGTTGAGCTTGAGGGCACGGCTCAACTACGAGCCCTCGCCGGAACTGGCGTTGAAGCTGACGCTGCTCCATATCGACCTGGACAACGGCTACGACGGCTGGTCCATCGACAACGAACTGACCACCTGGTCGGACCGGCCGGGGCGCGATTCGCAGGCGTCCACCGGCGCGTCGCTGCGCGCCGACCTGGAGCTTACCGGCGGGCACAGCCTCGTGAGCGTTACGGGAGCGGCGAGTTCGGACATCGAGCACAGCTACGACGCGGACTGGGGAGAGGACGGCTACTGGTCCGAGATCGCCGGCTTTGAAATGCGCTACGACTACACTTCGCGCACCTTGCGCGAGCGCTCGGGCTTCAGCCAGGAACTGCGCCTGCTGTCGCCGGCGGAACGCGAGACGGGCTATGTGCTGGGCGTCTGGTTCATGAACCTCGAGGAAGACAATGACCGCCTGGACACGGGCCTGTACGCGGAGCCGGGCTACGCGCCCGGACCCAGCGAGGACCGGTTCGATTCCGGCTACGGTGCCGACAGCCTGGCGCTGTTCGGCGAGCTGTCGCGCGCGTTCGCGGACCCATGGCTTGTAACGGCGGGCCTGCGCTGGGAACGGCGCGAAGCCGACTACGCCGATTCGAACGGCGAGCTGTTTTCAGCGTCGGACGACATGCTGGGCGGCCATTTGAGTTTGTCGCGACCCTTCGGCGAGGACACGAACGTTTATGCGCGGATTGCGCGCGGCTACAAGGCCGGCGGGTTCAACCTGGGCCTGGGGGGCCGGGGACTGACCAGCGATGAACTGCTGTACGAGCCGGAATTCCTCTGGAACTATGAGATCGGCGCCAAGGGCCTGTGGCTGGACGGGCGCCTGCGCGGCGAACTGGCCGTGTTCCATTCGCAGCGCGTGGACGTGCAGGTGGACACGTCCCGGCAGGTGGACCCCCAGGACCCGAACACCTTCCTGTTCTATACACGGAACGTCGGGCGCGGAGTCAACCGCGGTGTCGAGTTGACGCTGGAGTACCGGCCCGGCGACGCGTGGCGCATGAGCGCGGCCCTGGGATTGCTGGACACGGAAATCACCCGCTATCCGGGCCGTCCCGAACTTGAGGGCCGCGAGCAGCCTCACGCGCCGGGCTACGGTTATGCGCTCGGCGCGCTGTGGCGCCATCCCCAAGGCTGGTTCGCAGGCGGCGAACTGACCGGCACGGACGGCTTCTATTTTTCCAACAGCCACGACCGCAAGTCGGAGGCGTACACGCTGTTGAACCTGCGCGCCGGGCGGGCCTGGAATGGCTGGGAGGCGTTCGCCTGGGCGCGCAACCTGCTGGACGAGTATTACGCGATCCGCGGTTTTTACTTCTCGAACGTGCCTCCGGACTGGCCCGAGCAGGAGTTCCGCCAGCAGGGCGATCCGCGGCATTTCGGCGTTACGATACGTCGCCGGTTTTGAGGAACGGACCATGCGCATCACCGCCGAACTCAGCCTTTACCCGCTGGCCAGCGAGCAGCCGATCGAGCGCATTACGGGGTTTATCCGAGAGTTGCGCGAGCAGCCCGGCGTCGAGGTGCTCACCAACCAGATGAGCACCCAGCTTCGCGGCGAACTGGAGGACGTGCAACGGGCCGTGGACGCCTGCATGAAGGCGGTCATGGAATCCGGCGACCGGGTGGTGTTGGTAGCCAAGTACCTGAACGCCGACCTGCCGATCTCTTCACCCCCGCAGCTCTAGCTGCCGGCGCCTGATTCCGCATGGAACTGATGACGATCCTGGAGATCGTGGGCGTGGCGCTCGGCTTCGTCTACGTGACCCTGGCCATACGTCGCCATATCTCCTGCTGGCTGGCGTCGTACATCGCTTCCGGGCTGTTCGTGGTGGTTTTTCTCGACGCCGGCCTGATCTTCCAGCCCTGGCTGCAGGTCTTCTACATGGTCATGGCCGTGTACGGCTACCGCAAGTGGCGCAGGGGAGCGAAGAACCCGGCGACGCTGGGCTACTGGGGCTGGCGCAACAACCTGATCGCGGTGGCCGCGCTGCTGGCGGTCTCGATACCGATCGCGATCTTCGGCGCGCAATACAGTGAATCCTCGCTGTTCTTCATCGACGTGGTCACCGCGCTGGCGGCGCCGCTGGCCACCTTCATGCAGGCGCGCAAGTACATCGGCAACTGGATCTGGTGGATGGCCCTGGACTCGATTTACGTGGCCCTGTACCTGGAGCGCGGCCTTTATTTCACCGCCGTGCTTTTCGCCAGCTACCTTGTATTGGCATGGGTGGGCTACCGTTCCTGGCGCAAGGCCCTGCCGACTTGAACTCCGCACGGCTGCCCCCGGAAATCCCCGGACTCGGGCGCCTCGGATACATTCGCCGGCTTTCCGGGGGCGGGGGATGGAACGAGACGTGGCTGGCCGCGCGGGGCGAGGAGCGGTTTGTAGTTCGCTTCGATACGCCTGCCGTTCGCCTGCTCCGGCTGGATCGGACCGCCGAACTCGGCGCCCTGCAAGCGATCCAGGGCCGGGGACTCGGCCCTGATCTCGTTTTCGCCGATCTTCCCGGAGGCCTGCTCGTGACCCGCTGGCTGCCGGGCCGCGCCTGCACGCCCGGCGGCCTGCGCAATCCGCGGCTCTTGCGCCATCTGGGAACGACACTTCGGCGCCTGCACGAGACCGTTCCACCACCGCCGAACGTTGCGCCGCTCGACCTGGCCCGTTCCGTGCACCACTACGCGTCGCTCGTCGGAGGTGTCCGGGCGCGAACAACGGCGCGTGCAGCCTGCCGTTCCCTGAAGGCGGCCGCCGGGCACCGGAGGAAGCCGGCGCTGTGCCACAACGACCCGGTCGCGCAGAACATTCTGAACGGACCGGCATTGCGCCTGATCGACTGGGAGTTCGCCGCCCCAGGAGATCCGCTCTTCGACCTCGCCGTCGTGGTCGGTCATCACGATCTCGACATGGGGCAGGGCCGCGCGCTCCTGGGCGTGGCCAGGGGCCACGTTCACCCGTCCGATTGGCGCGGCCTGACGCACCTGGTGGAGGGCTACGGAAACGTGCGTCTGCTGTGGGAAGCCGCCGTGAGGGCGGTCGCGCAGATTGATTAGCCGCCGCCGATTCTTTATGCTCGCCCGCCATGAACGACGTGGCATTTGACGTACGCGAACGCGTCACCAGCATCATCGACGGCGAGCCGGTGGGCGCTTCGCGAAGCGGGGTGGACTTTCCCATCATCAATCCGGCCAGCGAGGAGCCGAACGGGGTCCTGAGGGAGGCGGACGCCCAGGAAGTGGATGCGGCCGTGAACTCCGCGCGCAGGGCTTTCGAGACCGGCCCCTGGCCGCGCATGGGCGCCGACGAGAGAAAGGCGATCTTCCGCTCCATGCACGAGGCGCTGCACAGGCACCGCGACGAACTGGAGTTTCTCGACAGTCTCAACACCGGCGTGCCGATCACCCAGGTCCGCGCCATGCACGTGGCGCGCGCCGCCTACAACTTCGAGTTCTTCGGCGAGGTCCTGAGCCAGGAATCGGGCGAGGTCTATACGCAGAACCCCAACTACCTGACCTACGTGACCCGCGAGCCGGTGGGCGTGGGCGCCATGATGGCGCCGTGGAACGCGCCTATACCGCTGGCTTCGATGCGGGTGGCCACCTGCATCGCCTTCGGCAATACCTGCGTGCTGAAACCGTCCGAATACACCCCGCACTCGATGGAGCGGATGGTCGAGATCTTTCACGAGGCCGGGCTGCCGCCCGGCGTAGTGAATCTCGTGAACGGACGCGGACCGGTGACCGGCACGGCGCTGGTGACGCACCCCGAAGTGGACATGGTGGGCTTCACCGGCGGATCCGAAACCGGAAAGATCATCATGTCCGAGGCCGGCAAGTCGCTCAAGCCGGTGCTGCTGGAACTGGGCGGCAAGTCCGCCAACATTATTCACGAGAGCGCCGACCTCGACCGCGCTCTGGACGGCTCGCTGATCGGCATCTACTCCGGCAACGGCCAGCAGTGCCTGGCGGGCTCGCGCATCCTGGTGCAGAAATCGATTGCCGACGAGTTCATCGAGCGTTTCGTGGAGCGCTCCCGCAAGCTGCGCATCGGCGACCCGCTTGAGGCGGAAACCGAAATCGGACCGCTGTGCTACGAGAGCCACATGAACCGGGTGCTGGGTTACGCGAGCCTGGCGCGCGAGGAAGGCGCCAAGCTGCTGACCGGCGGCGGCCGGCCCAAGGGCATGGAGCAGGGCTGGTTCGTGGAGCCGACGGCGGTCCTGGCCGAGGACAACTCGGCGCGCATCTGCCAGGAAGAGATCTTCGGCCCGTTCGCGACTTTCCTGGTCTACGAGGACCTGGACGAGGCCCTGCGGATCGCCAACGACTCGGAGTTCGGCCTGGTGGCCTACCTCTGGTCGCAGGACCTCAACGTGACGATGCGCGCGGCGCGCGAGCTTCGCGCCGGCACGATCTGGGTGAACACGCCGATCTATCGCGAATTGAGGGCGCCCTTCGGCGGTTACAAGCAGTCCGGCATCGGCCGCGACGGCGCCAGGGGGAGCCTGGAGTTCTTTACCGAACCCAAGACCGTGAGCATTCCGCTCACCGAATTTCCGATGCTCAAGATGGGAGAATGACAGATGACCAGTGACCTTCCGGTGCGGGTGCAACGCACCAACCTCGTCGTTGCCGACCTGGAGCGCGCGTACCGCGTCTACCGGGACATCCTGGGCTTCAAGCTGGATTTCACGCTGGGACATCGCCCGGAGTCATACTCATTCGTGGTATTTCAGATTCCACGCGAAGCCACCACGGGGTTTGCCGCGCTCAGTTCCAAAGACCAGGTGCGCAGCCTGGCGCTGACCGAGATCAAGGGCGTGGAACTACCCGAGCCCAACCTGCCCAGCAGCCACGCGCTGGTCCTGGAGGTGGACGATATCGATGGCGTTCTGGAGGCCGCGCGCGCCGAAGGCCTGCACGTTTTTCCGGAGGAAACGCTGCGCACGCACGACGGCCGCGTGGGGCGCGAGATCGGCATGCTCGATCACGACGGCCACCTGATCGTGCTCTATTGCATCCTGCAATCGTAGTCTGGGAGCGAGGTCGTCCCGACCTCCCGGAGGGCGAGACGCCCTCTCTCCCGGGGTAGCGTTGAATACCGTAGCGAAACTCGCTCAGGATCCGGACTTCATCCGGCTGCGCCGCCTCCAGCGGCGCTACGCGTTCACCATCGCCGGCAGCGTGGTGGCGTTCTACGTCAGTCTGGGCGTGACGATGGCCTTCTGGCCGGAGGTGCTCGACATCCGCCTCGTGCCCGGACGCTGGATCACCGTCGGGCTGGTCTGGAACGTGCTGGGCCTGCTCGGCTGGTTTGCCGCCACGGCCACCTATGCGGCGCTCAGCACGCGCCGGCTGACGCCCTTGCGCGCCAGGGTCAGGGAGCGTCACGGGTGGAACAACTCCGATGGCGCCTAACGCCACGTCCATCCTCACGTTCGTCCTGATCCTCGGGGCGTCGCTGCTGATCACCTGGCAGGCGGGACGGCGCACGCGTTCGTCCTCGGAGTTCTACGCGGCTTCGCACTCGGTGGGCGGCTTCAGCAACGGGCTGGCGATCGCCGGGGACCACCTCTCGGCCGGAACGCTGCTGGGAGTGACCGCCGTGATCTATACGGACGGATACGACGGCCTGATCTACATGACGGGCGGGGCGGTCGGCTATCCGCTGTTGATGTGCCTGCTCGCGGAACGGCTGCGGAACCTGGGCAGCTACACGTTCGTGGACGTGCTGTCGGCGCGTTTCCGCGAGGCCTCGATCCGTGTGCTGGCCGCCACCGGGACGCTGGTGGCCGCGGTCCTGTACCTCATTTCGCAGATGGTGGCGGGCGGGGCGCTGTTCGAGGTGCTGTTCGGCATTCCGTATCCCTGGGCCGTCGCCATGGTGGGCGGCCTGACCGTGCTCTACGTAAGCGTCGGCGGCATGCTGGCGACCACCTGGGTGCAGATGACCAAGGCCGTGCTGCTCATGTTCTCGATCCTGGTGCTGCTCGCCCTGCTCATGCTTAATCTGGGCGAGGGCCCGTTATCGCTGCTGGAGTCGGCGGCGCGCGTCCATCAGCGGGGCGAGGACTGGCTGAGCCCGGGACAATTCCTGCCGGACAGGATCTCGATCTTTGCGTTCGTCCTGACCGGCATCGTCGGCATGGTCGGTCTGCCGCATCTGCTGATGCGCTTCTTTACGGTGCCCGACGCCCGGCAGGCGCGCCGGTCCGCGGTCTTCGCCACGGGCTACATCGTGACTTTTTCGCTGCTGCTCTGGATTACCGGGCTCGGCATCGTCGTGCTGCTGGCCGGGAACACGGAAATCCTGGACGAGCAGGGAGGCATGATCGGCAGCACCAATATGGCGATCATGCACGCGGCGCGAATCATCGGCGGCAACGTGCTCTTGGGATTCATGGCTTCGGTGGCATTCGCGACGCTCCTGGCGGTGGTTTGCGGACTGGTGCTGGCGGCCGCCGCGGCGCTGGCGCACGATCTCTACAGCGGGGTCTACAAGCGCGGCCGCGTCGACGACCGTACCGAGGTCCGGGCCTCGCGGATCAGCGTTGTGGCGCTGGGCGTGCTGGCCGTGGCGCTGGGAATACAGTTTCAGGGACAGAACGTCGCCTACCTGACCGCGCTCGCCTTTACCGTGGCCGCCAGCGTGAATACGCCGGCGCTGGTCGCGGCGCTGTTCTGGCGCGGCGCGAGCGCGCGCGGCCTGATCCTCGGAGGCTGGGTGGGGATGGTCGTTTCGGTGGTCTTGCTGGCGCTGAGCCCGGCCGTCTGGGAAGGCGCCCTTGGTCTTGAGAACGCGCCGTTCCCGTGGATTTACCCCGGACTGTTCTCGATACCGGCCGCGGCGCTGGTAATCGTTGTAGTATCGCTGGCAGACCGCAGCCCCGAGGCGATGCTGGGGCGCCGGCGTTACGATGAATTGCTGGCGCCGTCCGTGCTTGGGCGGCGGGATACACCCGTGATACGGCACTAGTGCACCAGGAGGCGAGCATGCCGGACTTGACAAGGGCGGACGTCGCGGCGATCTACCATTCCCCGCTGCTGGACCTGGTCTACAGGGCGGCGACCGTGCACCGCGAGCATCATGCGCCGGGCGAGGTGCAGCTCTGCACGCTGCTTTCGGTCAAGACCGGCGGCTGCCCCGAGGACTGCGCCTATTGTCCGCAGGCGGCCCGATACCACACCGGTATCGACCGGCACGGCCTGCTGGATCTGGACGCGGTGCTGGAAGCCGCGCGTGAAGCCAGGGAAGCGGGGAGCACCCGCTTCTGCATGGGCGCCGCCTGGCGCGAAGTGCGCGACAACCGTCATTTCGACGAGGTGCTGGAAATGGTGTCCGGCGTCCGCGACCTGGGCCTCGAGGTCTGCTGCACGCTGGGCATGCTCACCGAATCGCAGGCCGAGCGCCTCAAGGAAGCGGGCCTGTACGCCTACAACCACAACCTCGATTCCAGCCGCGAGTTCTACCCCGAGATCATCGGCACGCGCACCTATGACGATCGCCTCGAGACCCTGGTCAACGTGCACAAGGCCGGCCTGTCGGTGTGCTGCGGCGGCATTATCGGGATGGGCGAAACGGTCGATCAGCGCATCGACCTGCTGCACACGCTGGCCACGCTGCCCAGCCCGCCGGAGTCGGTCCCGGTCAACGCGCTCGTCCCCGTGCCCGGAACGCCCCTTGAGGACTGCCCGCCGGTCTCCACCTGGGAAATGGTCCGGATGATCGCGAGTGCGCGCCTGCTCATGCCCAGGGCCATGGTGCGCCTGTCCGCCGGGCGCTCGCGCATGAGCGCCGAGCAGCAGGCCCTGTGTTTCCTGGCCGGCGCGAATTCGATCTTCACCGGCGAAAAGCTGCTCACCACGCCGAACCCCTCGTTCGACAGCGACGAGGGGTTGCTCGAGCTGCTGGGCCTCACCCCCAGAGAACCGTACACGCAGCAGGATACTCACGCGGCTGCATGAGCGCTGCGATACGGCGCGCCATAAGGGAGGCGCTCAGGGAGCGCGAAAAGGCCGGCTTGCTGCGCAGCCTGGAGACGGCGCCCGGCGGTATCGACTTCTGTTCCAACGACTACCTGGGCCTGGCCCGGGACCGGCGCCTGCGCCGAAGGATCGCCGCGCTCGCCGCCGATGGCGCCGCGCCCCAGGGAGCGACGGGTTCCCGGCTCATTTCGGGCAACCACCCGGAAATCGAGGCGCTGGAGGACCGGCTTGCCGGTTTCTATTCGTCCGAGGCGGCGCTGGTTTTTTCCAGCGGCTTCGCCGCCAACCTCGGGTTGCTTGCCAGCCTGGGCGGACTGGTGCAGACGCTGATTTGCGACCGCCTGCTTCACGCCAGCGCTATCGACGGGGGCCGCCTCAGCGGCGCGAAGCGGGTGATCTTCGCGCACAACGACATGCGCGACCTCAACGCCAGGCTGGGCGAAATGCATTCCGGGGAAACCGCCGCGGTGGCGGTGGACACGGTCTATTCGATGGACGGCGACTTTGCACCGCTCGAGGAAATCGCGGATCTGGCCGAAGAACATGATGCCGCGGTCGTGGTGGACGAGGCGCATGCCAACGGCGTGCTGGGGCCCGCGGGCCGCGGCGGCGCGGTCGCCGCCGGGCTGCAGGACCGGGTGCTGGCCCGCGTCGTGACTTTCGGCAAGGCGTTGGGGCTGCAGGGCGGCGCCGTGCTGTGTTCGAAGGACCTGCGCGATTACCTCGTGAATTTCGCCCGTTCGTTCATATTCTCCACGGGGGTTTCGCCGCTCTGGGCGGCAAGCGTGCGGACCGTTTACGAACTGCTTCCGGAACTGAATGCGGAGCGTGAGCAATTGCTGGGCAACGTCTCCTATTTTCGCGAGCGCGTGGCGGAGTCCGCGCAGCCATGGCTGCCGAGCGAGTCCTGGATCCAGTGCCTGCGCGTTCCCGGCGCCCGGCGCATAACGCGCGTTGGCGGCATTGTTCGCAGCCGCGGGCTTGCCGCGCTGCCGATTCGCGCGCCCACCGTTCCGGCGGGCGAGGAGCGAATCCGGGTGTGCCTGCACGCATACAACACCAGAGAGGAAATCGACCTGCTGTTCAGCGCCGTGGACGAAGCGCTGCGTTAGCGGCCCTGGGAGCGTGGGCAAGTGGATATAATTTTCCGCCCGCAGCCACCACCGGTAACGTCCCATGAAAAACATTCTCGCTGTTTGCGCGCTGGCCTTTGCCGGCGCAGCCTTTGCCACTACCGCCCCGCTTGATGCCGGTTCCACCGCGCCGGACTGGACCCTTCCGGGCTCTGATGGAAACGAGTACTCCCTGTCCGAGCTCCGCAGGGACGGCGCCGTGGTGCTTGCCTGGTTCCCAAAGGCCGATACGCCCGGGTGCACAAGAGAATGCCAGTCCTTGACCAGGAACGGCGACAAGATCCGCCAGTTCAAGGTCAGCTACTTCATGATCAGCATAGACCCGATTGAGGACAACACGGCTTTCGCACAGAAGTATGGCGCCGACTTCCCGATCCTTTCCGACGAGTCGAAGGAAGTGGCCGAAGCCTATCAGGTAATGAGTTCCTACGGCTTCGCCAGTCGCCACACGTTCTACATTGGCGCTGACGGACGGATTCTCGAAATCGATCGGAACGTCAATGCCGATACGGCTGCCGAGGACATTGTCGCCACCCTCGAACGCCTGGGCGTGGAGAAACGAGCCGCACCCGAATCCGCTGCCGGCCGCTAGCCGGGTCGCGCGCTGCATCAGGCCGCGCGGCTCGCAGTGCGATTTGCGATTGCGGGCATCGGCACCGGCGTCGGCAAGACGCTGGTGGCGGCGCTCTTCGTGGAGCGCCTGGGGGCCGCCTACTGGAAACCGATACAGGCCGGCGGCCTGGTGCATACGGACACCGACGAGGTTCGCCGGCTGGTAACGCTCAGCCGCGCCCGCTTCCTGCCCGAGGCCTACAGCCTGCATGCGGCGATGGCGCCGGACGCCGCGGCGGCCCAGGAGGGCGTCACCCTGCGCAAGGAGCGACTGCGCATGCCGGACGTGGAAGGCCCGCTGGTGGTGGAACCTGCCGGCGGCGTGCTCGTGCCGGTGGCCGATGGCCTGCTCAACGTCGATCTTCTGAAATACTGGAACCTGCCGGTGGTGGTTGTTTCCAGCTACTACCTGGGCAGCATCAATCACACGCTGCTTACGGTGGAGGCACTCAATTCGCGTGAACTGCCGCTGGCCGGCATCGTATTCAACGGCGAGCGGAACGACCATTCCCGCGGCGTGATCCTCCGCGAAACCGGATTGAAGTGCCTGCTCGATCTTCCCAAGCTGCGCCAGCCGGTAAGCCCCAGGCAGGTAAAGACCTACGCGGCGAGAATCGACCTGTGAACGACCGCCTGTCCGCTGCCGACCTGGATTTCGACCGGCGGCACCTCTGGCATCCCTACGAATCCATGCGGAATCCCACGCCGGTCTATCCGGTGGCATCCGCCCGCGGCGTGCGCCTGACGCTGGCCGACGGGCGGGAGCTGATCGACGGGATGTCGTCGTGGTGGTCGGTAATCCACGGTTACAACCACCCTGCGCTGAACCGCGCGGCGCGCAACCAGATATCGCGCATGCCGCATGTGATGTTCGGGGGTCTCACGCACGCCCCTGCAATCCGTCTGGCGCAACGGCTGGTCGAACTGACTCCGGGCGACCTGGACCGGGTCTTTTTTTCCGATTCGGGGTCGGTGGCCGTGGAGGTGGCGATCAAGATGGCCCTGCAGTACTGGCGCGCTCGCGGGGTGGAGAGCCGGACGCGGTTGCTGACCATACGGGGGGGCTATTACGGCGACACTTTCCAGGCCATGTCGGTCTGCGATCCGGTGACCGGCATGCATCACCTGTTTTCCGGCGTCGTTTCCGAACAGCTGTTCGCCGACAGGCCGGGCGTTCGATTCGGCGAGTCCTGGGACCCGTCCGACCTGGATTCGCTGAAGGACCTGGCGGACGGGCACAACGACGAGATCGCCGCGGTGATCCTGGAACCGATCGTGCAGGGCGCCGGCGGTATGCGCTTCTATCATCCCGAGTTTCTCAAGGGCGCCCGCGAGCTGTGCGATCGTCTGGGGCTTCTGCTGATCGCCGACGAGATCGCCACCGGGTTCGGTCGCAGCGGCGAACTGTTCGGCTGCGATCACGCCGGCGTGGTTCCCGACATCATGTGCGTGGGCAAGGCGCTCACCGGCGGTTACCTGAGCCTGGCGGCCACGCTGGCGCGGCCGCACGTCGCCGAGACGATCTCGGCCGCGCCCGGCGCCGCCGGCGTGCTGATGCACGGCCCTACGTTCATGGCCAATCCGCTGGCCTGCGCGATCGCTGCGGCAAGCATCGATCTGCTGATGGACTCGCCGTGGCGGAAGCGGGTGGCGCGGGTCGAACGCGAACTGCGCCGGGGCCTAGCGCCTTGCCGCGACCTGGCCCAGGTAGCGGACGTGCGCGTGCTCGGCGCCATCGGCGTGGTCGAGATGCGCAAGCCGGTTAACGTGGCGGAGATCCAGCGCCGCCTGGTGGAGCGCGGCGTATGGGCCCGGCCGTTCGGCAGGCTGGTTTACCTGATGCCGGCCTACGTGATGTCCGTGCAGGACCTGAGGCGCCTCTGCGCCGCCGTCTGCGAAACGGTCTCCCTGGAGCACGCATAGCCCGCCTTTACGCGCTCCCATTGTGCCGGGAGACGCATAAACCCATCCATGGGGCTTGATCCGCCATCCATGGCTCCTATACTCCCGGCACAATGGGAGCGCGTAAAGGCTAACGCTCCGGGAAACAATTGCCATGAGTGAAGAGCTGTTGTACGAAAAGGACGGGGCTCTGGCCCTGCTGACGATCAATCGACCTGACGAGCGCAACCTGCTGGGCCGCATCGGCGACGGCGCCTTGTTCGAGAAGGCGGCCGATCGAATTCAGGCGGATTCCGAAGTGCGTTGCGCGATCCTCACGGGGGCGGGCCGTGCATTCTCGTCCGGCGGCGACGTCAAGGCCATGCGCGACCGCAGCGGCGCGTTCGAGGGCGGGTCCGCGGAGTTGCGCGAGAGCTATCGCAACGAGATACACCGCATGATCCGCGCCCTGTGGAACCTGGACGTGCCGCTGATCGCGGCGGTCAACGGGCCCGCGATCGGCCTCGGCAACGACGTGGCCTGTCTGGCCGATATCCGCCTGGCCTCGGAGAAGGCGCTGTTCGGGCAGACCTTTCTCAAGCTGGGCCTGATTCCGGGCGACGGAGGCGCATGGATCCTCCAGCATCTGATCGGCTATTCGCGCGCCGCGCAGCTTTTGCTTACCGGGCAGCTCATCAATGCCGAAACGGCGAAAGACTGGGGGCTGGTCAGCGAAGTCACCTCGCCCGGAGAGTTGCTGCCGCGGGCTCGCGAACTCGCCGGCGAAATCGCGCTGCAGCCGCCCGTGGCGCTGCGGATGGCCAAGCAGCTATTGCGCGCCGGCAGGCAGGACCGGTTCGAGTCGGTCATGGAAATGTCCGCGAACCTGCAGGGAATTTTGCAGCGCACCCGGGACCACGACGAGGCGGTGGCCGCGTTTTTCGAAAAGCGCCCGCCCAGGTTTACGGGGGAATGAGCGCCTGCGGGAGACCGCGAAGCGCCTAGTGGCTGTGTCCGTGGCCGTGGTCGTGTAACGCACCGGCCTCAACGAAGTGCAGCGCGTAGGCGAGGCCGATACCCACCAGGAAGACGATGATCAGCTTGAAACGGTCGTGGGTATGAAAGTGAATTTCAGGCAACACGTCGCTTAGCGCCACACACAGGAAGGCGCCGGCGGCAAAACAAAGCACGTAAGCTGCCAGCTCGCCTCCACCCGTGGGCGCCAACTGAGTGCCCAGCCAGAAAGTGCCCAGAGCCACCACCGGGCAGAGTAGTGCAAAAGCGACGTTCACGATGTTGCGGGTTCTGCGCCGGTAGCCGGCCGAGCGCATGACGCTGAGAATCGAGTAGGCGTCCAGGGGCTTGTGCAGCAGGATGGCCAGGAAAACGCCGAGTCCCGGCAGCGCCCCGATCGCCGTTGTGTGCACGCTCTCCTGGACGCTGGCCCCCAGTGCGACGCCCTCGGTGATCGTGTGAATGGCAAGGCCGAAAGCGATTCCGGCCACGCTGCTGGCGCCGATCGCGGCCGGAGCGTGCGCCTGACGATCCTGCAGGGCCTGCGCTTCGCTGCTGAAATCATGCTGGTGAAACCGGAAAATACGCTGCAGTGCGACCATGAAAATGATGCCCAGCGCGGTCCAGAGCATGCCGTGCTCGATCTTCTCGGGGCCGGGCATCAGCTCCATGCCATGCGGGAGCAGGTGAAACAGGGCGATTCCCAGGATAAAGCCCGCAACAAGGCTCATGATGACCTGCGTGCGGGTGTGCGTCAGCGCGCCGAGGACGGACAGGCGTCCGCCGAGAATCGCGGCAGCGAAGATCGCGGGGCAGTAAACCGCAAGAAGCAGAACAGTCGGGTCCATCTGCGCGGCTATTCTACGGAAGCAGTCAACACCCCACTGCATCCGTGGCGTATAGACAGATACGTTATACCGTTTCCTTATCGCATAACATTCGAATTGCGCAGCGCCCTCTGTTGCCGCGCGCGCAAAAGTGGATCAGGAGAATTTAGATGAAATGCGGCAAGGTTTTTCCTGTAGTCGCGCTGCTGTGCATCGCACCCGCTGCATTTGGGCAGAATGAGGCGGAAGAGAATCGGTCCGAGGCGATTGAAGAGATAGTGATCGTGGGACATCCGCTGTCTGCGGACGGCTTGGCCACGCCTGCAGACGTGCTGACCGGCGAGGAGCTGGAACGCAAGCTGGGGGACACGCTGGGAGCGACGGTTGCCGGAGAACCTGGCATTCATAACGGTTCATACGGCATTGCCGTGGGCCGGCCGGTCATCCATGGCCTGGGCGGCCCGCGCGTGCGCATCATGGAGGACGGCATCGACGCCATGGACGTGTCGGTTACCAGCGGCGATCACGCGGTCACCGTGGATCCATTCATCGCCGAGCGGTTGGAGCTGCTCAAGGGTTCCGGCACGCTGCTGTACGGTTCGGGATCGATCGGCGGAGTGGTGGACACGCACACCGGACGCATTCCCCAATCCGTGCCGGACGAATTGAGCGGACGACTGGACCTGCGCTGGGCCGACAACGGAAATTCGGGCAGCGGAGCGTTCCGGCTGGACGGGGGCGCTGGCAACTTTGCCTGGCACCTCGACGGGTTCCGCCGCGAGGTCGACGACTACGAGATACCGGGCTATGCCGAATCGGCGCTGTTCCGGGCGATGGAACAACAGGAAGAACACGACCACGAGCCGCATGAAGACGAAATGGGGCATCATGAAGACGACGACCATGACGACGAAGAAGAGCACCACGAAGAGGAAGAGGAAGCTTTCGGGGTTCTGCCGGGCAGCGCGCTCGACATGATGGGTGGGGCCGCCGGCTTTTCGTTCACGGGCGAGCGCGGATTCATCGGCATTTCCGTCAGCAACCTGAATGGCGAATACGGAATACCCGGACATGCCCACGACCACGGCCATGAGCACGAAGAAGACGAACACCACGACGAGGCGGCCCACCACGACGACGAAGATCACGAGGAAGAAGAGCACGACGACGAGCACGAAGAGGAAGGCAATCCCTTTATCGACCTGAAGCAGACCCGCGTTGATCTGGAGGCGGGCCTGACGGACCCGCTGCCCGGCTTTTCGAATCTGAACCTGCGGCTGGGCGTCAACGACTACGAGCACCTGGAGATCGAGCCCTCCGGAGAAGTCGGCACGGCCTTCGAAAACCAGGCTTGGGAGGTGCGCGTTGAACTGACCCACCTCCCGGTTGGCGGCTGGGGAGGCGCTGTGGGTCTGCAGTTATCCGACCGGTCGTTGTCGGTAGTGGGCGAAGAGGCCTTTGCGCCACCGGTCGATTCACGCGCGATGGGCGTGTTCTGGGTGGGCGAAAGATCGTTCGACAGTTTTGCCATCGAGGCCGGCGCGCGCCTGGAGAACGTGGAACATGAGCCCGCGAACAGCACCGGGACGGACTTCACGACACTGAGCGCCTCGCTGGGGGCGATCGTGCCGCTGAACGATGCCTGGACCGCTACCGTGCTGACCGACTACTCGGCGCGGGCGCCGGTAGGCGAAGAATTGTTCTCCAATGGGCCGCACCTGGCCACCCGCAGCTTCGAGATCGGCGAACCCGGACTTGAGGAGGAGCAGGCGCTGAACTTTTCGGCGACGCTGCGCGGAGCGGGCCCGCGCTGGTCCATTGCGGGGACGTTGTACTACACGCAGTTCAATGACTTCATCTACCATGCCGCGACCGGCGAGGAGATCGAGGGGTTGATCGTGCGGGCGTTCGGGCAGGCCGACGCGACCTTTTCGGGGCTGGACCTCGAGGCGTCCCTGGTGCTGGCCGAATGGGGCGACGCGAGGCTGGAGGCCAGGGGATTCTTCGACACCGTGTCCGCCGACCTGGACGTGTCCGGCAACGACAACCTGCCGCTGATCCCACCGGATCGCGCGGGTATCGGTTTAGACTACAGCGCGGGCGCGTTCAGCGCGAGCGTCGACTATTCCCGGGTTTCAGATCAGAACAGTGTTGCGGATTTCGAACTTCCGACAGACGGCTACGATGACCTTCGCGCCTACGTCCGGTACGGGATCGAGCGCGGGGACACCTGGACCGAACTGTATCTGCGCGGCAGAAATCTTACCGGTGACGAACAGCGTCATCACACCTCCATCGTCAAGGACCTGGCCCCGGCGCCCAACCGCACGATCGAGGCAGGATTACGAGTGAGGTTTTAGAACTATGCACAAAGTCAGGAATTTTCGATTCGAGCGGCGGCGGTCGCTCCTGTACGCCACGGCGATCTGCGTCCTGGCCCCCGCCGGCGTACATGCGCAGCACGTCCATGGCGTTGTCGAACTTGGCGTCGTGGTTGAGGGCGGCACGGTTGCCGTCTCGCTGGATGCGCCGCTGTCCGATGTCGTCGGCTTTGAACATGCGCCGGAGAACGACGAACAGCTCGAACTCGTTCGGCGGGCTGCCGCGACCTTGTCGAATCCGGACGCGATGTTCGGGCTGGCGGACTCGGCCAGTTGCACGATTTCGGACACTTCGATTGACGGGCCGACGTACGTCCTGGAACATCTCGGGGACGACGCTGCCGGCACGGTGCTGAGCGACCACGACGCTACGCATGATTCGCACGACACGGATCACGACCACGACGAGCATGCCGAAGCGGGCGATCATGACCACGATGAGCACGACGAATCGGCCGCACACGACCACGATGAGCACGAGGAAGCCGACGACCACGACCACGATGAGCACGAGGAAGCCGACGACCACGACCACGACGATGCCGAACAGCACGCTGAAGTCATCGCAAACTACGAATGGCAATGCGCCAACGCTTCCGATCTCGACTCCCTCGCCCTGCGTTTCACGGAGAACTTCGCAGGCGTCGAAACGATCGAGATTCAGATTCTGACCTCTGCCGGTGCGCAGGTTTTGACGCTGGAGGGGCGCGCAACCTCAGTTTCGCTGTCGCGGCCCTAGGAGCCATGCCGGGCACAGCCCTCGATTCCGAGATCGCGATAGCGATTTCGGGGCTGCGCTTCGGCTATGGTTCGGGCGATGACATCCTGGCCTTGTCCGAACTCAATGTCCGGGCGTCGCAACGGGCATTTGTATACGGTCCGAGTGGATGCGGGAAGAGCACTCTCCTCGCCCTGGTCGGCGGCGTGCTGGTTGCGCGCGAGGGCGTCGTCGCCATTCTGGGCGAGAATCTCTCCGTCATGAAGAGTGCGGCCCGCGACCGGATTCGCGCCGATCACGTCGGCTTCATCTTTCAGCAATTCAATCTCGTTCCATACCTGTCGGTGGTCGAAAACGCATCCCTTCCGTGCCGCTATTCGCGGCGGCGCTTGCAGCGCGCCGTCGACGCGGACGGCTCCGTCGAAAAATCGGCGGCCCGGCTGCTTTCGGCGCTCGGCATCGGCGAGGAGCTTCGTTCGCGCAGAACGACGGATCTGAGCGTTGGACAGCAGCAGCGCGTCGCCGCCGCCCGCGCCCTGATCGGGCGGCCGGAACTGGTTATCGCCGACGAACCCACCTCGTCGCTTGACGCGGACCGTCGTCGCGAGTTCATCAGTCTGCTACTGTCCGAGGCCGGCCGGGCCGACAGCACCGTCATATTCGTCAGCCACGATGCCTCGCTCGCGACGCACTTCGACGTTGCCATCGATCTCGGGCTGAGCAATACCGCGCCGGAACCTTCCAATGCTGCATAACTTCGGCAACGCACTTTCGCTGGTTTTCAAGAGCCTGCTCAACCGGCGTGCGACGGCCATTCTGACCGTCGCATCGATTGCCGTGAGCGCCGGCCTGCTGTCCATTGTGGATCGGGTCAGGACGGACACGCAGACCAGCTTCGCCAACACGATCTCCGGCACCGACCTGATCGTAGGCGCGCGCAGCGGCGATCTGAACCTGCTCCTGTACTCGGTTTTTCGTATCGGCAACCCCACGAACAACGTCACGTGGAGCAGCTACGAGAACATCGGCGGCAGACCGGAGGTGGACTGGACCATTCCGTTCTCATTGGGCGATGCGCACCGGGGCTATCGGGTCCTCGGGACGGACCTCGGCTATTTCAGTCATTACCGGTATGCGGACCGCCGGCCGCTGGCTTTCGATGAAGGCGGTCCGTTCACTTCGGCGACCGAGGCGGTGATCGGCGCGGAGGTTGCCGAGCGGCTCGGATACGACATCGGCCGGCAAATCGTCGTGTCCCACGGACTGGCGGACACGAGTTTTCTTACCCACGACGAGGACCCGTTCACGATCAGCGGAATACTCGCGCGCACCGGCACGCCGGTCGATCGGACCGTGCATATCAGCCTGGGCGGGATGGACCTGATCCATACGGCCGGCGGCGCCGATCGCGTGGTGCCGCCAGTCGCCGGTTACGAGCCGGAGGAAATTACCGCGTTCCTGATCGGGCTCAAATCCAGGACGGCCATATTCGCGCTGCAGCGGTACGTCAACGAGTTCGAGAACGAGCCGATGACCGCGGTCATTCCGGGCGTGGCCCTGCAGCAACTCTGGGGACTGGTCCGCGTCGCCGAGTACGCGTTGCTGGGCGTGTCGGCTATGGTCGTGCTGGCCAGCGTGCTCGGGTTGCTTGCCACGCTGCTGGTCAGCCTCAACGAGCGCCGCCGCGAAATGTCCGTCCTTCGCTCCGTCGGCGCGAGGCCCGGGCACATATTTGCCTTGCTGCTTTCGGAGGCGGCAATGCTCGCCTTTCTCGGCGCGTTTTCCGGCCTGGTGCTGGTCCAGTTCGGCATCCTGGCGATACGGCAGTTCGCGCTCTCGGAGTTCGGCATTCAACTGAGCGTTCAATGGCGGGCCTTTGATCTCTATGTGCTGGCCGGTATCCTTGTCATCGCGGTTATTGTGAGCGTCATTCCCGCCTGGCGGGCATACCGGAATTCGCTCGCCGACGGCCTGACGGTAAGGCTTTAGCGCCGCGGCGCTAAAATGGAGAGAACATGAACGTTTCGAATCGAGTCATTCGGCAGGGGATCGCGGTGACGCTGCTTCTCGGCGGAATTGCGATTGCCGACGACGCCCGTGAGCTCACCTGGGACGATCTGATTCCCGCTTCCGAAGCGACCGAGCAGCCGGGGAACAACTCGTTCGATCCGTTTGCGATGCCGGCCTTTCCCACGGGCGTGGTCGAAGAGCTCAACGGCGTTCTGGTGAAGATTCCGGGATTCGTCGTGCCCCTGGAGGTCTCCGAGGAAGGCAAAGTGAGCGAATTCCTGCTGGTTCCCTACTTCGGGGCATGCATTCACTATCCTCCGCCGCCCGCCAACCAGATTGTTTACATTACGGCGGAAGAGCCGATGGATCTCGAATCGACCTGGGAGCCGATCTGGGCGACGGGGGAACTGAAGACCGAGTTTCGCGAATCCCTTCTCGCTTATTCGGGATACACGATGACGGCCCAGGCAATAGAAATATACGAGTACTAGCCGACACGGCGTTGTATTGACCCGTTCCGGGACCGTAGTTAGGATTGAGTCCCGTTTTGCAGGCTGCCCCGCCGCCGGACGGGCCGGTTGCGGCGGCGCCTTAGGAGGAAAAAATGGCTGACAATTCTCCCACCGGCAGTTACGTCCAGATGGATGCCGTGGACTGGGTAGATTTCCCGCAAGGCCTGTGCGCAGGCGACATCAAGTGGAAGCTGCTGCACGTTTCGCCGGAAGCAGGAGCCTGGACCGCGATCTTCGATTGCAAGGCCGGTTCGTCTTTTGCCAAGCATGTGCACATGGGTCCGGGCGAGTACTTTCTTACCAAGGGGCGCATGCACGTTCGCGGCGGCACCGACGAAGGCGGCGACACCGCGGTGGCGCCGGGCTACGGTTACGAAGCCTGCAATGCCCAGCACGACCACACCGAATTCCCGGAGGACAGCGAGTTCTACATGACCTTCCTGGGTCCGCTGAACTTCCTGGACGACGATGGCAACACCATCGCGCTGGTCGGCTGCAAGCAGGTCCTCGACGCCTGGAACGCCACCGCCGGGAGCTGAGTTCCCGATGTCCGGTCAACCAGCCGCGGTAGAGGGGCAGGTCGTATCGGTCCCCGAAACCAGGGGATATGTGATGAACCAGACGATGCTGCGGATCAAGGATCCGCGGCGGTCGCTGGATTTTTATTCCCGGATCCTGGGGATGACGCTGATCAAGGAGTTCCGGTTTCCGGAAATGGAGTTCTCGCTGTATTTCATGGGCTACGTCACCGAAGACGACGAACCCATTCCCGACGGCGCCGAGGCGCGCGCCGCCTACGCGTTCCGGCAGAAGGCGATGATCGAGCTGACCCACAACTGGGGCACGGAGAGCGACGACGATTTCGCCGGCTACCACGACGGCAACGCCGATCCCCGCGGTTTCGGCCACATCGGGCTGTCCGTTCCGGACGTCTATGCGGCCTGCAAGCGCTTCGAGGAGCTGGGCGTGGAGTTCGTAAAGCGTCCGGACGACGGCAAGATGAAAGGGCTGGCCTTCATCAAGGACCCCGACGGCTATTGGATCGAAATCCTCGAAGCCGACAGCTGCGGCTCCATGGCCGTCGCCATGACCGGCTGATCTAGGCGGGGATTACGCGGCCGGGGTTGAGGATGCCCCTGGGGTCGAGGGCCTGCTTCAGGCGCCGCATCAGTTCGACTTCTTCGGGACTCCGCGACAGGTGCAGATAGTCGCGCTTGAGCACGCCGATGCCGTGCTCCGCCGAAATTGAGCCGCCGTGCGCTCCGGTCAGGCGGTAACCGATATCGAAGATGGTCGTCAGATCGCCTTCGCGGCGCGTGCTCACGAACAGGTGCAGGTTGTTGTCGCCGATGTGTCCGAACACCAGGTTGATGGCATCCGGTAACGCCTCCTTGAGTTCCGTGTCGAACTCATCCAGGAATTCCGCCATTTCGGCGATGTCCATGCTCACGTCCAGGCTCGCGTAGGGCAGAAGGTCGGCGGTGATCTCCGCCACGCCGTCGCGGATGTTCCAGAACGATTGCCGGTCCTTTTCCGACTGCGCGATCGCCGCGTCATCGATCAGTCCGGCCTCAAGCGCGCCGGCCAGGACTTCCTCGAATCGACGGCTGTCCGTTTCCTGGTCCGAGCCTTCCGCTTCCACCAGCGCGTAAATCGGGTAATCCCGGTCGAAAGGCGAGCGCAGGCTGTCGCTGTGCCCGATCACGCGGTCGAAATAGGGCGACCACATGACTTCATACGCGCTCACCGAGCCGCCCAGCTTGCCCTGCAGCTCACGGAGCAGCGAAACGGCAGGATCGAACGACCGCACGGCGCACAGTGCGGTGCAGGTGCTCTCAAGCATGGGATAGAGACGCAAGACCGCGCGCGTGATCACGCCCAGCGTTCCCTCGGTGCCCACGAACAACTGCTTCAAGTCATACCCGGCGTTGTTCTTGAGCATCTTGTTCAGGGAACTGATGACCGTACCGTCCGCCAGCACGGCTTCCAGTCCCAGCACCAGGTTGCGGGTCATGCCGAAACGTATGACCTGGTTGCCGCCGGCATTGGTGGCGATCGCCCCGCCGATATGGCAGGAACCGCGCGCGCCGAAGTCCAGCGGCAGATGAAATCCCGCGTCCCGCGCCGCTTCCTGGATCACCTGCAGCGGCGTGCCGGCCCAGGCGGTAATGGTCATGGCGGCTGCATCCAGCTCTTCTATGCCGTTGAGCCGCTCAAGCGACAGGGCCAACTCGCCCGCCTGCGGCGTGGCGCCGCCGGCCAGGCCCGTCATGCCGCCCTGCACGACCACCGGCTGCCCGAGTTCGTGGCAGGTCTTCAGCAGACGCGAGACTTCCTCCGTGGAGCCGGGGCGCACCACCACAGACGGGCGGAAAGCGTTTTCCGCGGTGAAATCCACGCTGTGGCGCTCGCCCACGGAGTCGCCGGTCATCAGGGAATGACCCTGCCGGCTGAGAACGGCGATGGTGTTCTCGTTGAGGTGTTCGCTCAAGCGGGAGCTCCGTCTGCAGCGCCGGTTCGGCGGCAATCCATTATGGCGCAATGGGATCGGACACGGAATGAGGTTTGCTTGATTCAGGCCGGAATATATGCAGAATCAATAGTTCGGTCAGTATTGGGGGACGCCAGCATGCTGAAGTTTTCAAGAAACTTTGCGTGGCTTGGATCAATAGCTGCGATCTCAGCTTTTTCCATTTCCTTACTGCCAGCAGGGACGGCGACAGCACAGGAGAGCGCCGCCGGGGAATTCGAAGAGATTGTGGTGACCGCGCGGAAACGCGCGGAGAGCCTGCTGGAGATCCCCGAGTCGGTATCGGTAATCACCGGAGCCGACATCGACCGCCAGAACATCAAGGGCCTGGAGGACGTGGGCTTCCAGATCCCCAACCTCAACCTGTCCACCCGCCTCGACGGTTTTCCCAACGTGTCCGTCCGTGGCCTGGGCGCTTTCGGCAATACGCAGGGCGTGGGCTTCTACCTCGACGATGTCCAGCTCTTCTCGGACGCCTCGTCGCGGTTCGGCGACCTTGAGCGCATCGAGGTACTGAAAGGGCCGCAGGGCACGCTGTACGGCGGAAGCAACATCGGCGGCGCGGTCAAGTTCGTCAGCGCCCGTCCGGACAGCGATTCCATGTTCGGGCGCGTCAAGGGCGTGGTCGGCGACCAGGGCATTTTCGACGTGGAGGGCAGCCTCAACCTGCCGCTGGGCGCAGGCGACTGGGCCATGCGGGCGTTCGGTTTCTGGGTGAGCAACGACGGATATCTGCGCAATCCGAATCCGACGCGGCTCAACGGAATCGCCGGCAACAACGACGAGGACATCGGCAATACGGAGGAATCCGGCGTGCGCGTTTCTCTGGCCGGGCCGCTGGGCGACAATCTCTCCGCGTACGTCTCGGTGCGCTCCAACGAGTTCGAAGGCCCGAACAACACCTGGATAAGGGAACTGGACGAGGGCAACCTCGAGCACCCCAACGAAGTGCCTGCCAGCAACAATCCACGCCACGAACGCGACACCACCTCGGGCATGGTGGAACTGGTCTGGGAGCTGAACGGCTACGACATCACGTCGGTGTCTTCCTACACAACCACCGAGAGCTTCCGCTATACCGATCTCGACCAGAGGGAGGAATACCTGCTCTCGCTTTTCCGTCCCGAGGACATGGACGTGCTGACCCAGGAAATACGCTTCACATCCACGGATGAGGGGCCGTTCCAGTGGCTGGGCGGCGTGTACTACTCCAAGTACGACGAAAAGATGGACTCCGACCTGGTCTGGTACGACACGGTGATCTATGCGGACGGCAATATCAGCGGTCCGCTGGGTTGCGCGGCCGGACTGATGTGCACCGGCGTCTGGGCCGGCGAAACCGTGACCGAGGCGGAGGAAACCGGTGAAGTTGCGCTGACGCCTTTCGAGAAACGCATCCGCGACAAGAGCCACCTCGCTGCGTTCATCAACGCCACCTACGACATGGGCGACTGGGAACTGGGCGTGGGCTTGCGCGCCGACCGCTGGAAGAACGAGACGCTGCGCTTCAGCACCAACCACACAGGCAGCGACAGCGGTACGGAGATTCTTCCGAGGGTTTCCGTGACGCGCTGGCTCAGCGATGATTCGATGCTTTACGGTACGGTCGCGCGCGGATTCGAACCGGGCGGTTTCAATATCAGCGAGGACGTTCCGGACTACTTGCCGGCTTTCGATTCCGAGGACGCCACCAGTTTTGAGACAGGCTGGAAGGGCCGCCTGATGGATGGCCGGGGATCGGCAACGATTGCGGCCTACTTCATCGACTACAACCAGCGCCAGATCGAAACGCAGATTCCGGCCGAGGGCGCAGGTATCGTTGAACTGATCAACAACGTCGGCGACTCCAAGCAGTTTGGCGTGGAGGCGGAAGTCAGTGTGGCGGTGAGCGATGCTCTATCCGTGGCGTTGTCCGCCGGCTGGATCGAGGCCGAGTGGGACAGCGGCACGAGCGTGGTGTCCGGCGCCGACGCCGACGGCAATCCGATATTGAAGGACATCGGCGGGGACACGCCGCCGGTTACACCCGACTTCAGTTGGAACGTGGCCGCCGACTACGTGCAGCCGCTGGCCAACGGAATGACCTTCAACGCCAGCGTGCAGGTCAGCCATAACGGCAAGTACACGGGCTTGCGATTGTCCGATCCGGCCGGTGTCAGCGTGGTCAACCCCAGCTTCACGCTGGTGGGCGCCCAGTTCAGCCTGGCCAGCGAGAGATGGGAATGGGCAGTGAACATCGAGAACCTGCTGGACGAGGACTACTACACCGATGTGCAGACCTTCCCGGACTTCTTTTTCCTGGACGGCGATGCGGACGAGATCATCGTGATCGGTACGCTGGGCCAGCCGCAGCTCATTACGGCGAGCATCAGCTACTCGTTCTAGCGACTGCCTGAAACCCGCAAGACGCGAAAGCCCGGCGAAATCCGGGCTTTCGCTTTTCGGCGCCCCTGGGAGTGGGGGCATGTCCCCCACAGCGTCCCCGCCCTCGAAGAGAGCTGCTAGGCCCTCTTTTCCGGATCACGCGGAGGCGATGATCCGCTCTACCGCGCGCGCCAGCACCTTCAGCCCCAGCACAATGTCCTCTTCGCGCGTGTCCTCGGAGATGTCATGGCTGCGGCCGCCGATGCTGGGCACGAACATCATCGCGGAGGGGATCAATGGCGCGAGCATCGTCGCGTCGTGGCCCGCGCCGCTGGGCATGCGAATGCTCGATGCGCCGAGGTCGCCGGCGGCCTTCTCCAGGTGGCGCAGGATGGATTCGTCCATCGGGTTCGGACGGATCCCCGCGCCCGCGACGACTTCCGCGGAAACGCGGTGCCGTTTCGCCACGTTCGCTGCGCTATCGTGGATGTATTGCCTGATGCGATCGAGCACGGACTCCGACGGATCGCGGTACTCCACGCCCAGGCGGGCCTGACGGGTCACGACGTTGTAGGCGCCCGGGTCCATCGCCACGATCCCCAGGTTCCAGACGGTCCGGTCGCTCCCCTCTACGCTGCAGAATCGCGCAAATTCGTCGGCAAATGCGTACAGCGCGGCAGCCGCGTCCCGGCGCAGTCCCATCGGCACGGTGCCCGCGTGATCGGCCTGGCCCGTGAACACGACCTCACAGCGGGACACGCCAACGATGTCGGTCACCAGTCCGATCCGCTTCCCGGCGGTCTCCAGTACCGGGCCCTGTTCGATGTGCGCCTCGAGGTAGGCCGCGTGGCGCGCCGGTTCGCAGCGCAACAACTCCCGCCCGGCGTAACCGGCCGCTTGCAATGCGCTTTCCAGCTTTTCGCCCCGTTCGTCCCTGAGCTTTCCGATATCCGACTCGTCCACTTTACCGGCGAACACGGCGCTTCCCAGCAGACTGGCGAACCGTCCTTCCTCGTCGATGAAGGAAATCACCTCCACGCCCGGGTCGTCCCTTCGGCCGGCCTCCACGCAGGCCCGCGCAATCTCCAGTCCGAAGATCACCCCCATCGAGCCGTCCAGCCACCCGCCCTTGGGCACCGAATCGGTGTGCGAGCCGATCAGGATGTGCCGCCGGCTGCCGGGGGTGCGTCCGGCCACGCTGCCGATTCCGTCGATTCGCGCATCGAGCCCCGCAGCCCGCATTCGCGCCAGCAGCCAGTCGCGAGCGGCCAGGTCCTCTGGTGTGAGCGAGCGCCGATTGACGCCGGTGCCCAGTTTGCCGAACTCCGCAAGCGCGCGGAGGTCCGCGAGCATCCGCTGCGGATCGATCGGCAGCATCGGGCCACCCTCCGATTGGTGAGAATCAGATTACTTCTTGCGCTTCAGTTCTATAGTGACGTGGTTCTCTTCGCTGACCTTACCGTCCTGCATGCTCCACCAGCGGGTCGTCAAGCGATCGTCGCCGTGGAAAACATACTCGGCGCGGTGCATGTGATTGGCGTCGGGCGAGGCCAGGTTGGTGACGCTCTCGAACTGCAATTCGACGCGGTTCTCGTCATCCGTGGCCTTCACTTCCATGCGGGGCTGGTTGCCGGCGGCGCAGTAGTGCGTCATCAGCACCCGGTCGCCGTCGGCGTGGTACATGTTGACCATTTCGACTCCGTCGGGACTGCCGGGCGCCATCACTTCCACCAGGGCGGAACCGGCTGCCGTGAGCCGGAACGTGGAGCCGATCATGTCGGTCTCCTCACCGTTCTCGTCCAGAAACATCCAGTCGCCTTCCAGCGCGGCGAGTTTCTCCATTACGCTCTTTTCGTCCGCCGCGGCGGCGCCACCCGTCAGCATCAACGCCAGCAGCGTCGTGCCCGAAATCGCAGTTCTGATATTCATGATTGCCCTCTCTTCGGATTTTTTAGGTCAGTCAGTCCAGCAGCAGGCCGCCGGATATGTTGGTAATTGTGCCCGTCACGTGCCCGGCCGCGTCGGAGCAAAGGAAATCCGTCATTGCCGCGCACTCGTCCGCGGTGCCGAGGCGGCCCAGCGGCGCCCGTTTGCCCAGCAAGGCGCGCCGCTCCGGCCCGAGGCGGTCGAGCATGGGCGTATCGATCGGGCCGGGTGCGATCGCGTTGACCCGAATGCCGTCGGCCGCCCACTCGCGGGCGAGATAGCGGACAATGCCGATGATTCCGGCCTTGGCCGCCGTATAGGCGGGGCCGGACAATTCGTTGCCGCCGTTGATCGCATTGGTGGACGAATACATCAGCATGGCGCCGCCGGTCTGCTTGAGATGCGGATGCACGGAGCGCGCCAGCAGGAACGTCGACGTGAGATTGACGTCGACGACCCGGTTCCAGTCCTCCAGCGACACGTCCACGAACGGCCCCTCTCCGGTGATCCCCACGGTGTGCACCACCCAGCGGGGAGGACCCAGTTCGTCGGCGCACCGCGCGACGGCGTCCGCGACCTGGGCTTCGTCGGTTGCTTCCGCCGGCAGCGCCAGTCCGGCCGGCGCCTCCTGCCCCGGCAAAACCATCGCCCCCACCGCCAGCCCACGCTCAACGAACCGCTCAACGACGGCGGAACCGATGCCTCCCGCCGCACCCGTTACCAGCGCACACTCCATGTTGCCCCTCAGTCCGCGCTCCCGGCGGATTCAATCAAGCTCAGGCGGCCTTGGGCACCACCAGCGCGGCCTGGATGCCGTCAAGCATGCTCCACCGCAGCGAAGCGGACGCCCGAACCGCGGCGATGGCGCGCTCCTGGAGGGCCTCGGTGGTGGCGTAGCGGTCGGTCAGTTCCAGGCCGATATGGGCGTGTTCCTCGTCGCCCTCGATATGAACGTGAAAGAACTCCATGTCGTCCTCGGTGAAACCCATCTTGCGCATCGCCTTGACGTAGGCGGGATATAGAGTGGGCAGCTGGCCTTCCAGCGCAACCATGATCCCGGCCGCCGACTCCGCCAGGTGACGAATCGTGGACAATTCCCATATCCAGGCGCGCATGGCCCGCGTGGTGGGGAGGATTTCGTCGCGCAGGGCCGCATTGACGACATCGTCGCGCGACAGGCCGCAAGCTTCGGCGAATTTGATCAGCAGGTCCGGATGCCGTTTTTCCGGCGTTTCCGGCATTTCCTCGCCCAGCAGGTTTTCAAGCAGGTGCTGGCGCGCGTCGAGGTCAGGCAGCCGGGCATAGAGCGCGGCGAACTGCTGCGGGATCGGGGCGATGTAGTAATAGTGCTGCACCGCGTAACGCCCCAGTTGTTCGCGGGACAGGGCGCCCTGCGCCCACATCCGGCTGAACGGGTGTCCGCCGCCGTGGCGCGGCTTGCGCGCGGCTTCCAGTGCGTCGAAAAATTCTTGTTTTTTCAGCATGTGATCGTTATCTCCTAGGGATGCGCCGCTCCCTTTCGACCGGCGCAATTGGTTCGGCCGGGCGCTAGTGCATTTCCTCGCCGCCGGTCACGTTCAGCGAGTCGCCGTTGATGTAGATGGCCTGATCGGAACACAGGAACGCCACGGCGTTGGCGGTGTCCGCGACCTTGCCCTCGCGGCGCATCGGATTCCGCGTGCGGATATTGTCGATGTACTGCTCCAGCGTCAGGCCGAAGTGATTGGAAAAATAATCGTTCTGGACGGCGCCCAGGCCGGTCGTGACGTGGTTGGGACAGACGGCGTTTACGGTGATCCCGTGCGGCCCCAGTTCCAGGGCGCAGGTTCGCGTCAGGCCGACGAGGCCGTGCTTGGACGCCGTGTAGGCGGCCATGTGCGGGAAACTGGATTTCGCCGCCTGGCTTGCGATATTGATGATGCGCCCGCCCTCGCCCTGACTGATCATCCGACGGGCGGCGTGCTTGGTGCACAGAAAGGGCCCCTTGAGGTTGACGTCCAGGACCGCGTCCCACTTGTCTTCCGTGAGTTCCGTGCAGGCGTCGATCAGGTATCCGATTCCGGCGTTGTTGACCAGGATGTCCAGCCGGCCGAAGCGCTCGACGGCGTGCGCCACCGCCGCTTCGACCTGGGACTCGTCGCGCACGTCGAGCGGGAAGGCGTCGGCGACCCCGCCCCGGTCCCTGATGCCCTGCACCACGGCCCGCATGGAATCGGTGGCGCCGATGTGCCGGTCGGGCATGTGTTCGTCCGGCGATTCGCCCAGGTCCGTGATCAGTACGCCGGCTCCGCATTCGGCCAGCTTCGAGGCGATACCTTCACCCAGTCCGCGCGCGCGGCCCGCTCCGGTAACGAGCGCGACCTTGCCGCTCAGATCGTAGTTTTTCATGCAGTGGATTTTATCCCCTGTTCGCCTTGCCGCTCCCGCCCGGGCGGTCAGGCGTTGACATCGATCACGACTCTTCCGCTGATCCGTCCGTCCAGAATTTCGTTGGCCAGCGCGGGAACCTCCGACATGGGCGCCACGCGATAGATATCGGCGAGTTTCGCCGTATCGACGAGTTCGGCGAGCGCGTCCCAGGCCCGCCGGCGCCGCTCCTGCGAAGCCATGACGGAATCGATGCCGCGCAGGGTCACGCCGCGCAGGATGAACGGCATGACCGTGGTCGGAAGGCGGAACCCCCCGGCCAGTCCCACCGCCGCCACCAGGCCGCCGCGGCGAGTCTGCGCCAGGGCCGTCGCCAGCGTGCTGCTGCCGACGGAATCCACGGCCGCCGCCCAGGTCTCGGACTCCAGCGGCCGCGAATCGCGCGCCAGTTCGTCACGCGCGATGGTTCCGGTGGCGCCCAGCGACTGCAGGAACTGCGCGCCGTCCGGCTTGCCCGTTACTCCGGTGACCTGATAACCGAGCGCGGCGAGCAGCATGATCGACACGGCGCCCACGCCGCCCGTAGCCCCGGTAACCAGGGCCGGCCCGGCGTCGGGAGTGAGCCCCGCATCCTGAATCGCAAGAACGCTCAGCATGGCGGTGTAGCCGGCCGTGCCCAGTGCCATCGTCTGTTCCGCGGTGAACGCCTCCGGGACCGGCACCAGCCAGTCGCCCTTCAGGCGCTGCCGCTGCGCGTAGCCGCCCCAGTATTTTTCGGAGAGCTCGTAGCCGTTGACCAGCACCCGGTCGCCGGCCTGGAAACGGCCGTCGCGCGATTCGCGCACGATCCCGGCCAGGTCGATGCCGCACACCATGGGCAGGCGTCGGCAGATCTTGCCGCGTCCGCTGACTGCCAGGCCGTCCTTGTAATTGAGCGTGGAATGGCTGATCTCCACCAGCACGTTCTCGTCGGGAAGGTCCGCCGCGGTGAGCGCCTCGAGTCGGCCCTGAACCTTGCCGTCGCGCTCGCGCGCCACGATGGCATTGAATGTGTCGCTCAAGTGTTCGCTCCCTGGTCAGACCTTCGGGGCCGCCAAGATGCCCCGAATCGGCATCGGAATCAAGCGCCTCAGCGGCGGGCGAAGGAGTTGGTCCAGACGGCCCAGGCGGTGAGGCCCAGCAGGGCCAGCAGCACCCAGCCGGGCATCGACAGTCCGAGCAGCGACCAGTCGACTTCGGCGCATTCCCCGGAGGCGGTGAGCGCTTCGCGGACGGCGGTGATCACGCCGAAGTTCTCGACGATGAAATCGAAGCTGGCACCGCAGGGCGGCACGGCGCCCTCGGGCTGGCTCTGGATCCAGAGGTGGCGTATCGCCACGCCGCCGCCGGACAATCCCACGGCGGCGCAAAGCACCGAATACGCGTGGCGGAACCAGTCGGCCGGGCGATGCAGGGCGGCAAGCAGAAAAGCCAGGCCCATTCCGACGACCGCAAAACGTTGCAGGATGCAAAGCGGGCAGGGCGCGTAACCCTGGACATGCTCGGCGAACAGCGCGTAGCCGAACAGCAGAAAGCAGGCGGCCGCGCCCAGCAGGTTCAGAGGGCGGGAGCCGGCGTTCAGCAGATTGGCGATCAGCGACTTCATGCGGGTGGCCGATTCTCGCACAATCGGGCCAGCGTGGTTTCGAATTTCCGGCCCTCCTCATCGGCCAGCGCCGCGTCGCGCAACTCGCGCACGGCGCCCGCGGGATCGTTGCCGTCCCTCAGGGCCGGCAACGCCTCAACGATAGCGCGGTAGCGGCCCAGGCCCCGCTCGAAAGTCTCCCCGTATCCCTTCACCAGTTGCTGGCAGGCGGCCATTTCCACCGCAAGCTCGTAGTCGTGCTGGGCCAGCTCCGAAAGTGTGACCAGCCATTCGCGAATGCGCTCGTCCTCCTCGCGGTGCCGCAGGGAACTCAGGCGCCAGACGCGCGTGCGCGCCATCGCGCGCATCAGGAGGTATCCCCAGAGACGGTCGGTGGAGATCTTCCGGCCACCGGTGAAGGCCTGCAGTATCCGGCGTGTGAGGCCCGATCTCATCAGCGGCGCTCCCAGCCAGGCCGGCAGGCTGCCGCAGATTTCCTCCACCCGCGGACTCAGGTAGTCCACGATCCGCATGAGCCGGCCTCCGCCGGCGCCGACTTCCGCCTGCACGCGGGCAAAGCGGGCCGCTCGGGTCTTGAGGTCGGCGACCCGCGCCGTGTCCTCGTAGCTCATCCACAGCGCCAGGCCGCGGGCGGTTTCGAGCAGCAGCGTGTATTGGCGGGCTGCGCTGTCGAGTTCCAGGACGGAGCGCAACCGGTCGAGGTACAGGCCGGCGTAGCGGTGGTTCTGGTAGTCCACCAGACGGTGCACGCCGATTCCCAGCAGGTCCGCGCAGGCGCCCGGGAACTCCTTCGACACCCGCTCCATCAGCGCTTTCGCCTTCGGGTTGCGGGGTAGCGGCACCGGGTCGTACGGCGGTGCGGATTCCGTACTCGCTACGGCGGCATCTCCGCCGGCAGCAGCTTCGGCCCGCGCCTTGCCGGCTTCGAATGCGGCGAGGTTGCGTTCCAGGGCCCGGCTGCTCGCCCGGATTGCCTGCTCGCAGGCCTCGGCGGAAAAGGGCAGGGCGCCGGAGCCCGCCAGGGCGCCCAGCACGACCGAGCTGATCACGCTGCGGTGCTCGCGGGCCAAGGCCTCCATGTCCAGCGCCACCAGGCGTTTCGCGCTGGCCCGCGCCACCTGGAGAACGGAATCGCTGTCCGCGAGCCCGTCGCCAAGCGCCGATTTCTCGCCGATCGTGAATACCCGGTGGGTGGAAGCGACCAGGGTCGTGCGCTCGCGCGTCACCAGTCCACGCTGCATCGCGCGGCCCGCTTCCATCAGTTCCGATGCGACCACGAGGTCCACGTCGCCCGGCTGCGGCATCAGCGCAAGCACGGGGTCCGCACCCGCCTTCTCCGCGGCCGCGCGGGGGAAGAATTCCAGATAGTAGAGTGTGGCGCCGGTGCGCTGGGCGACGCCCGGCACGGAGGTCGCCTGCGCGATGAAGCCGCCGGCTTCGGCCGCGTCCAGGAGCCATTGCGTCAATACGCCGCCGCCCTGACCGCCGAGGGCCGCGATGGCCAGCTTGAATACCCGGGGAGCCGGTTCCTCTTCTACCACGCGAGGGCCCGCTTGCGCTGCGTCCGTCTCTGCAGAAAACCGATCAAGGCGCGCCGCAGCCCTTGCATGAAACGCTCGACCGCGCCCGGGTTGTCCACCAGTTCCGCGTGGTAGAAAGATGGACAGAGCACGGCCGCGTGCGCGACCTCGCCGCATACCCCGCAACCCACGCAGTCGTAGTCCACCGCCGCCACCGGCGCGCTCCGCAGCGGATCGGGGTTTGGTTTGACGGTCAGGGACGGGCAGCCGGACAGCCGGATGCAGGAATGATCGCCGGTGCAGGTTTCCGCGTCCACGCCGTAGTGCTTGCGCGCAACCCGCATGCCGGCCTTGCGCCGCCGATTGAGCAGAGGCCGGATGCGCCGCTGACGATTGAGCTGGCATTCGCCCTGGGCCACGATCACCTTGGGCCCCTTCTCGCGCGTGCTCATCGCCTCGCGCAGGATCCTGAGCGTGCCCTTCATGTCGTAGGTATTGAGGCTTCGAACCCAGCGCACGCCCACGCCGCGCACGGCGTCGGCGATCGACAGGCGGGCGGTGCGGCGCGGAGCATCGGCCTCCGACGAGGGGATCCATTGTCCGCCGGTGGCCGCGGCATAGCCGTTGTCCACGATGATGGTCACGCCGTCGTGCTCGTTGAACACCGCGTTGCCGATGCCGCTGGTCAGGCCGTTGTGCCAGAAGCCCCCGTCGCCCATGATCGACACAGGACGCTTATCGCCTTGCGTGTGCAGTGCGGAGGCCGCCGCGCTTCCCAGCCCGTAGCCGAGGATGCTGGCGCCCAGGTGGAAGGGCTCGAGGCTGGCGAAGGAATGACAGCCGATGTCTGCGCTCACGTGCACCGGGCCGATCTCCTTCTGCAGCAGTTTCAGCGAAGAGAACAGCGGACGTTCGGGGCAGCCGGTGCAGAGGCCGGACGGCCGTTCCGGCACCCTGGCGGCCAGTTGCGAGGCGGGAAGCAAAGGTTGTTCAGTGACCGGATTCAGCAGGCGGGGGCCGTGTTCTTCGACAAAGGCGCGGATTCCTTCCGTGAGTACCGCGCCGGTATATTCGCCCGCCATCGGGAGGGGGCCCTTGCCGAGCACCCGGGCTTGCAGGTCGGCGCGGCGCAGGAACTGGTGGGCGGCCTGCTCGATGTGCTCGGGCTGGCCTTCCTCGACGATCAGCAGCGCGCGCTTGCCCGTCGCGAATCGCACGAATTCCTCCTCGACCAGGGGATAGGTGGCATTGAGCACGTAGAGCGGCACTCGCGAGCCGCCGAAAGCGTCGGCCAGGCCCAGGTGTTCCAGGGCCCGCAGCACTCCGTTGTAAAGACCGCCCTGGAGCACGATCCCAAGATCGCTTTCCGGACCATCGATGAACTCGTTGAGCTTGCTGTCCCGGATGAAGCGCACCGCGGCCGGCCAGCGCTGATCGGTCTTCTCGCGTTCCTGCTCGTAGGTGTAGGGCGGCAGGATGATGCGCGACGGGTCGCGCTGCGGCGCATTGAGCGCGTCCGCGGCCGTGAACGGCGGACGGCGGTTGTCGCTGGCAATGAAGCTCCCGTACAGATGGCAGGCGCGGATGCGCAGCATCAGCATCACGGGCGTATTGCTGGCCTCGGACAGCTCGAAGCCCTGCTGCACCGCGGTCACGATGCTGTCCAGCCGGGGTTTGGGATCGAGCAGCCAGAGCTGCGATTTCATCGCGAAGGCGTGCGTGCGCTCCTGCATGATGCTGGAGCCCTCGCCGTAGTCCTCGCCGAGAATGATCAGCGCGCCGCCCTTGACCCCCGCCGAAGCGAGATTGCCGAGCGCGTCGCTGGCCACGTTCGTGCCCACGGTGGATTTCCAGGTCACCGCGCCGCGCAGGGGGTAGTTGATGGAAGCCGCCAGCGTGGCGGCCGCGGTGGCTTCGCTGGCGCTGGACTCGAATTGCACGCCCAGCTCGTTCAGGATTTCGCCCGCGTCGGCCAGCACGTCCATCAGGTGCGAGACCGGTGCGCCCTGGTAGCCGGCCACGTAGGCCACGCCGGACTGCAGAAGCGCCTTGGTGACCGCGAGTATGCCCTCGCCGCGGAATTCCTCGCCCGCGGTCAGGCGCAGCAGTTCAACTTCCTTCGCGAATGATCGTTCGGCCACTTCCCACTCCCGCGCAGAGCGCGTGGAAACGTGTCAAGTGTACTACCCGGCACCCCGGTCCGCGTTTGTTCAGGAGCCCAGGTTTTTCAGTCTTTCCAGTTGTTCGCGCAGGCTTTGAAGATCGCGTTTCAGTTCTTCCCGGCGGTCATGCACGCCCTGGACGACGTCGGGCGGGGCCTTCTCCAGGAACTGCGGGTTGGCCAGTTTTTTCTCGGCCGCCTGCAGGGCCTTTTCGGCCTGGGCGAGAAGCTTGCCGAGGCGGGAGCTTTCGGCCGCCGGGTCGATCACGCCGGCCAGGGGCGTCAGAAGCCTCAGCTCGCCGTGCAGGGCCGACGCGGCGGGTGGCGCCTCGGCGTTCGCTGCGAGCAGCGTGAGTTTGTCTATTCCGGCCATCGGGTAAAGGAGCTCCGACAGCGATTCCATCCGCTCGCGGTCTTTTCGGCCGCCGCCCTGGACCAGCACTTCCAGCCGGCGGCTTGGCGGCAGGTCCAGCTCGCCGCGGATCTGCCGCATTCCCAGAACGAAACCCTGGAGCCACTCGATCTCGGCTTCGGCCTCGCGGTCCTCGGGAAAACCATCGGCTTCCGGCCAGGATGCGATCATCACGCTTTCGCCCCCGGTTCCCGCCAGCGAGGCGGTGCGTCGCCACAGCGCCTCGGTGATGAACGGCATGATCGGATGCAGCGCCCGCAACACGGTCTCCAGCACGCGAACCAGCGTATGCCGGGTTGCGGCGGCGGCACGTTCGTCGCCACCGGCCAGCACGATCTTCGCCAGTTCCAGGTACCAGTCGCAGTATTCGCGCCAGACAAAGTCGTACATGGCGCGGCTGGCCAGGTCGAGCCGGTAGCCGTCCAGCCCCTGGGCGGTCGCCTTGAGGGCCTTGCCTAGGCGGGAGACGATCCAGCGGTCGGCGGGCCCAAGGTGGGTGTCTTTCGATGGCGGGATGCCCTCGCTCCCGGGACTTGAGGGCGGGGCGTCCTCGCTCCCGGGCTGCTGCATGAAGACAAAGCGGGCGGCGTTCCACAACTTGGTGCAGAAATTGCGGTAGCCGGCGGTGCGGTCGAGGTCGTAGCGGATGTCCTGGCCGGTGCTGGCCATGGCGGCGAAACTGAATCGCACGGCGTCGGCGCCGAATGCCGGAATGCCTTCGGGGAACTGCTTGCGCGTCGCGCGCTCGATCTCCGGCGCCAGTTGCGGCTGCATCAGCCCGGCCGTTCGCTTCTCCACCAGGCTGTCCAGGTCCACGCCGTCGATCAGGTCGAGGGGGTCGATCACGTTGCCCTTCGACTTGGACATCTTCTGGCCTTCGTGGTCGCGGATCAGGCCGTGCACGTAAACCTCCCTGAATGGCACGTCGCCCATGAACTTCAGGCCCATCATGATCATCCGCGCGACCCAGAAGAACAGGATGTCGAACCCGGTCACCAGCACCGTGCCCGGATAGAAGCGCTTCAACTCCGGCGTTTCCTCCGGCCAGCCCAGGGTCGAGAACGGCCACAGGGCCGAGGAAAACCAGGTGTCGAGCACGTCCTCGTCCCGACGCAGCGGATAGTCGTCCGGCAGCTTGTGCCGTTGACGCGCCTCGGCTTCGTTGCGGCCGACGAAGACCTCGCCGTCCTCGCCGTACCAGGCGGGTATCCGGTGCCCCCACCAGAGCTGGCGGCTGATGCACCAGTCCTCGATGTTGCGCATCCACTCGAAATAGGTCGCCGCCCAGTTTTCGGGAACGAAGCGCACCCGTCCGTCCTCCACCGCGGCGATGGCGGGCTCGGCCAGGGGTGCGGCGCGTACGTACCACTGGTCGGTCATGAAGGGCTCCAGCACGGCCTGCGAGCGGTCCCCCCGCGGAACGGCGTGGCGGTGCTTGTTGACGCCCGCCAACGCCCCCTGCTCCCGGAGCGCTTCCACCACCGCCTTGCGGGCATCGAAGCGGTCCAGGCCGACGAATGCCGAAGGCGCGGCGTCGTTGATGCGGGCGCGGGCGGTGAGCACGTTGATTGCGGGCAGGCCGTTGCGCCGCCCGATTTCATAGTCGGTGAAGTCGTGCGCGGGCGTGACCTTGACGCAGCCGGTGCCGAACTCCGGATCCACCGCCTCGTCCGCCACGATGGGGATTTCCCGGCCGGTCAGCGGCAGGCGCACCATCCGGCCGACGAGTTGCCGGTACCGTTCATCGGCGGGATGCACGGCCACGCCGGTGTCGCCCAGCATGGTCTCCGGGCGTGTCGTATCCACTTCCACCACGCCGCCGCCGTCCGCCAGCGGGTAGCGCAGACGCCACAGGTGACCGTCCTCCTCGCTGGAAACCACTTCCAGGTCGGACAGCGCGGTCTGCAGCACGGGGTCCCAGTTAACCAGCCGCTGTCCGCGGTAGATCAGGCCCTCTTCGTGCAGGCGCACGAAAACTTCCCGGACCGCGCGGCTGCGCGCTTCGTCCAGCGTGAAGCAGTCGCGTGAGAAGTCCAGCGACGCGCCCAGCCTCCGCAGCTGGTCCCCGATACGCCCGCCGGACGACTCCTTCCAGGCCCAGACTCGCCGGACGAACTCCTCGCGACCCAGTTCACGGCGGTTCAGGCCCTCGGCTTCGAGCTGCCGCTCCACCACCATCTGGGTGGCGATGCCGGCGTGGTCCACGCCCGGCTGCCACAGGGTGCGGTCGCCGCGCATGCGGTGGTAGCGGGTGAGCGCGTCCATCACCGTGTCCTGAAAGGCGTGCCCCATGTGCAGGCTGCCGGTGACGTTGGGCGGGGGTATGACGATGCAGAAGGGCGGTCCGTTCCCGCGCGGCGCGAACCATCCCGCCTCCTCCCACCGGCGATAGGCCTCGCCCTCAATCTCCGCCGGCCGATACCTTTCCGCCAGCGCCCGCCCTTTCATGCCCCCTTCTTCCCGGAGACGCATGAATCCATCCATGGAGCTTGCTCCGGCATCCCTGCCTCCAATACTCCTGGAAGAAGGGGGCATGAAAGGGCTACTGGTTCAGCAGGAACTCGGTGAGCAGGGGTACGGGGCGTCCCGTGCTGCCCTTGCTGCCCCCCGTCTTCCATGCCGTGCCGGCAATGTCCAGGTGCGCCCAGCGGGCGTTCTTCACGAATCGTGACAGGAAGCAGGCAGCGGTCGTGGCCCCGGCGAAGCGCGAGCCGATGTTGGCCATGTCGGCGAAGTTGCTCTTCAGTTCGGGCATGTATTCCGGTCCCATGGGCAGCCGCCAGACCGGATCGCCGGCCTTGTCGCCTGCCGCTTGCAGGTCCTCGGCGAGGCCGTCGTTGTTCGCGAACAGGCCGCTGTAGTGGCGCCCCAGCGCCATCAGGCAGGCGCCCGTCAGCGTGGCGACGTCCACCACCTTGGACGGTTTGTAACGCAACGAATAGTAGAGCGCATCCGCCAGTATCAGCCGGCCTTCGGCGTCCGTATTGAGAATCTCGATGGTTTCGCCGGACATCGCCTTCACGATGTCGCCCGGCTTGGTGGCGCGGCTGCCGGGCATGTTCTCGACTGCCGCCGCCAGGACCACCAGGTTGATCGGCAGCCGGAGTTCGATCGTGGCGTGCAGGACGGCCAGCACCGAGCCCGCCCCGCTCATGTCGAACTTCATCTCGTCCATCGACCGCCCGGGTTTCAGCGAAATCCCGCCGGTGTCGAAGGTCACGCCCTTGCCCACCAGCGCCACGGGGGGAGATTCGTCCGACGCGCCCTTGTAATGGAGCACGATCAGCCGGGGCTTCAACTCGCTGCCTTCGCAAACCGACAGCAGCGAGTTCATCCCCAGTTCCTTCATTTCGTCTTCCTGCAGGATCTCGGCGGTGACGCGGGTGCTGCGGCGCGCCAGCTTGCGCGCTTCCGATTCCAGGTAGGCCGGAGTGCATACGTTTGCCGGCAGGTTGCCCAGTTCCCGCGCATAGTTGCGGGCCCGTCCGATGGCGCGGCCCTGCCTCAAGCCCAGTTTTGCCTGCGCCTCTTCCTCCTCGCCATCGATCGCGACGGTGAGCCGGCGGTCCTTCGGCCGTGTGTCCTTGACCCGCTTGCGGGTCGCCTTGTAACGATAGGAGGCGTAGAGCCATTGCTCGGCGAAACTACGCGCCTTGCGCGTCGAGTCCATGCCCGGCACGTCTTCCAGACCCATCAGGCTTACCACCGTGGTTGCGCTCGACCGCTCGGCCCGCTTCACGGCGGCCTCCACGGCCTTGCGCCAGCCGGTGGCATCCAGCTTGTCCTTGTTGCCGAGGCCGGCGAGCAGCAAATGGCGCACTCCCAGGCGGCCCGTATGGGTAAGAAGCAGCGTTTCCCCGGACTTCCCGCGAATGTCCCCCGAAGCCATGGCGTTGGCGATCAGATTGCGCAGACCCGCGCTCAGACCGGTGGTGGCCCTGGCCGGCTTTCCGTCCTGATAGACCGGTGCGATCGCCAGGTCAGCTTGTAAACTGTTCAAATTCTGCGTGGTGATATCGAATTGCATGTGGTCGCCTCTTGAAAACCCGGCCAACGCTGCTGTTTTACGGGAACCGGCGCAGGCCGTAACGGTGGCTCATTCTATTGCCTTTGAGAAATGATGCGGATACTGGACCGGTATCTCTTTCGCGAAGGTCTGACGGCGTTCAGCGGCGCGCTTGCGGTGCTTCTGGTGCTGCTGGGCACCAACCAGTGCGTGCGAATACTGTCGGCTGCCGCGTCGCAGGATCTGCCCCGCGACGCCGTGCTGCCGATGATCGGCTACACCTGCCTGCAGTACCTGCCGGTGATCATGCCGGCGGCGCTGTTCTTCGGCCTGCTTCTCGCCCTGGGGCGCATGTATCGCGACTGCGAGTTGCCGGTGATCCGCGCCTGCGGCTACGGCGCCCGTTCCCAGCTCAAGCCGGTGCTGGCGCTGGCCCTGCCGGTGGCGGCGCTGGCCTGCTGGATGACCCTGGACCTTGCGCCCGGCGCGCGCCGGGCAGTGGATGAACTGGAACGGGAAGCGGCGTCCATGGGCGATCTGCGCCGTCTGGAACCGGGCCATTTCGTTTCCATGGGCGGCCAGGGCGTGGTCTATTCCGAGGAGGCGGATGAGCAGGGCCGGCTCTACCGCGTGTTCGCCCACAGGCGCGTGGACGGGCGCATGCAGGTCATCGTGACCGACCGGATGGCGCTTCAGGAAACCGCGGACCCGCTGGTGCGCATGGTGACCTTCTACGACGGCGTGCTGTACGACGGATGGCCCGGCGAGGCGCAGATCCGCATCGTGCGCTTTGCCGAGCACGGCATACCGGCGATCCTGCCCGAAACGGTTTCCGCGGGGATGAACATGGACGCGGCACCCAGCGCGGAACTGTGGTCGAAAGGCGATCCCGAATCGCTGCTGGAACTTCAGCGCCGCCTTTCGGCCCCTCTGGTCTTGCTGATCCTGGCAGTGATGGCGCTGCCCCTGAGCCGCCGCCTGCCGCGCCAGAGCCGCTTCGCATCGCTCCCCTGGGCATTGCTGTTGTACGTGATCTACACCAACCTGGTTACCGCGGCGCTTTCCTGGGCCCAGCAGGGAATCACGCCGCTATGGCTCGGCGTGTGGTGGGTTCACCTGCTGCTCGCCTGCGCGGCCGCGGCGTATTTCGGGATGGGCGATTCGCACCTGATCAGGCAATTCGGCCGGCGTATCCGCGCCATGCAGACGGCATGACGCTTCTTGACCGCTACCTGTTGCGCGGAGTCGTCCCGCTTGTGCTCATGTGCCTGTGCGCGCTGGTGTCGCTTTCGTTGTTCGTGGACTTCGCCCAGCAGTCCCGCATGGCGGGCCAGGGCGCCTACACGCTGCTGGACGGTCTCGCCTACTCCGCGTTGCGCATTCCGCAATTCGCGTTCGACGCGCTGCCCGCGGCCGCCATCATCGGAAGTTTCCTTGCGCTGGGCAATTTTTCCGCGCACCACGAACTGACGGTGGCGAGGGCTTCCGGCGTGTCGGTGCTCCGGCTTTCGGTTCCGGTGTGGGCCGCGGGAGCGCTTTTCGTTGCGCTGGCGGCGTTCCTCGGCGAATCGCTGGCTCCGCCGATGCACGCCCTGGGCAAACGCATGCGGGCTGCCGCCCTGAATCCGGCGCCGGCTCTGACCCAGGGAGAGAGCGTCTGGATGCGCGACGGCGACCTGATTCTGAACCTGCGCCCCGGGGGCGACGAAGAGGGCTATGCGAGCGCCTTACTGTTCCGCCTGGCGCCGGAGGGCATCCGCAGTTTCGGCCGGGCGCGGGCGGCGAGGATCAACGAGGACGGAAAGCTCGAACTCGGGGGCTATGAAGAGACCATGGTGGGCGAGGACGGCGCACAGGTGTCGTACAGCGATCTCAGGGTCACCGAGACCCGCCTGAGCCCGGATATCGTCGAACTGGTCGAACTGCGCCCCGAGCTGATGACGGTCGGCAGCCTGTTGCGCTACGCGCGCTACCTGGAGGCGAACCAGCTGAGCGGTCTGCGCTTCCGCCTGGAAATGCAATCCCGGCTTGCGACGATGGCGGCAGTGGCGCTGATGTGCGTGCTGGCGTTGCCGCTCGTTTTCACCAATCGAAGGACCCTCGGTGGCAGCGCCCGCGCCGCACTGGGCCTGGGTATCGCGCTGATCTGGTTTCTGGCGAACCGCGGGGTGGCCGAAGCCGGTCAGCTCTACGGCCTGGCGCCGTGGTTGGCCGGCTGGGCGCCTACCCTTGTGCTCGGCATAGCCGTGGTCCTGCTCCTTGTGCGCGCCGACCGCTTGCGCTGGCGCCGGGCTCCCGATTGATGGCTGCTGCAGGAACATTCGCGGGCATGTCGCTCAACCGGGACGTTCGGCCGGTGAACGCGGCCGGACTGCTGCTGGGCGTCTGCTGCCTGGCATTTTGTTTCGTCGGTCTGAACATGGTGCAGCCATGGTTGCTTGAGCATCATCTCAATCTGCCCGCCTCGGAAATGGGCGATGCCACGGGAACGCTGGGGGCAATCGGACAGATCATCACGGTATTCCTGGCGGGAGCGACGGGCGCGCTGGCCGACCAGAAGGGACGGCGGCTGGTGCTGACTCTGGGCGTGGTGGTCATGGCGCTGGGCATTCTGGTTGCGCCGCTCGTGTCCACCTTGTCCGGACTGATCGTGTCCCGCACGATCTTCTCCATCGGGCGCACGGCCGTGGCGGCGTGCTTCCTGATCGTGGTCGCCGACTACGTGCAGGAAAACAGCCGGGGCAAGTGGAACGCGTTTCAGGGCGTGACTTTCGGGATCGGATCGATAGTGGCCGCAGTAGTGATCGTCGGAATGCCGAAGTGGCTGCTCGAAAGAGGCTGGAATGTCATTGATGCCGGATACGCGACACACTTCCTGATGGTCGGAGCCGCGGGAGTATCGGCACTGGTCCTGGCGCTGATGCTGCGTGCGGACGGTCCTCGCGAGGGGGTCGAACATCAGGGCTTGTGGGCGCTCATTCGTCAGGGTGTCGCACAGATCAGACATCCCGGCGTTCGGCTGGCCTATCTGGCGGGCTTTGCGGCGGGGGCAAACATGGCCGTGATCGGCACGTATCTGAGCCTCTGGACTACGGGCCATGCGGTGGCAACCGGGGCGGGCTTCGCGCAGGGACTGGCTCTGGCCGGCGTGTTGATGGTGATTATCCAGCTGGTCTCGATGGCCGCCATGCCGGCCATCGGTGTTCTAAACGATCGAACCAGACCGCTTTTCGCACTTCAGGTTAGTCTTGCTTTCGCAGTCGCGGGCTATGGTTCGACGTTTTTTATTGCCGATCCTTCCTCGGTATCCGGCCAGCTGTCCGCCGCTCTGCTGTCCATTGGTCAATCCGCCGTGATCATTTCGTCCCAGGTGTTCGTTCAGGCGGAGGCGCCGCTCAAGGTTCGCGGCACCGTAATCGGCTTCTACACGGTGTGCAGCGGGCTCGGGGCGGCCGTAATACTGAAGCTGAGCGGCTATATATTCGATGCAGGGCTGCTGACCGGGCCATTCGTGCTGACGTCGGCCGTGAACGCCGCCGTGCTGGTATTCGCGGTCCTGCCGGGAGTGTCGATGACCCGTCAGCGGACCCCGGCAGGGTAGGGTAGTGGCGCTCCCTAGGGGAATCGAACCCCTGTTTCCAGATTGAGAGCCTGGCGTCCTGACCCCTAGACGAAGGGAGCGTTTCGTGCCTGATAAGGCGCGGTGCGATATTATAGGCAGCCGAATAAAGGCGTGCTTCACACGCGCGCCGTGCCATCCGTGGCTGGAGTTTCGACCTCGATCAAGACAACGGCGCTGAAAATCAATTCGGGCGAACCGCGCATTGCCGCGCGGCAGCTTCCGTCCAATGTCGTCAGGGTGCTACGCGGCCTGCACCGGGCAGGCTATCGCGCATGCGTGGTCGGCGGGGGCGTGCGCGACCTGCTGCTGAATCTTCAGCCCAAGGACTTCGACATCGTGACCGACGCCAGGCCGGAGCAGGTAAAGAAGCTGTTCCGCCGGGTGCTGCTGATCGGGCGCCGGTTCCGGCTCGCGCACGTGATGTTCGGCCGCGAATTCATCGAGGTCGCCACGTTTCGCGGTTCGGGTAACGAGGCCTCGGATCCGGAGGGCTCCGTTGTTCGGGGAACCAACGGGCGCATCCTGCGTGACAACCGCTTCGGGAGCCTGGAAGAGGACGTGCTGAGGCGCGATTTCACGATCAACGCGCTGTACTGGGACTATGCCGACAAGCGCATTATCGATCACGTCGGCGGCCTCAAGGACATCGCCAGGCGGCGGCTGCGCCTGATCGGGGAACCGCGATTGCGCTTCGAAGAGGACCCGGTGCGGATGCTGCGCGCGGCGCGCTTCGCGGCCAAGCTCGGCTGCGAGCTCGACGTACGGTGCGCCGAGCCGATTCCGGAAATGGCCCGGCTGCTGCGGGCGGAGCCGCCCGCCCGCCTCCTCGAAGAGGTGCGCAAGCTGTTCCTTGGCGGTCACGCCGTTTCCAGTTTCGAAGAACTGCGCCGCTTCGGACTGCTCGACGAACTGTTCCCGTTCCTGGGCCCCTGGATGGATGAGGAGCCGCGGGCCGAAGGATTCGTTCGCGACGCACTCGCTGCGACCGACAAGAGGCTGAGCGAGGGTTCACATGCCAGCCTGATGTTCCTGTTGTGCGTGTTCTACTGGGGGCCGATTTCCCGGGCCGTGGCGCCCGGCGGCAGCAGGATACCCCGCTATACGCAGATTACCGATGCCTTTCGCCGGATGGTTCGCGACAGCCAGTACGGACTGCGCCCCACCAAGAAGATGATGGCGGACATGGAGCATGTACTGGGGCGGCAGGCGCTGTTGCAGGCCAGGCCGCGCCGGCGCGTGAACCAGACGCTGAAGCACCCCCTGTTCCGCCCGGCCTATCGCCTGCTGTGTCTGCGCCGGCGTCTGGCCGAGATTGATGAACAGTGTGTTCTCTACTGGCGCAAGAGGGCGGGTTCGGCCCCTTCACGCTCCTGGTCGAAGCGTCGCCGCCACGGACCGGGCCGCGCCGGGGGCCGGAGCGCCAATGGAAATGAAAAAAAGGTCCGGTAGCGGCCGATACATCGCCGTCGAAGGCTGCATCGGCGCCGGCAAGTCCACGGTGGCGCACTTGCTGGCGGAGCGGATGAACGGAGAACTGATCGTGGAGGCGCCGCACGGCAACCCCTTCCTGGAGCGCTTCTACAACGGGGTCACCCAGGCTGCGCTGCCGTCGCAGCTCTATTTCCTGCTGCACCGCACGCAGCTCGCCGAGCGCATCAAGAAGGACGACCTCTTTCCCACAACGCGCATCAGCGATTTCCTGCTGGAGCGCGACCGGGTCTATGCCGAGTGCACGCTGGCGTCGGACGAATTGCAGGTCTACGACATGGTGCGCGGGGCCGTCTCGATCGACCCGCCCGTGCCCGACCTGGTGCTGTTCCTGCAAACCTCGGTTCGTACCCTGCTCAAGCGGATCGCCAACCGCGGCATTCCGATGGAACGGCGCATAACGGCCGAGTATCTCGAACTGCTTAACGAGGCGATGGCGCGATTTATACTGGACTACGACGAGGCGCCGGTCCTGATAGTGAACACCGAAGCCATTGATCTGGTGAACAATGATGCGCACATCGAACTGCTGCTCAACGAAATGGAACAGGTCCGGTCCGGCCGCACCTACTTCGATCCCAGCGGCCTGGTCGTCTGATCATCGCAGGGCGTGACACGACACTAGGAATCGCACGTGTACGTTCAACTGAAGCAGCGCGACATGCGCAGGCCTCCGGTAAACGTGAGCACGCTGGCGCGGATGAAGAAAGAGCGCGAGCCGATCGCCTGCCTTACCGCCTACGACGCCAGTTTTGCGCGGCTGGTGGACCGGTCCGGCGTGGACCTGGTGCTGGTAGGCGATTCCCTGGGCATGGTCATTCAGGGACATGACACGACCGTTCCGGTAACGGTCGAGGACATCATCTATCACAGCCGGCACGTGGCCCGGGCGCTCACCCACGCCTTCCTCGTGGCCGACATGCCCTTCATGAGCTACAGCGAGCCGGAACAGGCGCTGGACAACGCCGTGCGGCTGATGCAGGAAGGCGCCGCGATGATGGTCAAGCTGGAAGGCGGCGAGGGCCAGCGCAGGATCGTGGAGCACCTGGCCCGGCACGATATCCCCGTTTGTGCGCATATCGGACTGCGGCCTCAGTCGGTGCACAAGATCGGCGGATTCAAGGTGCACGGACGCGATCCCTCGCAGGCGGAGCAAATGGTGACCAGCGCGCGCCGGCTGGAGGAGGCGGGGGCGGACGTGGTCCTGCTCGAATGCGTTCCCAACGAGCTGGGCAGGGCGATCGCGGAGGAGTGCCGGGTGCCCGTTATCGGGATCGGCGCGGGGCCCGACGTCGACGGACAGATCCTGGTCCTGTACGACATGCTCGGCATCACGCAGGGTCCGGTGCCGAAATTCGTACGCAACTTCATCACCGCAGCGGACGATCCGCAGGCCGCCTGCGAGGCCTACGTAGAGGCCGTAAAGTCCGGCGAATACCCCGCTCCCGAGCACTGCTTCTCCTGAACCGGCGGCTGCCCCGTGCAGACAGTTACGACCAAGGCGCAGTTGCGCGCGCAGGTGCGCCGCTGGCGCGGGGCCGGCGAGAAAGTCACTCTGGTGCCCACGATGGGGGCGCTGCACAAGGCGCACGTGGACCTTGCGCGCCTGGCCGGCGCCGATGGCCGGGTGATCGTGAGCATCTTCGTCAATCCAACGCAGTTCGCACCCGGAGAGGATTTCGAACGCTACCCCCGTGACCTGGATGCCGATGCGAAATTGCTGCGCGAGGCGGGAGTGGACCTGCTTTTCGCTCCCGGCCAGGAGGAAGTGTATCCACGCGGGCTGGACGACCTGACCCGGGTGGAAGTGCCCGGCCTTTCGGCCGAGCTGTGCGGCATGCACCGCCCAACGCATTTTGCCGGCGTGACCTCGGTCGTCGCCCGCCTGCTGCTGCTGACTCTGCCCGACGCCGTTGTGTTCGGACGCAAGGACTATCAGCAGCTGGTGATCCTGCGACGAATGACGGAAGACCTGCATATTCCCGTCGAGGTGATCGAGGGCCCTATCACGCGCGAGAAGGACGGACTGGCCATGAGTTCGCGGAACCGCTACCTGACGGAAGCGGAACGCCGGACAGCGCCGGCCCTGCATGCCGAATTGCGGCGATGCGCCGCGCGTATCGAGGCGGGAGAGCGCGACTTTCCCGGGCTGGAAGAGGAAGCGTCGGCCCGGCTCGCGGAAGCGGGCTTTGCGCCGGACTATGTCGCGGTGCGGCGAGCCGGCGATCTTGGGCCGCCGGCGGCTTCCTCCACCGGAGAGTGGGTCGTGCTCGCGGCCGCCTGGCTGGGTTCCGCCCGGCTCATCGACAACGTCGTCTGCGGCGCGGGGTCCTGATCGCCCGCCTGCCGCTCAAGCGCCCAGCGGACGTGCTCGCGAACCATTTCGCTGGAGTGCGACAAGCGCGTTCGCAGCGACTCGATTACCTCTTCTGACCGCGCGGCGTTGCCGAGCGCGACAGCCAGGTTACGCAGCCAGCCCGTGTAGCCGGCGCGGCGCAGGGCGCTTCCCCGGGTGCGTTCCCGCCATTGCTCCTCGCCCCACGCGAACAGACGCGTCAGGCGGGAGTTGTCCAGGCCGCCGCGCGGGGCAAAGGCGGCTTCTTCGCTGGGCCGCGCGTGGCGGTTCCAGGGGCAGACCAGCTGGCAATCGTCGCAGCCGAACACCCGGTTGCCGATCCGCGGCCGCAGTTCCAGGGGAATGGAACCTCGATGCTCGATGGTCAGGTACGAAATGCAGCGGCGGGCGTCGAGCTGATAAGGCGCCACGATGGCCTCGGTGGGACAGATGTCCAGGCAGGCCCGGCAACTGCCGCAGTGGTCCGTCACGGGGCGGTCGACCGGCAGCGGGAGGTCGGTGTAGATCTCGCCGAGAAAAAACCACGAGCCTTCGTGGCGGTCGATCAGGTTGGTGTGCTTGCCCATCCAGCCCAGTCCGGCCTGCGCGGCCAGCGGTTTCTCCATGACCGGGGCGCTGTCCACGAACACCCTGTAACCCATGGGTCCGGCCCTTGACGCGATAACTTCGGCCAGCTTCCGGAGCCGCCTGCGCATCAGGCGGTGGTAGTCCCGGCCCAGCGCGTAACGCGAAATGTAGGCCCGGTCCGGGTCGGCCAGCACGGCCAGGGCCGGGGCGGCGTCCCGCGGCCAGTAATGCATGCGGAAGCAGAGCACCCTCAGCGTTCCGGAAAGCAGGCGGTCCGGCCGGGTTCGCTTGCGTCCATGCCGCGCCATCCAGCCCATCGTTCCGTGCCGCCCCAGCTCCAGCCAGCGCTCCAGGCGCGCCTCGGCCCGGGTCAGGCCGATTCCGGCCACTCCGGCCTGTTCGAAGCCGAATTCCCGCGCCAGCGCAGGCAGTTCGGCGGCGATCCGTGCGTGTTCCGCGGCAGCTTGCATGGGCCGAAAGAGTATAGGTCGGAAGGGAAGGCGTTGCGTCCTCGTGGAGTGCGGGACGCCCTCCTCCAGGGAGATTTGGGGCAATATTCGTGCTGATGAGTCATCGGACCGCATACTGCACCGACGCCGTGCGCGCGCTGGAAGGCGCGCTCATGGCAAGCGAAGGCATCGACAGCAACGCCCTGATGGAGCGCGCCGGCACGGCCGCCTACGCGCGCGCCCGGCGTGCGTTCCCCGGGGCCCGCCGATGGATCGTCCTGGCCGGCGCCGGAAACAACGCGGGCGACGGTTTCGTGATGGCGCGTCTGGCGAAGCAGGAGGGCCTCGCCGTCAGGGTCATGCTGCTGTCTCCCGACAATCGGCCCCGGGGCGACGCGGCCACGCAGTTCGAGGCAGCGCGGCAATCCTCCGTGCCGTCCGGACCGCCGGCGCGCGCGGAACTGCAAGGATGCGACCTGATCGTTGACGCCATGCTCGGAATCGGGCTGGACCGCCCGCTGGGCGGGCTTTATCTCGAAACGGCACAGGCGATCAATGAAGGCAGTGCGCCGGTCCTGGCCGTCGACATACCCACCGGCATACACGCCGACACCGGGGCCTTGATGACGGCGGCGGTCCGTGCGGCCCTGACGGTGACCTTCGTGGCCGACAAATGCGGGCTGTTCCTGGGTGACGCTCCGGATTTCGTGGGGCGGCGGGTGCTGGAGCCGCTCGGGCGGATTGCGCCGGACAGGGTAGCGGAAATCGGGACCGCATTTGCGGAGAAGCCGATGTTGCGCGTGTTCACGGCAGAGATGCTGCGCGCGATGCTCCCGGCGCGGCAGCGCGCCGATCACAAGGGCCGCTTCGGGCATGTCCTGGTAGTGGCAGGGGGACCGGGAATGGGCGGCGCCGCAAGGCTGGCCGGCGAGGGCGCGTTGCGCGCGGGGGCGGGACTCGTATCGGTGGCCACGCACCCGGAACATTCGGCCGCGCTTCTGTCCGGTCGGCCGGAACTCATGGTGCGCGGCGTCCGCAAAGCGGAAGAACTCGCGCCCCTGCTTGAACGGGCCACCGTACTGGCGGTCGGCTGCGGTCTCGGCCAGGATGCCTGGGCCCGCGAAGTGTTCGCAGCGGCCCGGGCCAGCAATCTGCCGATGGTGGTGGACGCGGACGGTCTCGGTTTCGCGCCCGAGTTTCCCGCGGGGGCTGCCCCGGCAATCCTGACACCGCACCCCGGCGAGGCCGCGCGGCTATTGGATAGCTCCAGCGCCCGGGTGCAGGAGGACAGGCTGGGCGCCGTTGCGGGACTCAGGAAGCGTCATGGCGGCGTGGCGCTGCTCAAGGGTGCGCACACGCTGGTTTCGGGAAGCGAAAAACCGCCCTGGGTGATCGACGCCGGCAATCCCGGCATGGCGACGGCAGGAATGGGCGACGTGCTCACGGGACTGATGGCGGGCCTTTGGGCGCAGTTCCCCGAGGCCGAACCGGAGGACCTGGCCGCCCTGGCCGCTTTCGTGCATGCCCGGGCGGGCGATCGCGTTGCGGAGGCCGGTCAGCGCGGGATGATCGCCGGAGACGTACTTGAGGCCCTGCGTGCCGGATTGAATCCCTGATTCGGCGCCGCGAGGATTATTTCGGCGCCGAGTAGAACTGGATAATGGCGCCGTCCGGAGTTTCAACGGCGAACAGGTCGATGTCCCCGTAGGGCTCCAGCCGCACGCGGCTGATCTCGTTGCGTATCCCCCAGCCCCGTTCCCGTATCCGGTTGCGGGCTTCGACGGCGTCCCCGACTTCGAAGCGCACCGCCAGGGTTCCGAGATTGGGCGCCCGGCAGCGGTCCGAATAATCGAACCCGCTCATGCCCATGACTTCGATGAATTCCATGCGCCCGAATTCTCCGGGTCGAGTTTCCACGATGCCGGCGCGATAGGGAACCGTGGTGGTCAGGCTCAACGGAATGCCCAGCGGCGTGGGGGTGGGCTTCGGCGCGATGAACGGATCGCCCTTGTAATAGGAACCGAAACCCAGGATGCGAGTGAAGAAGTCATGGGTGGCGTCCCGGTCCCTGACCATCTGCATCATGTTGAACGGACCGGTCAGCGTTTCGAAGGCCGGTATGGAGTCGGGCAGGGGCGGTTTGAGCCGCTCGTAGCCCTGCACCTGCACACCGTCCGGCCCGCGATAGATCACAACCCGAAGTTCGGAGCCGCGGAAGGAAAGCCGGGTGATCGGGGTCTCGGTCCACCAGCCCAGGTCGATCGCCCGCCGGTAGATCTCCGGCATGTCCTTCATCCGCACCATCATGCTGAAGTAACAGCCCGTGTCCCAGGTCCTGGAGCCCGGGCGCGTCGGCAGGCGTTCGCCCGCATTGTCGAAGCGCACCAGGCGGATCAGCCCGGACTCGTAGTCCGCGGGGCCGAGCAGCAGGGCCTCGCCGCCTGCCTCCTGCGGCAGCTCCCACGCCGCCACCAATGCGGAGTCGAGCGGGCCGCGCCACTTCGCTTCATAACCTCCTATCCCCAGAAAGAACCGTGCCGTGCGGTCAATGTGACTGACGCTGACCACGACTTCCTGCCAGGGCTGCCGCGTTACCGGCTCAAGGTCCTGTTCTCCCGCCAGGGATGAAGGGGTCAGCAGGATCCCGGCAAGCATGAGCGCAATGAGCGTGGCGGGCGACGGCCTGCCGACCGGTGCTTTCCGGCCCGCAATCCGCAGGGGAGCGGTTCGTTTGTTCATTGCGACATGGTACCGCCGGCTGTGTGAAAGGAACGGCATGGGCCGAGTGGGCTCGCGTTCGTTTTGAGAAACTTGACATCTATTTTGAAGAAAATTAGACTCGGGTATTCCAGATTTCTGGAATAAGCGGCATGATTGAGCGTGACGGCCATGTCAGAGCATTGCGGAGGCTGTTCTCCAACAACTCCGCCATTGTCCTTCTGGGCCCACGGGGAGCAGGCAAGACGACCCTGTCACGCGAATTTGCGCAGCGCTCTCGCTCGAATGCCTATTTGTTCGACCTGGGCTCGGCGGCGGACCGATCCAGGCTTGAAGATCCGGACCTGGCCTTGTCCAACCTTCAGGGCCTGATCGTGCTGGACGAAATCCACCGCGCCCCGCACATTATTGATGTCGTGCGCCGGTTGCTCGTGAGGCCCCGGAACCCGGCGCGATTCCTCTTGCTCAGCAGCATCGTGCCGGACAAGCTGCGGCAACGGTTCGAATCGCTCTCCCAATTCAACGCCTACTATGAACTTCCCGGACTTCTTTCCGCCGAACTGCCCGTACCGCAGGCGAACGTGCTGTGGCTGAGGGGTGGGCTGCCGGCGTCGTACAGCGCCGGCAGCGACAGCGAGAGCTACGAATGGCGGGAGCGATACGTTCGCGACTTCCTGGAGCGCGACCTCCATCGCCTGACGTCCAATGCTCCGGCGGGCCGGATCGAACGGTTCCTGGTGATGCTGGCGCACAGCCATGCGCAGGTGTGGAACGGATCCGAACTGGCGCGATCGCTCGGCGTCTCGCATCACACCGCGCGCCGCTATCTGAACATTCTTCAATCCGCCTTTGTCGTGCGCACGCTGAAGCCGTGGCGCGCGAACCTGCCCAGGCGTCAGGTCAAGTCGCCCAAGGTTTATTTTCGGGACACGGGGCTGCTGCACTATTGCCTTGGCATTACGAGCCTGCGCGACCTGGAGCGGCATCCCAGGTCGGGAGCTTCCTGGGAAGGCTTCGTGCTCGAGAACCTGATACGTGTCCTTGGTCGAAAGGATTCGCAGTTCTATTTCTGGGCGGCGCACACCGGGGCCAAGGTGGATCTCATCGTCCAGAGCGGCAGCCAGCTTCGCGGTTTCGAAATTCGTCGAACCTCCTCTCCCCGCATTACGCGCTCGGTACGGTCCGCGCTGGAAAACCTTTCGCTGACGCGGATGGATGTGGTTCATGCGGGACCCTCAAGCATGGCTCTGGGCAGGCGAACCCGCGCGATTTCGGCCGAGCGCCTGCACGAGGAAGTATGAGCCTTGACCCCCGGCCTGCAAGATCGGGCGGCTGTCTTCTGCGCCCGTAGCGTCGACGGCCTGACGGCGCTGGGACGAACACTTGGCGGGGCCCTGCAGGAAGCCGTCGCCGGCAGTCCTTTCCTGCTTCTTGCCCTGGACGGAGAACTGGGGGCCGGGAAGACGACCCTTGCCGCCGCAACGCTGGCGGCGCTGGGTGTCCGGTCCCGGGTAACAAGCCCCACCTACGGGCTGGTGCATGCGCACAGTTTCGCCATTGGCGGGACGGGACGGAAGGTGGAAGCCCTGCATGTGGATCTGTACCGCCTGCGGCATCTGGCCGAACTGGATGAACTCGGTCTTGAGGACGGTATTCAGTCCACGCCGGCCGCGGCCTCCCAGGTATTGCTGGTGGAGTGGTTCGAGAACGCCCGGGGACGCCTGGGTCCCCCCGATCTCGCATGCCGTCTCAAGCATGCGAAACGCGGCAGGCTCGTGGATCTGCGCGCCCACTCGACTCGGGGCGCTTGCATTCTGCGGTTGCTGCGTGGGGCGGAGCACCCCGATCTGCAATTGCTCTCTGAGTAGGATGTTTCTTAAGTAGTGGGAATAGCCTACTAATATTCTTCGTTTTTTCCTTGACAATCCGTGCCGCGGGGCTATACTCGCCAACGAGGAAACCGACCAAGCAGCAGGCATGACCGCCCACCGCCTCCTCGTTGCTCTCGTTGCCGGTCTTATGGCTGGCGCGCTGCACGCCGCACCCGCGCGCATAGACGGCATCCGCGTGGCCGAATACGACTCGAAGACGCGGGTGGTCCTTGAACTGGATCAGCCGCGCAGCCACACGATCGAGGTACTGGACAACCAGCCGCGGGTTGTCGTGGATCTTTATTCCGCGAGGATGAGCGCCACGCTTCCGCAGCGCGGCACGGGGATCGTCCGGCGGATGCGTCACGGCCGTCACCCGGGCGACATGCTGCGTGTGGTGTTCGACCTGCATGCCGCCGCGACCGCTACCAGCTTTGCCGTGGCCGCGGGCAAGGATGACGGCGGTCATCGTATCGTGGTCGATATCTATCCCGGGGGCATCGGGCAGGAAGCTGTTGAGGAGGAAATCGCGGCGCCCGCGAACCGCGACGTGCTCATCGCCGTCGATGCCGGGCACGGCGGCAGGGACCCGGGTGCCATCGGCAGGGGAGGATTGCAGGAAAAAACCGTGGTCCTTGCCATCGCCCGCCGTCTGGCGCGGCAGATTGACCGGGAGCCGGGAATGTCGTCCATGATGACGCGCGACGGCGATTACTACATCAAGCTCCGCGACCGTTATACGCGTGCGCAGCAGCGCAACGCCGACCTGTTCGTGTCGGTGCACGCGGATGCCGTGAGAAATCGGCGGGTCCGCGGTTCCAGCGTTTACGTGCTGTCGGAAAAGGGTTCGTCCGATGAGGCCCGGAGGCTTGCCCGGCGCGAGAACGCGTCGGACATGGTTGGCGGCATCGAGATGGAGGGCCTGTCACCCACCGTTGCGACCATGATCATCGATCTGTCGCAGAACGCGTCCATCGGCGCCAGCCTGGAAGTGGGTGACGACGTGCTGCAGCGCCTGCACGGCGTCGGCCGCGTGCGAAAGTCGAGCGTGCAGACGGCGCCGTTTGCGGTGCTGAAGGCTCATGACGTGCCTTCGATCCTGGTCGAGACCGCCTACATCTCGAATCCCCAGGACGAACGGCTGCTCGACAGCGCCAGCTACCAGGAAAAGGTGGCCCAGGCCATTCTGTCGGGGATTCGCGCGTATTTCTACCGGAATCCGCCGCGCGGCACGCTGATCGCGCAACGGGTGGCGGCCGGCGAAATGCCCGAGCAGCAATATGTCGCACGACGCGGCGACACGCTGAGCGGAATCGCCCAGCGCTTCAATGTGCCCCTCGCGGTATTGATCCGCGCCAACAACCTGCCGAACGACCGCCTCCGCGTCGGCCAGGTCCTAAGAATCCCCACCAGCTAGCCAAAACCAGTCGCGGGGCGTACTGCCTGTCCTCGCCTTTTCTATCCCCCTCCCCTGTTGAGAGGCGCCATCCTGGCTCGGTTCCGCCATCCCTGGCTCCAACGCTCTCCACAGGGGAGGGGGATAGAAAAGGCTGAAGCTGCACGCGCCTACTGAAGCGCGGTGTTGCCCCTTTCGCGGCAGGAGCGTCGCGAAGTGGCTCCAGAGGGAAAGGGGCAACACCGCGCGCAGGGTTCGCGCAAACTACAGGTGGACGATGCCGACGGTGCAGCCGACGGCGAAGATCGGGATTGGTTCGTAGAAAAGTACTTCGCGCGGGCTTCCGGCGGTGGCGCCCGCCACGCAGACGAAGGTGCGAATCTCGAATCCTCCCTGGCCCGCGTCCCGGTAGGTTTCCGCATCGCTGTAGCCGGTCATGCCGGAGTAGTCGTCGCGTACCCAGCGGTCGAGGAATTCCCGGTCCCAGGCCTCGTTGATCTTGCCGGAGTCGGGCGTGCAGGGCCAGTGGGAAAGCCCGCCGGTTCCGATCAACGCAATCCGTTCGGGCTGCTCTTCGCAGGCGCGGCGAAGGCTCTCGCCGAATTTCCAGGCGCGCTTGAGCGGCGTTAGCGGCGGACCCTGGCAGTTGATGTTGGCGGGGATGACGGGAAGGTCGTAACGGGGCGTCAGGAAGTTGAGCGGAACCATCACTCCGTGATCGAACTTCCATTCCTGGGCGTAACTCACGTCTACATCTTCCAGAACCACACCGATGAGGCGCTCCGCGAGATCGGCATTGCCGGGGATGCTGGCCTTGCCGATGCCCAGCCACTCCTCGTCCTCGACCGGGCCCTCGTAGCCCTCCGCCATCCCCAGGCAGTAGGCCGGCATGTTGTCCATGAAGAAGTTGGCGAAATGCTCCGCCGCAACCACGATCAGCGCGTCCGGGCGGGCAGCTTCCAGACGCCGGCGCATTTCGTGCATCCGGGTATAGAACCCCTCGCGCTGCGCCTTGTCGGCGCGCTCGTACCGTCCGGTGATTCCGGGGGCATGGCTGCAAACGCCGGCGAATACGAGGCTCATGTTTCGGTCATCGCGTACAGGCCCGATCGCACGGGTCCGTAGCGCTCGACGCCGTCGCGCATGGCCTGCAGATACTCGTCCCACTCGTACCCGCACAGCGCGGCGTAGTGCATCAGCAGCTGGCCGTTGACGCCCATCACATAAAGCAACCCGATGTCCGGTTCGCGCAGGGCGGTCTTTTCACCGTCGTCCAGGGGATAGTCCGCGAGCAGATCCTCAAAATCCCTTTCGTAGCGTTGCCGGACATGCTCGTCCCTATTCAGCTGGTAGATCAGCTTCTGCAGGTAGTAAAGACTCATGGGGTTTCGCGGGTGCGGGAGCGCTGATTCAGGTTCCCGGTCCGATATTGCATCCGCGGTGTTTCTCCGTCAACGAAAGACCGCCCGCAGGCGCTTGCGGTAGCACTATTTTGGGGTATAGTGGGAGTCTGTGGGAGATTGTGGGTTAAGCGGATAGGGAATGTTTCAAGGCCCGGCCAATGTCACCCTGGATACCAAGGGCAGGTTCGGCGTCCCTGCGCGTTACCGGCAGGGCGTGGCCGAGGCCAGCGGCGGGCGCGTAGTCTGCACCGTTCATCCGGATCGGTGCGTGCTGATATACCTGCCGGAGGATTTTGCCAAAGTCAGGGACGATGTGATACGGCAGAAGGGAGGTCGGGACGCGGAAAGGCTGATCGTCGGCTACGCGACCGACGTCTCGCTGGATGCGGCCGGGCGCCTGCGCGTGCCTCCGGTCTTAAGGGAACACTGCGATCTTCAACGCCAGGCCACGCTGCTGGCGCTGGGGCGCAGCTTTGAATTGTGGGATGCGGCCCGGTGGCGCGAACGGGCGCTGGAAGTCGGCACAAGCGAGTCCGTGGACGCAGCCCTGAGCGCCGTGCAACTTTGAATGCGGACGGAGCGTTCGAGCATGAACCCGCGCTGCTGGAGGAAACGCTTCACGGCCTGGCGCTCGATCCCCACGGCCTCTACGTTGACGCGACCTACGGGCGCGGCGGGCACAGCCGGGCGATTCTGGCGGGTCTTGGAGAGCGCGGACGCCTGCATGCACTGGACTGCGACCCGCAAGCGGTGCAGTCGGCCCGGGCGCTCGCGGAACGGGATCCGAGGTTTTCGATCGAACACGGCAATTTCCGCCACCTCGCCCGCTCGCTCGAACGCAAGGGCTGGCAGGGCAGGGTGCACGGTGTCCTCTTCGATCTTGGGGTTTCACTTCCGCAACTCACCGACCCGGACCGCGGCTTCAGCCTGCGCTCGGATGGGCCGCTGGACATGCGCATGAATCCCACCGAGGGCCAAAGCGCCGCCGAATGGCTGAACCGAGCGCCGAAGAATGAAATCGCCCGCGTGATCCGAAGTTGCGGAGAGGAGCCCCAGGCGCGCAGGATCGCCGATGCCATCTGCCGCAACCGGCCGGTATCCAGCTGCTCCGGCCTGGCGCGGCTGGTGGCGTCCATCGCGCGGAACCCCAAGCCCGGAATTCATCCGGCTACCCGAACGTTCATGGCGCTGCGCATATTCATCAACGCCGAGCTCAAGGCGCTTGAGGACGCGTTGCCGCAGGCGGTACGAAGCCTGCGCCCACGCGGACGCTTGTGCGTGATCGCCTTTCACTCCCTGGAGGACCGCATCGTGAAGCGCTTCATGCGCAATGCTTCGCGCCTGCCTCCTCCGCTTGCCCGGCTGCCGTCCGTCCCCTCGGCAGCCGGGCCTTTACTCAAGGTCGTGGGCCGGATGCGGCGCTGCGGCGCCGCCGAAAGCCGGCGAAATCCGCGAGCCCGCAGCGCCCGCCTGCGCGTTGCCGAACGACTGGCCGCCTGAAGCGAACGATGAAACCCGGGCGCTCTTCGTCACTGCTGCTGCTCGGCCTTGCATTTGCAACGCTGGCAAGCGGCATTCTCCTCAGCTACGCGCGCCATGAGCACAGGGTGCAGTTTCGGGCCATGCAGGACCTGATCGGCGAGCGCGATCAACTGGAAGTGGAATGGGGCGCGTTGCAACTGGAGCGCGCGACCTGGGCCGGATACCGGCGCATCGACCGGGAGGCGAGCGAGCGCCTGGCGATGCGGCGGCCCGAGCAGCACGACATCGTGTTCCTGCGGGTGGAATCGGCGGATTCCTCTTCAGCGGGCCCGCGCGCGGCGAGCAGGTAAAACGTGAGCAGGCGCGTACAGGCCATGCCGCGCGGGTTTCGGATCCGCATCGCGGTTTGCACCGTTGCCCTGACGGGCTGCGCCCTGATTCTGGCGGGCCGCGCCGTTCAACTGCACCTGCTGGAGAACGAGTTCCTGGAGTCGCGGGCCGACGCGCAACAGGTTCGCGAGGCAACGATCGTCGCCCGGCGCGGTCGCATCCTGGATCGCAACGGTCAACCGCTGGCGGTCAGCGCTCCCGTGGACAGCTTCTGGGTACATCCCGCCAGCCTGGAGACGCTGCGGCCCTACCTGCCGCGACTGGCGCAAACCTTCGGCACCAGCGCCGAGCAACTCGAGCAAAGAATCGAGCGCGCCCGGGGCCGCGAATTCGTCTGGCTCAAGCGAGGTCTGCCTCCCGACCGCTCCCGGGCGGTCGTCGATCTCAAGGCGCCGGGACTACAGATGCGCCGGGAGTACCGCCGTTACTATCCTGCCGGAGAAATCGCCGGCCACCTGGTGGGATTTGCCGGCATCGACGAGAACGGGCAGGAAGGCCTTGAACTGGCATTCGATTCCTGGCTGAAGGGACGGGACGGGCGCAAGCAGGTCGTGCGTGATCGACTCGGCCGCCATGTGCGCGACATAGCCGGCATCAGACCGCTGGAGCGGGGACGCGACCTTCGCCTGGGTCTGGACTTGAGGCTCCAGTATCTCGCCCATGCCGAACTGCGGGACGCGGTCGAGCGCCATGGCGCTCGCTCGGGATCGGTGGTGATGCTGGACACGCTCAGCGGCGAGGTGCTGGCCATGGTCAGCCAGCCTTCCTTCAATCCCAATGACCGGCGCGGGTTTCAGCCCGCCAACTACCGTAACCGTGCGGCCCTGGACCTGTTCGAGCCCGGGTCCACCATCAAGCCCCTGGTCGTGGCGGCCGCCCTGGAAAGCGGCGCGTGGGCGCTTGACGAGCAAATCGACACGGGGCCCGGCTACGTCAAGGTGGGGCCCAAGGTGATCAAGGACCGGAATCCCCTCGGAGTGATCGACCTGGCCACCCTGCTGCGCCGTTCCAGCCAGGTAGGCGCAACGACCGTGGCGATGAAGCTTGCGCCGCATCGATTCTGGGAAACGCTGACCGGAGTCGGCTTCGGCCGCGCCACGGAAAGCGGTTTCCCCGGAGAAGCCGACGGGTCGCTGTACGACTACAAGCACTGGAAGCCGGTGGACCAGGCGGTAATGGCCTACGGCTACGGACTTGCCGTTACGGCCCTGCAACTGGCACGCGCTTACGCGGTTTTCGCAACCGGTGGAAGGACCATTCCGGTGAGCCTGATATGGACCGACGAGCGTCCGGGCGGCGTGCGCGTGCTGTCGGCGCACACCGCGGCGATCATGTCGGAACTGCTGGAACAGCCGCTCGGCCCGGGTGGCACCGCAACCGCAGCGCGGGTGCCGGGCTACCGGGTGGCGGGCAAGACGGGAACGGTCGAAAAGCTTGGCCCGGAAGGTTACGACTCCGAGCGGCACACGGCCCTGTTTGTGGGATTTGCGCCGGCATCCCGGCCGCGGGTGGTGGCGGTGGTCGTGATCGACGACCCGGCGGTTAACGGTTATTTCGGCGGACAGGTGGCCGCCCCCGTTTTTTCGCGCGTGGCGGCGGGCGCGTTAAGGCTGATCGGAGCGCCGATGGATGGCGTTCCGGACGCGTCCGGAACCATGGTGGCGTCCCGATGAGCGACTGTGGCGCCCATGGCGGCCCGGCGGATTTGAGTCGGCTGTTCGCCGCCGTCGGCGCCGAGGCGCCGGCGATGCGCGTTCGCGGTCTGGCCATGCACAGCGACCGGGTCGTTCCCCGGGGGCTGTTCCTGGCCTGCTCCGGCGCGCGCCACGGCCTTGAGTTTCTGCCCCAGGCGCTGAAGCGCGGCGCGGCTGCCGTCGCCTGGGAACCCGCCGACGGCGTGTCCGAGCCCACGCTACCGGACGGCGTCGCCGGATTTTCCGTGCCGGACTTGCGCCGCAAGGTGGGACCGGTTGCCGACGCCTACTACGGCCAACCGTCCGCCGGCCTTGCCGTGACCTGCATTACCGGCACGAACGGCAAGACAACCGTGGCCTGGCTGGCCGCGCACGCAATGAATTTTTTAGGCCGACCCGCGGCCGCCATGGGCACTCTGGGTTGGGGTCCTCCTCCCAAGCTGTGGCCTTCCGCGATGACCACACCCGACCCGGATGAATTGCACCGGCGGCTGCGGGTCCTGGCCGACAATGGCATGGAGCACGTGTTTCTGGAGGTGTCGTCGCAGGCGCTGGACCAGGACCGCATCAGCGGCTTGCGCATCGAGCTTGCCGCCTTTACCCAGCTGGGACGGGACCATCTCGATTACCACGGCGACTCGGCCGCCTACGGAGGCGCCAAGAAGCGGCTTTTCGTCGAGCATCGCCCGGAAGCGGCGGTGATCAATGTCGACGATCCCTTCGGGTCAGAACTTGCGGAGAATTTTTCCGGCGCCGTCCTGCGCGTTGCCTGCGAAGGCGTCAATCCGGCCGACCTTTCGCTGCGGCGGGTGCGCCCGTGCGCCGAGGGCCTGCGCCTGGAACTTGCCGAGGGCGCGTCCCGGTTCAGGATCGCCAGCCGGCTTTACGGCTGCTTCAATGGCGCCAACCTGGCCCTTGCATGCGGACTTCTGCGGGCCCTGGGCATCGACAGTGGGGATGCCGCGCGGGCCCTGTCGAACTGTCCCGCGCCGCCGGGACGCATGGAGCATTTCGGCGGCGGCGCGCTGCCGGACGCTTTTGTGGATTATGCCCACACGCCGGACGCGCTGGGCGCGGTCCTTGGCGAGCTGCGGGCCCGCAAGCCCCACCGCCTGTGGTGCGTGATGGGATGCGGCGGCGAGCGCGATGCGGGCAAAAGAGCGGAAATGGGGCGCGTCGCCGGCGCCCTGGCCAACGAATTGTTCATCACCTCCGACAATCCGCGGGGCGAGAATCCGCGCGAGATTGCCGAGCAGATTCTGGCCGGCGCCTCCGGCCGGGCGGTGTTGGAGCTGGACCGGAGCCGGGCGATACGCGCGGCCCTGCACGCGGCCCGGCCGGGCGACATCGTGCTGGTTGCCGGCAAGGGGCACGAAGCCTTTCAGATCAGCGGCGGGAGAGTACTGCCGTTTTCCGATGCCTCGGTAGTCCGCGAGGCGTTGGCGAGTTATCCGGGGGCGGCCCGATGATCAATGGCAGCCTGTCGGAATGGGCGACCGCCATGGATGGCGAGTTGCTGGGGCCCGACGGCCACTTTGCGGGAGTCAGCACCGACAGCCGTTCGCAGGCGCGCGGCGCTCTTTTCTTCGCATTGCGCGGCGAGCATTTCGACGGCGCGGACTTTCTTTCCGCGGCGATTTCCGGCGGCGCCACCGGCGCGGTCCTGAGCAGGCCGCTTCCCGAGGACGTCCCGCAGATCATCGTCAAGGACACCCGCGGCGCACTGGCCGACTGTGCGCGAACCTGGCGCGGGCGGTTCGACATACCCGTCATCGGGGTGACCGGGAGCAACGGCAAGACCACGGTCAAGGAACTGACCGCCTCGATTCTGCGCGCCGAGTGGGGCGCGGAGTCCGTGCTGGCCTCGCGCCGCAGTTTCAACAACGAAATCGGCCTGCCCCTGACGCTGCTTGATCTTTCCGACACGCACAACGCCGCCGTGCTTGAATTCGGCGCCAGCCGGCCCGGCGATATCGCAAGCCTGTCGGAAATCGCGCGGCCGACCATCGGCGCGGTGCTGAACGCATCGCCCGCGCACCTTCAGGGGCTGGGCGACGTGGAAAACGTCGCCCGCGAGAAGGGCGTCCTGATGTCCTCGCTGGCGTCCGGCGGAGTGGGCGTGATTCCCGCCGGCACGCCGTTTTCCGATTACTGGCAGGACCTGCTGGGCGAGCGGACCGCCCTGCGGTTCGGCGGCGACGGCGACTTTCGCGCCCGGAACGCAAAGGGCATCAACAGCGGGCTCGGCTTCGAACTTCATTGCCCGGCCGGCGTGGCCCCCGTCGAAACCGGACTGATCGGGGCCCACAATCTGCGCAACGCGCTGGCGGCCTGCGCGCTGGCCGCGGCGGCCGGCGCCGGCCTGGACGCGATGGCCGCCGGCCTGCGGGGTCGTGAAGGGGTATCGGGCCGCCTGCGGGTGCATGAGCCGGGTGCCGGAGTGCGCCTGATCGACGACTCCTACAACGCCAATCCGGCTTCCATGTCGGCGGCCATCGGCGTGCTTGCGGGGCAGGAGGGCGAACGCTGGCTGGTGGTGGGCGACATGGCCGAACTGGGACAGGATTCGGTGCAATGGCATCGCCGCGTCGGCGAAGAGGCGGCACGGGCCGGAATCGAGCGGCTGTACTGCGCTGGCGAACAAAGCCGGCAAGCCGCCGAGGCCTTCGGCGCCGGCGAGCGGTGGAGATCAGGCGTTGGCGACCTGTGCCGGTTGCTGACGGACGACCTCAGGGCCGACGTCACGATACTGGTGAAGGGATCGCGTTTCATGGGCATGGAGCGCGCCGTGGCCGCCCTCCTGGACGCGGCCGGAGTTTTGAACGGGGAGAACGCGGAGCATGGTTGAGTACCTGGCACAGCAACTGACGGGCTGGTATTCCGGACTGAGCGTGTTCGGCTACATCACATTGCGCTCGGTCCTGGCGGCGCTTACCGGCCTGGTGCTGTCCCTGGTGCTGGGGCCCCTGGTGATACGCCGTCTCAGGCTCAGCAGCGTGGCGCAGCCGGTGCGGAACGATGGTCCGCGCTCGCATTTTTCCAAGATCGGGACCCCGACCCTGGGCGGAGTGCCGATCCTTCTTGCGCTGCTGGTTTCGACGCTCCTGTGGGCCGACCTTGCCAACGCTTACATATGGGTCGTCATGGGAACCACGGTCTGCTTCGGCCTGATCGGCTTCGCCGACGACTACCGCAAGCTCGCCATGCGCACCTCCGCGGGCCTTCCGTCCTGGCTCAAATTCGTGCTGCAGTCGGTTGCGGCGGTGCTGGTTCTGGCGGTGTTGAGCCAGGTCGGCGAGCCGCGCGATTCGGTCCTGATCCCCTACTTCAAGGACCTGTACCTGCCGCTCGGCATTCTGTTTCCGGCATTTGCCTACATCGTGATCGTAGGCAGCAGCAACGCGGTCAATCTCACCGACGGGCTGGACGGACTGGCGATCATGCCGATCGCGATCGCGGCCGCGGCCCTGGGGCTGTTTTCCTGGATAGCGGGCAATGCGATCTTTTCCGACTATCTCGGCGTTCCCTATGTGGCCGGGGCCGGAGAACTGATGGTCGTGTGCGCCGCCATGGGGGGCGCGGGACTGGGCTTTCTGTGGTTCAACAGTTACCCGGCCCAGGTCTTCATGGGCGACGTCGGCGCACTGGCCCTCGGCGCAGCGCTCGGCACGGTCGCGGTAATCGTCCGCCAGGAACTGGCCTGGGCCATCGTGGGCGGAATATTCGTCATGGAAGCCGTATCGGTGATGGTCCAGGTGGGCTCGTTCCGGCTGACCGGCAAGCGGGTCTTCCGGATGGCTCCCATGCATCATCATTTCGAACTCAAGGGCTGGCCGGAACCGAAGATCATCGTTCGGTTCTGGATCATTTCGGTCATTCTCGCGCTGGTGGCCGTCGCCAGCCTCAAGATCCGATAGTGCGCTGAATCATGGGCGATACGCTTGTATTCGGCATGGGCGCCACGGGCGCTTCCTGCGCCCGTTACTTCGCGCGCACCGGCCGCCCGGCGGTTTTCTGCGATACGCGTGCCCGACCGCCGGCGGAATCCGAGATAAGCGCGGCCATGCCGGAGGCGGCCCGCCATGCAAACGACGGTTTGCGCGAGTTGCCCGGGAAGGTGGACCGGCTGCTGCTCTCGCCCGGGGCGCCCCTCGACCATCGCCTGGTCCGCCAGGCGCGCGAGCGGGGAATGCCGGTCGTCAGCGATCTGGACGTATTCGCCGGCGTCAATCGCGCCCGCCTCGCCGGAATCACGGGCTCCAACGGCAAGAGCACCGTCGCCACCCTGCTGCTGAACATGCTGCGCGAAGCGGGACTGAAGGCGGGCGCCGGCGCCAATCTGGGGACGCCGGCCCTGGACCTGCTTACGGAGCGCCATGAAGTCTGCGTGCTCGAATTGTCAAGCTTTCAGCTTGAACGCTCGGCGCCGATCGCGTTGGAAGCAGCGGTGATCCTGAATATTACGCCCGACCATCTGGACGCGCACGCCAGCCTTGAAGATTACGCCGCGGCCAAGGCGCGCATCTATCTGTCCTGCAAGCACGCGGTAGCGCCCGCGGACGAACCATCGGTGCAGGCGCTGGCGCCGCCGCCGCACACCTGTCCAAGGCTGGATTACGGTCTGGGCAGGCCCGCCACGGCGCGGGTGGGGATCATTGGCCGTGGCCCGCAGGCTGAAATATGCCACGCGAAGACGCACCTGATTCGGGTCGGCGAAAGCGCCATGCAGCGCGGCTTCCAGTTGAGCAACCTGCTGGCCGCCCTGGCCATGGGCAGGGTGCTGGGCGTGGATCCGGCGGCCATGCGTCGCGCCGCGGCCAACTATCAGGGCCTGCCGCACCGGATGCAGCCTCTGGGAGAGTGGGCGGGGCTGCGCTGGATCAACGATTCCAAGGCCACCAACGCGGCCGCCGCCGCAGCCGCCGTGCGCACCGTTCCGGATCCCCTGGTGCTGATCGCGGGAGGCGCCGGCAAGGGGTTGTCGTACGGAGCGTTGCGCGATGCGCTCAAGGGCCGCGACGCCCGGGTGATCGCATTCGGCCAGGAGGCCGACCGCATTGTCCGGTCGCTGGGCGCGGATTGCGCGGTATCACGCAGCGATACGCTGGACGAGGCGGTGACGGCCGCGCGCGAACTTGCGCGCCCGGGCTCGACCGTATTGTTGGCGCCCGCCTGCGCGAGCTTCGACATGTTCAGCAACTATCGGGAGCGGGGGCGCGCATTCGAACGCGCGGTCCGGTCGATTCAATAGCGCCATGGGCAATACAGGTTCCCGATCGCCGGACGCCGTCAACTTTCGGATGGACGGATGGCTGTTGCTCTCCGCCGGAACATTGCTGACGGCCGGCTTCATCGCCCTGGCCAGCGCCTCGCTGGAACTGGGCGAGCGCGATTACGGCAATGCTTTCTTCTTCCTGACCCGGCAGGCCATGGCGGCGCTGATCGGACTGTCCGGCGCCGTGCTTGCCTACCGGATTCCTTCCCGCTTCTGGGCGCGCCTGGGGCTTCTGCCGATGCTCCTGGCGATTGCACTGCTGGTCCTGGTGCTGATGCCCGGCATGGGCCGCGAAGTAAACGGCAGTACCCGCTGGCTGACCCTGGGAACACCGATTTCGGTGCAGGTCAGCGAGCCGGTCCGCCTGATGGTGCTGATGTTCGTGGCCGGTTACGCGCAGCGACACGAAGCGGCGCTGCAAAGGGGCATGGGCGCCCTTTTGAAGCCGGTCATCCTGGTTGCGATCGTGGCGGCGCTGCTGCTGGGGCAACCCGACTTCGGCTATGCGGCGCTGATCATGGCCATGACCGTTGGCGTTCTTTTTGTCGCGGGAGCGCGCTACCGCGATGTGAGCGCGCTGGCGCTCGCCTGCGGGGCCGCGTTCGCCGTGCTCGCCTGGACCGCGCCGTACCGGCTCGCCCGCGTGAACACTTTTCTGGACCCGTGGTCCGATCCGCTGCACAGCGGCTGGCAACTGACCCAGTCGCTGATGGCCATCGGCACCGGACACCTGTCCGGGGCGGGACTGGGAGCGGGCGTGCAAAAACTGTTCTACCTTCCCGAAGCCCACACCGATTTCATTTTTGCCGTGATCGCCGAGGAAGCCGGGCTGCTGGGAAGCCTGGCGCTGCTTGCGGTTTTCGCCCTGCTGGTGGCCCGGGTGCTCGCCGTGGCGCGGGCCTCCGCACGGCGCAAGCGCATGTTTCAGGCCTATTTCGCACTTGGCCTGGCCCTGTGCATCGGACTGCAGGTCCTGGTCAATCTGGGCGTGAACATGGGCGTGCTGCCCACCAAGGGCCTTGCGCTGCCCCTGGTCAGCTACGGCCGGTCCAATCTTGTGGTCACCCTCGTATCGCTGGGGATCCTCTTGCGCATCGACCGGGAAAATGCCGCCCTCGAGCCGGGCAGGCCGTCGAGGAGCCGTCGATGAACGCCGGTCCGGTGATGATCATGGCCGGCGGCACCGGCGGGCACGTTTTCCCCGCGCTGGCGGTTGCCAGGGCCCTGTGCGACCGCGGGGTGGACGTGGTATGGCTGGGCAGCCGCCGCGGACTCGAGTCGCGCATCAAACCGCCGGCCGGCGTCGCGATGGAGTGGTTGACGATCTCCGGACTGCGCGGGCGCGGATTCCTGGTGTGGCTGCTGGCGCCCCTCACCGTGGGCCGCGCGGTGCTTCAGGCCTTGCTGATCTTCCGGCGCGTCAGGCCCGGGGTGGCGCTCGGCATGGGCGGTTTCGTTTCGGCGCCCGGGGGCCTGGCGGCCTGGCTTGCCCGCGTGCCGTTGCTGATTCATGAACAGAACACGGTGGCCGGTTACGCCAACCGCCTGCTCGCGCGTTTCGCCCGCCGCGTCCTGTTGGCCTTTCCCGGAGCATTGCCTGCCCACAGGCCCTGCATCGAAACCGGCAATCCGGTTCGCCGGGAATTGCTCAGTCTCGATCCGCCCAGGATCCGGTTCGGTGAACGCACCGGGCCGCTGCGCATCCTGGTACTCGGCGGAAGCCAGGGGGCCAGGATCCTGAACCGAAAAGTCCCCGAGGGTCTGGCGAAGCTGGACGCCGAGTGCACGGTGCTGCACCAGGCCGGCCGCTCGGACACCCGCGAGGTCGAATCCGCCTACCGGCGCCTGGGAGTGAAGTCGAATGTGCGCGAATTCATCGTCGACATGGCGCAGGTATACGCCTGGGCGGATATCGCGGTATGCCGCGCCGGCGCTCTGACGCTGGCGGAACTCAGCGTGGTGGGGCTGGGCGCCATCCTGGTGCCGTTCGCGCTGGCCGCCGACGATCACCAGACCCGGAATGCCCAGCACCTGGTGGGCCGCGGAGCCGCTGCGCTGATCGCGGAGCGGGACCTGTCCGCCGATGCGCTGGCACACGCCGTGGAAGAATTCGCCGCCAATCGCGCCAGCGCCCTGGCGCGCGCCCTGCGCGCCCATGAAATGGCTCGCCCGGACGCGACCGACGACGTCGTGAAAGCCTGTCTGAGGGTGAGGGCCGGGGCATGAGGAAACTGCTGACCGAGCGGGTGCGTTGCATCCATTTCGTCGGGATAGGCGGCGCCGGCATGAGCGGATTGGCCGAGGTGGTGGCCAACCTGGGATACGAGGTGCAGGGATCGGACCGGTTTTCGGGCCGGGCCACGCGGCACCTGGAGAGCCTGGGTGTGAAGGTGTTTTACGGTCACCGCGCGTCCCAGGTGGGCAACGCGGACCTGGTGGTTCGTTCTTCCGCCATCCCGCCCGACAATGTCGAAATCAAGGCGGCCGCCGCGGCCCGATTGCCGGTGGTGGCGCGGGCCGATGTCCTCGCGGAGCTGATGCGCCGGCGCGACGGCATAGCGGTGTCCGGAACGCACGGCAAGACGACCACGGCCCACCTGATCGTGGAAATGCTGGATTGCGCGGGCGAGGATCCTACGTACGTGGTGGGCGGACAGGTGCGCAACGCCATGCGCAGCAAGCTTGGCGCGGGCTCCTGCCTGGTTGCCGAGGCCGATGAGAGCGATGCGTCCTTCCTGCACCTGCAGCCGGTCGTGGCGGTCGTCACCAACATCGATAACGACCACCTGGCCGCCTACGGCGGAAACCTGGAACGCCTCAGGCAGGCCTTCGTGGAATTCGCCCACAATCTGCCGTTCTATGGCCTGTTCCTGGCCTGCGCCGACGACCCCGGCGTGGCCGAGATCCTGCCGAGGGTGCAGCGCCGGATCCGCACCTACGGCTTTTCGCCGGAAGCGGATTACCGGGGCGTGAAGCTGCGCGGGGAGGGCCTCTGGTCAAGCATGGAGGTCGCGCTGCCCGGCGGGGAGCGCACGGTGGTGACCGTCAATCTCCCGGGTCGGCACAACGCTCTGAATGCGCTGGCGGTCGTGGCCCTTGGCGACGAACTCGGCATCGACATGAAGTTCGTACGCCAGGCGCTGGCGGAATGCCGTCCGCTGCGGCGCCGTTTTGAATTGCTGGGCGATGTCCCGATGAGCGGTGGCCAGGTGACGCTCGTGGACGATTACGCTCATCATCCCCGCGAGGTCGCGGCCACCCTGCAGGCGGCCAGGGAGGCCTGGCCCGGACGCCGCCTGGTGGCGGCCTTTCAACCGCATCGCTATACCCGCACGCGCGATTTGCTGGACGACCTCGCCGCGGTACTGTCCGGCGCCGACCGGGTCCTGGTGACGGAAGTGTATGCAGCCGGAGAATCGCCCATTTCCGGCGCCGACGGCCGGGCGATCTGTCGCGCGATGCGCGCACGGGGGAGCGCCGAGCCGGTATTCGTACCGGACGTAAGGGGCCTGGCGGCAGCCCTTCGAAATATCGTGGCCGACGGAGACGTGGTGCTTACGATGGGCGCCGGCGACATCGGCGCCGAGGCCGCGAGGCTGCCGGCACGGCTGCGCGGGCCCACGATCGCCGTGCGGAAAGGCCGCCGGGAGGGGACGCGATGAGCGCCGCTACCGCCCGTTCTCAAGGCCCGGACTTTCAAGCCCTGCGTGGGCGACTGTCTCATGACGAACCCATGTCCAGGCACACCCACTGGCGGGTGGGCGGTCCCGCCCGGCTGTTTTTCGTACCCGCGGACCGGTCCGACCTGGCGGAATTCCTGCGCGCACTGGATCCGGCGCTGCCGGTCCATTTTGTCGGCATGGGCAGCAATCTCCTGGTTCGCGATGACGGAATCCAGGGGGCCGTAGTGTCCCTGGGGCGGGCATTTCGGGAGCTGAAACGAACGGAATCGAGCGTCGGGGCCGGTGCGGGCCTGCCGTGCACGGCGCTGGCGAAGGCGTGCTCGTCATGGGACCTGGGGCCGGCCGATTTCTTTGCCGGAATACCGGGCACGGTGGGCGGCGCCCTGGCGATGAATGCCGGTGCCTTCGGCGGAGAAACCTGGGACAGCGTGCGGTCGGTGGAAACGCTGGATCGCGGCGGCAATGAACACAGCCGTCCGCGCGGCCAGTACCGTCCCGGATACCGGCAGCTTGACGGTCCCGCCGACGAGTGTTTCCTGATGGCGCACTTCGAGTTCGAGGCCGCCCCGCAGACGGGCAGGATCCGTTCCTTGATGGCCGAGCGCCGCCGGCGTCAGCCGCTTAACCTGCCCAGCTGCGGCTCGGTCTTCCGCAATCCTCCCGGCGGTTTTGCCGGTGAATTGATCGAACGGGCCGGATTGAAGGGAATGCGCCAGGGCGCGGCCGAAGTCTCGACCAAGCACGCCAATTTCATCGTCAATCATGGCGGCGCCACGGCCGCCGACATCGAGCGCCTGATTCTCAGGATTCAGGCCACTGTCCGGGAATCCTCGGGAGTGGCGCTGGAACCGGAGGTCCGGATCCTGGGCGCCGGGCCGGAGGCCGCGGCATGAGCGGGCCGCTGCGCCATGAAATAGCCGGCGCGGCCGAATTCGGCCGGGTCGCCTTGCTGTTGGGCGGGGATTCCGCCGAACGCGAGATTTCGATCCTCACCGGAGAGGCGGTGCTTGGAGCGCTGCGCGCCCGGGGAGTGGATGCCGAGCCGGTGGACGCTTCCGGCGCCGCGCTGGTGGCGGCGCTGCAGGGCGGCGGCTACGACCGCGTGTTCAACGCCCTGCATGGACCCGGAGGCGAAGACGGCGTGGTGGCCGGGCTGCTCGAACTGCTTGGATTGCCCTACACCGGCAGCGGCCATTCGGCGCTTGCGGTCTCCATGGACAAACACGTGAGCAAAGGGGTATTCGCCCACGCCGGACTGCCCACGCCCGAATGGCGCATGGTCCGCGACCTGCCCGATGCCGAACGGTCGGCGAACGAGCTGGGCTATCCGGTCGGATTCAAGCCGAACAATCAGGGATCCAGCTTTGGTATTTCGCGGGTGAACGGGGCCTCGGGAGTGGCCGCCGCGTTTGCCTTCGCAGCCCGCTACGGCGAAGACGTGATGGTCGAAGCCTGGATCGAAGGCGCCGAGTACACGGCGAGCATGCTGCAGGGGGAGATGCTACCCGTGATCCGCATCGTCCCGCCCGACACGAAGTTCTACGACTTCCACACCAAGTATGAGAGCGATGAAACGCGCTACGTTTGCCCCAGCGGACTGGATCGGAAACAGGAAGCGGAGGTCAACCGAATGGCCGAACGGGCCATCCGGGAATTGAATGTCAGCGGCTGGGCCCGCGTGGACCTGATGTGCGACCGCAGCCGGGCCTTCTCGGTGCTGGAAGTGAACGCCGTTCCGGGCATGACTACGCATAGCCTGGTGCCAATGGCCGCGGCGCAGGCGGACATTTCCTTCGACGAGTTGTGCTGGCGGATTCTCGAGACCAGCTTTGACCGGGGCGCCGCCGGCGGTGGGAACTGAGATGAGAAGGACCCGAAAGCGCCGCAGGAGGATCGCATCCCCGATCCTGGCCGGGCTGGTTCTCTGCACGGTGGCCGCCTTCAGCCTGCCCGGACTGAACCGGGTGCCCATACGAACGGTGCAGATTCACGGTGAGATTCATCATGTGAGCCAGGAGGACCTGCAGGCGCTGATCGTGCCCTTCACGTCCTGGGGATGGCTGCGTTTGCCGGCGGAACGGCTCAGCCTGCGGCTGGAGGAACTCAACTGGGTCGCTACCGCCCGGGTGCGCCGGGAATGGCCCCTGGACGTGAGCATCGTGATTACCGAGCGCCGGCCCGTCGCCCGCTGGGGGCGGGAAGCGCTGCTTGACGAGTCCGGCGAGGCCTTTGATCCCGGCGGCCCGATCAACCGGACCCTGCCGCTTCTCGAGGGGCCCGGGGGGACCGAAAAAGTGATGCTGGATCGCTACCGGGCTTTTTCCGCGCGGCTGGGCGCCCGCTCGCTGGCGCTGGACGAACTGCGCCTGGATCCGCGTGGCGCATGGAGCCTCGGCCTGCGGGACGGACCGCAACTCCGCCTGGGCGCCGAATCGGTCGATCTCAGGCTCGAGCGGGCCCTGATGGCCCTGGATGAACTGACCGCGGAACGGGCAACGGAGATCGCCTATCTGGACTTGCGCTACCCGAACGGATTCGCCGTGGCCTGGCGCAACGTCAACACCGCCGCGCGCAGGCAAGGAGGAAGATCGCCATGACACGAAGACGCGACCAGGAAATCGTGACCGCGCTCGATATCGGCACCTCCAAGGTGGCCGCCATCGTGGCCGCGGTCGATGAGGAGTCCAGGGAACTTGAGATTCTGGGCTTCGGCTCAAGCCCGTCGCAGGGCATGAAGCGCGGCTCGGTCGTGAACATCGAGGCAACGGTGCGCTCGATCGACCAGGCCGTCGGCGAAGCGGAGCTGATGTCCGGGGTGCAGATCGGCGAAGTGATCGTGGGCATTTCCGGGGACCACGTTCAAAGCCTTACGTCCCACGGAATTGTCGCGGTGCGCGGCGACGAAGTCTCGGAATCGGACGTCGCGCGCGTCATAGAGGCGGCCCGCGCGGTGGTCGTGCCCTCGGACAAACGCGTGCTGCACGTCCTGCCGCGGGACTACGTGGTCGACGATCAGGACGGGATTCTTGATCCCACCGCCATGTCGGGCGTGCGCCTCGAGGCGCATGTCCATATCATCACAGTCGGGGAGAGCGCCGCGCAGAACATCGAGAAATGCGTTCGCCGCTGCGATCTGCGCGCCGGGCGCATCGTGCTCGAACATCTCGCCTCGGGTACCGCCATTCTTACCGAAGACGAGATGCAGCTCGGCTGCTGCGTGCTCGACATCGGCGCGGGCACGACCGACATCGCCGTGTTCGAAGGCGGCTCGATCCGCTTCACCCACGTCATTCCGATCGCCGGCGACCAGGTGACCTACGACATCGCTCAATCCCTGCGGACCCCGACCCCGGCAGCCGAGCAGTTGAAGATCCGCTATGCCTGCGCCCTGGCCCAGATGGTGGAGGAAGACGAGGAGATCGAGGTGGTCAGCGTCGGTGACCGGCCGCCCCGCAAGCTGTCCCGGCAGGCCCTGGCGCGGGTCGTGGAGCCCCGCTACGAGGAACTCTTCCAGTTGGTTCACAACGTGCTGCACCGTGGCGGTTACCTCGAAAGCGCGGCGGCGGGCGTGGTGCTCACGGGGGGCACTTCGGCAATGCCGGGCGCCGTGGAACTGGCCGAGGAAGTATTGAACGTGCCGGTCCGCCTGGGATACGCGCAGCGGGCCGGGGGCATGAAGGAAGTCGTAAGCAATCCGGCCCACGCGACGGGCGTCGGCCTGTTGCTGTACACACTCAAACCGCGCGACGAAGGCGCGGCTGCCGGGTCCAGGTCCCGAAAGGGCGGCCTGCGCTCGGCATTCAAGTGGATCAAGGGTCAATTCTGACCAATTGCGAAGGAGCACCGTAATGGAGGCAAAAGACATGAACATAAGGCTGGTGAAGTCCGAACCCGGATCGACGCCGCGGCTGAAAGTCGTGGGTGTGGGCGGGGCCGGCGGCAACGCGGTCAACGAGATGGTCAAGTCCAACGTCCGCAACGTGCAGTTTGTCGCGATCAACACCGACGAACAGGCCATGTCCAACTCGGGCGCGGACGTCAAGCTCACGATAGGGCGCGCGGTGACCCAGGGGATGGGCGCGGGCTCGGATCCCGGCAAGGGCCGGGAGGCCGCCCTGGAGGACGAAGACCGGATGAAGGCGGTCATGGATGGCGCCGACATGATTTTCGTGGCCGCGGGAATGGGCGGCGGGACCGGAACCGGCGCCGCCCCGGAGGTCGCGCGCCTGGGCCGGGAGTGCAACCTCCTGGTCGTCGGCGTGGTGACGACCCCGTTCGATTTCGAGGGGCCCGCCAGGACCCAGATTGCCGGCGAAGGGATCGGTGCGCTGCAGGAACACGCCCATTCCCTGATCACCGTCCCGAACGAAAAGCTGTTCGATTATTTCTGCGATCAGGGCGAAGGCGACGTGACCATGGAGGAGGCCTTCAGCGAGTCCAACAAGGTATTGCGCAACGCCGTGCGCGGCATTGCCGAATTGCTGACCTGCCCAGGCCGGATCAACGTGGATCTCGCCGACGTCCGCAAGGTGATGCAGGAGCCCGGAAGGGTAGTGATCGGGGCCGGCGAGGCCTCCGGACAGGACCGGGCGCGCGAGGCGCTCGAGCACGCGATGCAAAGCCCGTTGCTCCAGGGCGTGGACGTGCGTGACGCCCGCGGACTGCTGGTCAACATCACCCACGGCAATGACCTGGGCATGCGCGAGTTCAAGTCCCTGGGCGACTCGCTGCAGAACATGCTGGCCCGCGAGGGCATGGTCAAGTTCGGCGAGGTGGTCAACGAGTCGATGAAGGGCGCGGTGCGGGTTACGCTGGTAGCCACCGGCCTGAGCGCGTCCGAGGGCGCGCGAGAGGAAGCGACGCAGGCCGGCGGACCGGTTCGCCGGGCCGAGCCGCGCGGCAACAGGGACTTCGGGTCCGCAAAGGACGGCCCGGGGACCGGCGCGAAGAAGCGGAGCATCCTCGGCCTGTCCCAGCAACCCAGCTACGAAGGCCTGGAACGCCCGGCCGTGATGCGGGTTCGCGCCGGAGGCGGCGCACGCGGCCGTGAAGTCTTCAATCCGGTGCCCACGCACCTGCGCAAGCAGGTGGACTAGCGGGAAGGGGGTCAATTTTCCCGCCATCCACGGGAACACCCGCAGACGCCGCGCGCCCGCGCGGCGACAGATTGGTCGCGTACGCGGAGCCGGTGTAAGATGGCTTCAAGTACCGATTTGCATTTCGCCACGCGCGTGGGCGGAAAAGGGGGGGTTATGCGCGCTCATTACTTACTGTTTTCCCTGTTGATTTCGTTTCCTCTGGCGGCGCAGCAGGAAGACGCTCAGTCCGATGGCGCCTACGGCCTGGTTCTCGAGGAAATCATCGTGACGGCCACGCGCCGCGAGCGGTCCATCATGGAGGTTCCGCTCGCTGTTTCCGCCTATGGCGCGGAGCAGCTCGAACTGAGCGGCGTGACGGACATTCGTGAACTGATGCGCATTGCGCCCAGCCTGACCCTGAACACCGGCCAGGGAGAAACGGTCGGCGCGACGGCGAGAATCCGGGGCATCGGCACCAACAGCGACAATCCGGGCTTCGAGCCTGCTGTGGGCCTGTACGTGGACGGCGTATACCGCAACCGGGCGGGCGTCGGATACAACGAGTTGGGCGCCATTGAACGGGTCGAGATCCTGCGCGGCCCGCAGGGCACTCTGTTCGGACGAAACGCATCGGCCGGCGTCGTAAGCATCATTACGGCGGCTCCCGATACCGAACCTTCGGGATACGGCGATATCAGTGTCGGATCCTATGATTCGACCCGGATCGAGGCCGGCGCCAGCGGAGGCGATGCCGCCAGCGGGATTTCGTTGCGGCTGGACAGCGTCTGGCACAAGCGTGACGGCTTCCTGGAAGACCCCAATTACGACCGGACTTTCAACGATCGCGACCGCCTGTTCGTGCGCGGGCAATTGATGTACGAGCCCAACCCGGACACGACCGTTCGATTGATTGCGGATTACACCAGCCGCGAAGAGGAGTGCTGCGCCGCGGTAGGACTGGTGCGGGGCCCCACGGCGGACATTATTCAGGGCATCTCGTTACTGCAGACCCGCAATCCCGGCATCGTCGGTATCGCATTCGATCCGTATGACCGCAAGGCCACGGTGAGCGCCGGTTCCGGCTACTACCAGGGCATGGACGAAACCGGCGTGTCGGTGGAGATCAACACCAGCACCGGCCTGGGGCGCGTGACCAGCATCACGGCGATCCGGGACTGGCAGACGGAGCGCGGAATGGACATCGATTTCTCCGTCGTCGATATCGGCGAGCGTCCCCATGGGGAATCCGCCACGGGTTTCGAGACCTTCACGCAGGAAATTCGCATCAACGGCGAGGCCGGCGCGGTGGACTGGCTGGTGGGCGCCTTCTACGCCAACGAGGATCTGGACTACACCGACGTCCTGGAGTTCGGCGTCGGCTATTCGCCCTACGCCAATGCGATCGGCGGCGCGACCGCGAACGCGGTGGGCGCGGGCTTCGCGCAACTGGGCGCGGGGGCTGCGGCGTTCGAGTGGGGCGCACAGCAACTGGCCATGGGCGCCGCGGGCTACGCGGCCGGTCTTGCGCCCTTCCTGCCACCGGGTTTTGCGGTCCCGCAGCCGACCGCCACCCTGCCGCCGTTTCCGGCATTTCCGTTTAGTCCGTGGACCAGCTACGAGCAATACTCCGGGGGCGCGTTCTACGGTAATGGTTCCCGCGACGATTTCGAGCAGAATTCCGAAAGCTGGGCGCTGTTCACGCATAACAGCATTGCGATGGCCAACGACTTCGAACTGACCGTGGGACTGCGCTACACGTCGGAGAGCAAGTCGATCGACGCCAACCTGCAATCGACCGACCAGGTTTGCCGGCCCTTTTCCGGGCAGGTGCTCGGATATTTCCAGTCCATGCAGGCCTATCTTGGCGGTCTGCAGGCGTATGCGGGCGGCGTGAACCAGTACCTGCAGCAACTCAACGGTTTTGTCCAGCAGGCGACCCAGGCAATTCCCAACCCCATTGCCCAGGCGGCGATCACCAACGGCGCGGCGGCTGTCGCAGCCGGTTACCAGGAGCTGCTGCCCAACCTCGCCGGGCTGGCGCAGGGAGGCCAGGCGCTGCTGGTCAATCCGGACGTGAACGCGGGCATCGGAACCATGACGGCCTTTGCGTGCATCCCGTTCGTGGACCCGAGCCTTGACGGAAGGTATTCCGGCTCCCAGGACGAGAACGAGATCTCCGGCACGGTGCGGCTGTCCCGCCAGGTCGGCGACTACCTGGTATACGGCGGCTACGCGCGGGGCTACAAGGCCGGCGGCTTCAACATGGACCGCACCGGCTTGATCAGCCCCATCCTCACCCTGCTCACGACCGGGCGCGCCAACGTGCCGGGCGTGCACGAGTGGGCATTCCAGCCCGAGACCGTCGACGCCTTCGACCTGGGTGCGAAGTTCGAGTTCGAGAACCGGCGCGCCATGATGGACGTCAACCTCTTCTACGAGAAATTCGACGGTTTCCAGCTTACGACGTTTACCGGCCTGGCCTTTGAGGCGCTGAACATTCCGGAAGTGACCAGCCAGGGTGTCGAGATCGAGGCGCGCGGCGTCGTTATCGGCGGGGTTGAAATATACGGCGGCGTAACCTACGCCGACGTCAAGTACGGCGAGGGACCCGAATACGGGGTGCGGTCCGGTCAACGGATGACGCACGCGCCGGAGTGGACCGGCGTGGTCGGCGCCACCATGCGCTTTCCCATAGGCGCGCTGGAGGGCGCCTTTCACGTGGATGCCCGCTATACCAGCGAGCACAACACGGGCTCCGATCTGGACATCGAAAAGCAGCAGGATGCCTTCACGGTGGTCAACGCCAGGCTGATGCTGACCCGTCCGGGCTCGCCGCGCTGGACCATCGATCTGTGGGCGCGCAATCTGTTGGACGAGGAGTATTTCATTACGGCCTTCGACGCGCCCTTGCAGGGTAGCGGCACGGGACCGGGATCCACGCAGACATTCAACGCGTTTCTCGGCAGTCCGCGCGAATACGGAGTGAGCGTCCGCTACGAGTTCTGACTAATCGCTTGCGCTTCCTCGCCCTTCGTTCGTCTCCCTCCTCGTGGGAGACGCCATCCTGGCTCGGTTCTCGCTGTCCCTGCTTCAACGCTCCCACGAGGAGGGGGACGAACGAAGGGCTTAAGTCTGACGCCTCCTCCGTCCCGCGGCTTGCTTTATTCCGAAAAATGCCGATAATTCGGTAACTTATGGGTGATTCCATCCGGCAAGCGCTTGTCCGGCAACGAACCCTGCGCGGCACTGTCACGGTTTGCGGCATAGGCCTGCACAGCGGTCGAAAGGCGCAAATGACACTACGCCCCGCCGCTCCGAACAACGGAGTGGTGTTTCGGCGGGCCGACCTTGCGGACGCGCCGGACATTCCGGCGCGCCACGACTTCATCGTCGATACCCGGCTTGGAACGACGCTGGGGAGCGGCAATGCGCGGGTGGCGACGGTGGAGCACCTGCTGTCCGCCCTGGCCGGAATCGGCATCGACAACGCCTGGGTCGATCTGGATGGCCCGGAGGTGCCGGCGCTGGACGGCAGCGCTTCGGCTTTCGTGCTGCTCGTGGAAGAAGCGGGTGTCGAGCGGCAGGAGACGCCCAGGACCTATATCCGGGTGCTCGAGGAGGTCCGGGTGGAACAGGGCCGGCATTGGGCGGCGCTCCTGCCCGGCGAGGGCTACACGCTTTCCTACCGGGGGGATTTCGCTCATCCCGCGTTCACTCGAGGCGGACAGGCTCACGAATTCGAGTTTTCGGCCGGCGGCTATATCGAACAGATAAGCCGCGCGCGCACCTTCGGTTTCCTCCACGAGGTGGCGGCCATGCGCCGGCATGGCCTGGCCCTGGGCGGCGGTTTGCACAATGCCGTGGTGTTCGACGACTACCGGGTTGTGAACGAGGGTGGCCTGCGTTACGCAAACGAGCCGATACGGCACAAACTGCTGGATGCGGTGGGCGATCTGTCGCTGCTCGGCCGGCCCCTGATCGGCCGGTACCGGTGCTTCGGGTCGGGGCACACTCTCAACGCGCGCCTGATGACGGAACTGATGCAGCGTTCTTCCGCCTGGGAGGAGGTAAAGGGGGTCTCCCGCGCCGCGGACGGGTCGCGCAGTCGCGATGCTGCCGGCCGGTTCGACAGCCTTACAGGGCTAACCTGATGCGTACGCGCCTGACCGGCCAGCCGCCGTTGCCTGCGGCCCGTTCCATATTGCCGGCCTCGAATCTCAGGCGGGCGGCCCATTCGGGAGCGGCGGCGAATATCGTCAGCGTGCCGCCCGGATCGAGGTCGCTGCCGGCAAAGCCTTCACGCAGGCCGGGTTGCAGCGATTCGCGCAGCAGGTCGGCCAGCGCCACCTGGGCGCGGGCCTGCTCCGCCAGATCGCCGAGCGCGGACTCCAGACTTTCCGGTCGGCTCTTTCGCGGCGGCTTTCGAATCGTGCGCATGTCGTAGAATCCCTACCTTGCGATATTGCCATGAGCTCGATTACCCGAAACCTGTTGCTGAACCGTAACCTGATCTGGGCCTTCGCCCTGGTTGCCAGTTCGGCCGGAAGCTATCTCGCCGGGAGCCTTTTGCAGGACCGGGCGATGCCGTCCGTGGTTGCCCGTCTGGACAAGCTGCAGACCACGCTGGTGGCGCAGAACGCAGAATTTCAGGAGGCCCGTGCGAACGCGGAGCGCCGGATCGCCGTCATGGCGGCCCGGGTCGAGGAAATGAAAGCGGCGTTGGTGCAGATGGAAACCTGGCAGACCTCGCTTGAGGAAATGGGCGGCGAAGCCCCATTCAAGCCGGTGAGCGCCGACATCTCCAGCCCTGCGCTGGGCTATGAGGGCGAGGTCGCCGGCGAACGGGTGGATCTGATCGCCGAACTCAACCTCCTGACGGCCCGGATGAACCAGCGGTTCAAGGAGTTGCAGGGCGTGGCCGACGCGCTTACCCGGGAAGGCGCTGAATCCATGTATGCGCCTTCGGGCTGGCCGGTGGATTCGCGCCGCATCACCTCGTATCGCGGTTTCCGCAAGGATCCGTTCTCCGGCAGGCGGCAATGGCATGACGGCGTGGATATCGACGGCGCCATGGGCGACCCGATATACGCCGTGGCGCCGGGCGTCGTCACCTGGTCAGGCCGCCGAAGCACGTTCGGGGAGTTGGTGGAAATAAGTCACGCCGGCGGCTACGTTACCCGCTATGCGCACAACTCCCTCAATCTCGTGGCGGTGGGCGATTATGTGCAGCGAGGCCAGGAGATCGCCCGAATGGGCCGCAGCGGGCGGGTAACCGGCAGCAGCCTGCACTTCGAAGTCTTGCGCAACGGCGTTTCCGTGAACCCGGTTGATTTTCTCCGCAGAACTCCCTGACCCCTCCACCACCGATTTAGCCTCAAGGCCCTAGTCTGTGAATCCGCTGCAATGGATCATGGGCAGCCGCAATCAGCGGATGCTGTCGCGGTACGAGAAAGTCGCCCGGCGCATCAATGCGCTGGAGCCGGAACTCGGAAAGTCGTCCGACGCAAAACTGAGGGAACGCGCCTCGGCCCTGCGCCGCCGCGCCCGTGACGGACAGGATACGGAAGAACTGCTGCCGGAAGCCTATGCCCTGGTGCGGGAAGCGAGCGTGCGAACCCTCGGCCTGCGGCACTTTGACGTGCAGTTGATCGGTGGCATTGCCCTGCACGAAGGCAAGATCGCGGAAATGCGCACCGGCGAGGGCAAGACGCTGGTCGCGACCCTGCCGGCCTTCCTCAATTCCCTGGCGGGCGAGTGCGTACACATCGTTACCGTCAACGACTATCTGGCGCGGCGCGACGCCGAGTGGATGGGACCCGTTTACCGTTTTCTGGGATGCACGGTGGGCGCGGTCGTCAGCCAGCAGGCTCCCGAGGAAAAGCGCGAGGCCTACCGCTGCGATGTGTGCTACGGCACCAACAACGAATTCGGGTTCGACTACCTGCGCGACAACCTGGCGCTGCGCGACGAGGATCAGGCGCAGCGGGGACTGCGGTACGCCATAGTCGACGAGGTCGATTCCATCCTGATCGATGAGGCGCGCACCCCGCTGATCATCTCGGGACCCGCGGAGGAAAGCACCGAACTCTACCGGCGCATGAACCTGGTCGCGCCCCGCCTGAGAAAGCGGGAGCAGGAGGACGGACCGGGAGACTTCACGCTCGACGAGAAAGCCAAGCAGGCCTACCTGACCGACGAGGGCCACGAGCGCGTCGAGACGCTGCTCATCCAGGCGGGGCTGATCGAGGCCGGCGCGAGCCTGTACGACGCGGCCAACGTGCGCCTCATGCACCACCTTACCGCCGCGCTCAGGGCCCGCCACCTCTTCAAGCGCGACGTGGAATACATCGTTCGCGACGGCGAGGTGATCATCGTGGACGAGTTTACCGGCCGCACGATGCCGGGGCGGCGCTGGTCCGATGGACTGCATCAGGCCATCGAGGCAAAGGAGAAGGTGGCGGTGCGCCAGGAAAACCGCACCGTGGCGTCGATCACGTTTCAGAACTACTTCCGGATGTACGAAAAGCTGGCCGGCATGACCGGCACCGCCGACACCGAAGCGTACGAGTTCCAGCAGATCTACGGCCTGGAAGTCGTGGTCATTCCGACCCATATGAAAATGATTCGCCGCGACGATCCGGACCTGGTCTTTCTTACCGCCGGCGACAAATTCGACGCGGTGGTCGAGGACATTCAGGAAAGCAGGGACCGGGGCCAGCCCGTGCTGGTGGGAACCGCCTCGATCGAGACATCGGAACTGCTGTCCGGCATGCTGAAGGGCGTGCGGATTCCCCACCAGGTGCTGAATGCCAAGCATCACGCCAGGGAGGCGCAGATCATCGCCGAAGCCGGCCGTCCGGGCGTGGTGACCATCGCCACCAACATGGCGGGCCGCGGGACCGACATCGTTCTGGGCGGGAACCTGGAAGCCGAATTGAAGGGACTGGGCGACGAAGCCCCGGACAACGAGAAGGGCGCCCTCAGGGAGGACTGGAAAAAGCGCAACCGGCGAGTGATCGAAGCCGGCGGGCTGCGCATCGTGGGTACCGAGCGCCATGAATCCCGGCGCATAGACAATCAGTTGCGGGGGCGTTCCGGACGCCAGGGCGACCCCGGCGCATCGCGTTTCTATATCTCGCTGGAAGACAGCCTGATGCGGATCTTCGGCGACCCGAAACGCACGCAGGGAATGCTCTCATCGGTCGGCATGCGCGAAGGGGAGGCGATCGAGAGCAAGCTCCTTTCGCGCCAGATCGAGCGCGCCCAGCGCAAGGTGGAGGCGCACAATTTCGACGTCCGCAAGCAGTTGCTGGAATACGACGACGTCGCCAACGACCAGCGCCGGGTCGTGTACGAGCGGCGCGACGAACTGCTGGGCTCGGGCGACGTCAGCGACATCGTCGCGGGCATGCGTGACGAGATGGTGCAGGACCTGGTGGCGCAACACATGCCCGAGGACGCCGCCGACGAGGACTGGGACCCGGCCTCGCTGGAGAAAGCCCTGTCGCTTGAACTGGGCGCGGATGCGCCGGTAACCGAATGGCTCGGGGCCAGCCCCGAGCTGTCGCCGGACGGGGTGGCCGGGCGGGTCAACGACGAGCTGGACCGGCTCTACCGGGAGAAGACCGCTCCGGTCGCGCCCGACGTCATGCGCCACATCGAGCGCGTGGTCCTGCTGCAGCAACTGGATCATCACTGGAAGGAACACCTGGCGGCGATGGACTATCTGCGCCAGGGAATCCACCTGCGGGGCTATGCGCAAAGGAATCCCAAGCAGGAGTACAAGCGCGAAGCCTTCGAGATGTTCACCGAAATGCTCGGCATGGTTGCCCGGCAGGTCACGGTGACGCTATGCCGGGCGCAGTTCTCGGCCGCGGACAAGCCCGTTGCGCAGGCCCCGGCGCCCAGCAGGAAGCTGCAACTGCAGCACGATGAAGCCTCGGCGTTGGCCGCTCCCGCAGCCCGTCAGCCTGCCCGACCGCAGGCGCCCGCAACCCGCGGCCCCCGCCGCCCGCCCGCCGCGAGGGACATGCCCTCGCCCCCGGCGCCGGTCCAGACCTATCGGCGCGCCCGGCCCCGGGTGGGCCGCAACGATCCGTGCCCCTGCGGCTCCGGCAAGAAGTACAAACGCTGCCACGGCGCAATCAGCGCCGACGCCTGAATCGGAAGAAGACCCCGGGAACGAGCACGTCCCCGCCCCGTGGAGGGCGGGACGCCGCGAGGGACATGCTCTCGCCCCCGGCTACAGGCGAAAGGACTCGCCGAGGTAAACGGAACGCACCTTGGGGTCTTCGAGCAGCGTTTCCGGCGTGCCGGACGCGATCACCACGCCTTCGTGCAGGATATATCCGCGGCTGCAGATACCCAGCGTCTCGCGCACGTTGTGGTCGGTAATCAGCACGCCGATGCCGCGCCGGGCAAGTTGGGCGATGATCCCCTGGATTTCCGTCACCGAAATCGGGTCGATTCCGGCGAAGGGTTCGTCCAGCAGCACGTAGCGGGGTGATCTGGCCAGTGTCCGGGCGATTTCCACCCTGCGGCGTTCTCCGCCGGAGAGGCTGATGCCCGCCGACTTGCGGACGTTGTGAAGCTGGAAATCGTCGAGAAGACGATTCAGTTCATCGTTGCGGCCCGCCCGGTTCAGGTCGGCCCGCAATTCAAGTATGGCGAGTATGTTCTGCTCCACGGACAGCTTTCGGAAGACCGAGGCTTCCTGGGGCAGGTAGCCCAGTCCCAGAAGCGCGCGCCGATGGACGGGGAATCCCGTGACATCGACCCCGTCCAGCCGCACGCTGCCGGTGTCGCAGCTCAGTAACCCCGCGACGACGTAAAAGGCCGTGGTCTTGCCGGCGCCGTTGGGGCCGAGCAGCCCCACGACCTCGCCGCCCCGGACCTCGAAGGACGCCTCGCGGACGGCGCGGCGTTCGCCGAAGCGCTTCGAGATGCTCTCGGCTGTAAGTGCCTGACGCGACACTAAGGCTCGTCATCCTCGTCGGCAGTGAAGAAGTCGAACGTGAACAGAACGGGCTCCCCTTCCGGCGGATGGACCGTCACGGTTTCGTTGCGCAGATCGTAGGTAATCGATTGACCGCTGACCCGGCTTGCCCGGGTTTCAAGGACCGCTCCTCCCAGGAAGCGGACCAATTCCGATTCCGCGTCGTATTCCACGGTCGCGGCATTGCCTTCGATCACGATGTCGCCTTCATTCCGCATCCGCACCGGATCCCCGCGAACGGTGGCGCTCTTCAGCTGGTCGTCCTCGAAACGGAGTTCGGCCGAATCGCAGGTCAGGCTGGCCGTCAGCGCGCGAAAGCGCACATTGCCCACGAAGTTCCAGGTCGCGTCCGTCAGGTCGAAAGAGTCGCTGTCCGCCTGATCGGCGATTATTTCGTAGCCTGCCTCGCTGATCCGGACGCTGGTGAGGGTCATGCGGCCGGTAGCGGCGTCGTAGCGCCCGGCGCCCGCGTCGATCTGAAGCTTGGATTCCGGCTCGTCGGAACCGTCCTGCGAATACGCCGCGGCCGGCAGCAGGACGGCCGAGAGCGCGATTGCGCACAGTACGTCAGGGATTGCCGATCGAACGAACATCGGACTCAAGTTTAATGACCTGCTCGCCGATTTGCGCGTCAAGGCCGTTGGCCTCGAATTCAAAATCGCCGATCCGCAGCCGGACCGGCCGGTCGGTGCGGGCCGTCATGCCTCTCGGTTCAAGGATGATGTGTTCGCCGAAAATGGCCGATCCGCCCGCTCCTCCTTCGGGCCTGTGGATGTGCACGTTTCCGGTGAGCGTGATGCTCGTTCCGTCGGGCGGGATCGTGGCGCGCCGGGCCGTCGCGGCCCAGTCTCCTGCAGGCCCGAAGGTCATGCGAAGGCCGCCCCGGGCAACGATGTCGGCGTTCTCGCCGGGCACTTCCGCGGAATCGGCCGCCAGTTCCCACGCCTGGGTGCCACTGCGCCGGATCGATACCGGTTCCAGCTTCAGCGCAGTGCCGGTAAGGGACCGGACGGCGGAGCCGGAGGTCACGACAAGCGCGGCCCGGCCGTCCTTTCCGGCGAGCGTCATCCGGGCGTCGCGAAAGAAATAGTTCCCGGCAAGGCTTGCCTGTTCCGGCCCGGAAACGGACTCGGTGCGTAAGGCAAGCAGCAGGCTCGCGAGAGCCAGGCCCAGCAGGAGCAGTGCCGGGAAATGGCGGCGCAGCCGGCTCATGATTGCGCCGCCAGCAGGAAGTCGCAGACTTCGCGAACGGCCCCTTGACCTCCCGCCAGCGCCGTTGTCCAGTCAGCCGCGGCCCTCACATCCGGATGGGCGTCCGCCACCGCAATGGCAAGCCCCGCTTGCTTCATGGCCGGCAGGTCGGGCAGGTCGTCGCCGATAAACGCGGCCTGGCGGGGCTCAAGGCCGAGTTCCGCGAGCATTTCCGTCAGCGCCGCCCGTTTGTCCCGGCAGCGAAGCGCCGAACGCCCGATACCCAGTTCGCCGAGACGCAAACGCAGACCGTAGCTGTCCCTGCCCGAGATCACCGCCACTTCCAGGCCGGCCCGGATCAGCAGGCGGACACCGTGGCCGTCCCTGACCGAGAATCCCATCGTCCATTCGCTTCCGCTCGCATCCGCGATGAAGATCCGTCCGTCGGTCAGCACGCCGTCGGCGTCCAGCGCCAGCAGGCGAATACCGGCTGCCCGATCGCGCAGGGACATCGGCGGGTGCATGGCGGGAACAGGTCCTAGACCACGCCGGCCCGCATCAGGTCGTGGATGTTGAATGCGCCGACGAGGAAACCGTCCGCCACAACCATCAGCGCCGTGATCCTGCGCTGTTTCATTTCCGCCAACGCTGCCGAAGCCAGCAGGTCCGGCGCCACCGAACGCCCGCCCCGGGTCATGACATCGGCCATGCGGGTCTTCCTGAGATCCACCTCACGGTCCATCGCGCGACGCAGGTCGCCGTCCGTGAATACTCCGAGGGGATGCCCGCTGTCGTCGGTAATCGCGGTCATTCCCAGGCCCTTGCGGGTCATTTCCAGCAGCCCTTCGGCGAGCGTGGCGGTCGGGGCCACCTGCGGGATGTCGGCGCCGGTGCGCATCACGTCCGAAACCGGCACCAGCAGGCGCCGTCCCAGCCGCCCGCCCGGATGGGTGCGGGCGAATTCCTCGGGAGTGAAGCCGCGCGCCTCGAGCAGGGCGACCGCCAGCGCGTCGCCGAGCGCCAGCATCGCGGTCGTGCTGGAGGTGGGCGCGAGATTCAGCGGACAGGCTTCTTCCCGCACCTGCGCGTCCAGGACCGCCGTGGCATGGCGGGCCAGAGTCGAATCCTCCTGACCGGTCATCGCGATCAGCGGTACGCCCGCGCTTTTCAGCATCGGAAGCAGGCGCACGATTTCCTCGGTTTCGCCGGAATTCGACAACGCGATCACAATGTCGTCCGGCGTGATCATGCCCAGATCGCCGTGGCCGGCTTCGCCCGTATGCATGAAGAATGCCGGCGTGCCGGTGCTGGCCAGTGTGGCCGCGATCTTGCCGGCGATATGGCCCGATTTCCCGATGCCGGTAAGCACTACGCGGCCTTCGGTCCTCAGGCATAGCTCGCAGGCCGTGTCGAAATCCTCGCCCAGGCGCTCTTCGAGGTCCGCCACGGCCCTGGCTTCCATTCTCAGGACCCGTCGCGCCTCCTCGATGAAACGTGTCTTCTCAGGCATGGGCGGGCATGATAATCGGGGACGCCGGTGTCGTAAGACGCAACACTGCCGACTTACGCCGCCAACGCTATCACCACGACCAGATACAGCGCAAAGGGCAGGAGCAGGCTGGCGCTCCAGGCAGGGCCAAGGCGTCCCCGCGCCCGGCACAGTGCGGCCAGGGCGACAAACCACAATGTAAAGCCCAGAAGCATGGGCACGTGCAGGGTCAGCAACTGCGGCGAGAACCCGGAAGGCGCGATCGCGCCCGCCACGCCGATGACCACCAGCAGGTTGAATATGTTGGACCCGATAACGTTGCCCAGCGCGAGTTCCGCTTCGCGCCTGATGGCGCCGGCGATCGTGATGGCCAGTTCCGGCAGGCTGGTGCCGATGGCGACTATCGTTGCGCCGATCACCAGCTCTCCCACGCCGGCGATCATGGCGACCTGCTGGGCGGCGCGCACCAGCAGTTCCGCGCCCACCAGCAGCAGGAGCAGCCCGAGGGCGGCGTACGCAGCGTTGCGCGGCAGGCTGCGTTCCGCCGCCTGCGCCTGGTCTTCCGCAATTTCCACGGTGCCCCGGAGGCCGGCGTTTCGCACCAGCAGCCAGGCCACCAGAGGCATTGCCGCCAGCAGCAGCAGTCCGTCCGTACGCGAGAGATACTGATTTAAAACCAGCAGGCAGGCCAGTCCGGTGACGGCCGACATCACGCCGAGTTCCATGCCGCCGGCGCCTCGTTCGGGGCGCATGCCCATGAGCAGCACGGCCACGCCCAGAACCAGGCCGATGTTGGCGATGTTGGAGCCGACGGCGTTACCCAGCGCCAGCTCCACGCTGTCCCTGTACGCGGCGACCGCCGCCACCACGGCCTCGGGCATGGAGGTTGCGAAGCCGGCAAGGAACACGCCCACCAGCATCGGGGAGATTCGCAGGCGCCTGGCCCCGTCGGCTGCCCCGTCGATGAACAGTCGGGCGCCGTAAGCCAGAAGCGCAAGGCCGATTGCCGCGGCCACCAACCATAGGACAAGAATATTCACGTGTGTGCGCTCGAATTGAAAGTAAAATTCCGGCGATGACACCGGGGGAAATTTCCGCTCTGATTTCGGCGCACCTGCCAGGCAGCGAAGTCAGCGTCGCGAGCGAGGATAACACGCACTTCAACGCCACCGTGGTCAGCAGCGCCTTCGAGGGTCTGCGTCCGCTGGGGCGTCATCGGATCGTCTACGAGGCGCTGGGTTCGCGAGTGGGCAGGGAAATTCATGCCCTTTCGATTGAGGCCTACACGCCCGGCGAGTGGGCGCGGCTGCCGGGGCCGGAAACAGAGACGCTGCGTGGATAAATTTGTTGTCTCCGGCGGCGCGACGCTGGACGGCGAAGTTCCCATTTCCGGCGCCAAGAACGCGGCCCTGCCGATACTGGCGGCCTCGCTGCTCAGCCCGGAACCGCTGCAACTGGCCAACCTGCCCGATCTGCGCGACGTGCACACGATGCTGCGCCTGCTCAGGATCCTGGGCGCCCGGGTCAATGGCTCGGCGCCCGGCAGGACCAGCGTGTCCCTCGAGGATCCGGAGTCGTTTTCCGCGCCATACGAACTGGTGCGCACGATGCGCGCGTCGCTGCTTGTCCTCGGCCCCCTGCTGGGGCGCTTCGGGCGGGCCGACGTTTCACTGCCTGGAGGCTGCGCCATCGGCGCCCGACCGGTGGATATCCATGTCAATGCCCTCCGCACCATGGGAGCCGAAGTGGAGATTCGTGGCGGCTATATTTCCGCACGCTGTTCCGGGCTCAAGGGGGCTCGCATCGATCTGCCCCTGCCCACGGTAACCGGGACCGAGAATATCCTGATGGCCGGTGTCCTGGCCGAAGGCGAGACGGTCATCGAGAATGCCGCCCGGGAACCGGAAGTGCGCGACCTGGCCGACTGCCTCAACGCGATGGGCGCAAGGATTTCCGGGGCCGGCGGTTCGCGCATCGCCGTCAGGGGCGTGAAGCGGCTGCATGGCGCCAGCCGCGCGATTCTCCCCGACCGCATCGAGGCCGGCACCTACCTGGTTGCCGGCGCCATGACCGGAGGGCGCGTCGTCGCCCGGTTCAGTGGCGAACTGTCCCTGGGCGAGGTCGTTGGGGCGCTCCGGAACACGGGCGCCAAGGTCCGCCGCGGCGATGGTTTCGTGGAGCTGGACATGCAGGGACGCCGTCCGCATTCCGTCAATCTGGTTACCGCGCCCTGGCCCGGCTTTCCCACCGACATGCAGGCGCAGTTCACGGCCCTGAACGCGATCGCCAGCGAACACGCGCTGGTGCGGGAAAGCGTATTCGAACAAAGGTTCATGCACGTGGCGGAGCTCAAGCGCATGGGCGCGGACATCGAACCCCTGGGCCGGGAGGTTCTGATACGTGGCGTTCGGAAGTTGCAGGCCGCTCCGGTAATGGCCACCGACCTGCGCGCTTCCGCCAGCCTGGTACTCGCCGCGCTGGTCGCCGAGGGCGAAACCGTGATTCATCGCGTCTATCACGTGGACCGCGGATACGAGCGAATTGAGGAAAAACTGAACGATCTGGGCGCGGATATCCGCCGCGTATAATCCGGCCCATGATCCTGTATTCCAGTCCCATCAATCTTCATAGTCACCGGGTTCGAATAGTTGTAGCGGAAAAGAACATCGGTGTGCGAATAGTTCAGGTGCGAGACGGCAATCTACCGCCCGATATTCAGTTGCTGAACCCTTACAACACGCTGCCCACGCTCGTGGACCGGGAGTTGGCGGTCTATCACTCGCGAATCATCATCAACTACCTCGACGAACGCTTTCCGCAACCGCCGCTGATGCCGGTCGACCCCAAGCGGCGGGCGCATTTCCGGCTGGCGCTGCACCGGATCGAGAACGATTTCTACAACCTCGCGGCGCGACTGGACGGGCAGGACGGGGAAGGCGAGAAACGACAGCTCAGGGAGGCGATGATCGAAGTTTCCGAAGCGGTGGAGTCCAGCCGCTTTTTTTTGGGCGACGAATTCTCCCTTGTGGACTGCAGCCTGGCGCCGGTCCTGTGGCGCCTGCGCAGCTACGGCATCGATCCCGGCCCGCGCGCCGAGGCCCTTTACGGCTATATGCGGAGAGTCTTCGGCCGCCCATCCTTCATGGAAGGCCTGTCCGAACTGGAGCGGGACATGCGCCCGCTGGCCGCCTGAGGGCGCGGGGAACACGCGCGGGCGGCATGTTGTCAACCACGGGCTGCCTGCCACCGATCTGCATGGCATGAGCGACGGAACCCTTTCACTGAAGCCGTACCTCCTGCGCGCCGTGCATGAGTGGATTACCGATCGCGGCGATACTCCGCAGGTGGTGGTAAACGCGGACCGCCAGGACGTTGCGGTGCCCAGGGACGGAATCAAGGACGGGCGAATCGTTCTCAACATCAGCTATCAGGCCACGCGCAATCTTGAACTGGGCGGCGAAACACTCAGTTTCGAGGCGCGTTTCTCCGGCGCCGCGCGGCGGGTCTCGGTGCCGGTGGACGCGGTGCTCTGTATTTTTTCGCGGGAATCCGGCCAGGGGGTCGTGCTGACGGATCAACTGGGCGCCGCCATCGGGGAAGTTGCCGGCCCGTCGCCGACCCCGCCGCCCCGCGGTACGCCGAAGCTCAGGCTGGTCAAGTAGGGCCGCCGGCCCCGTACGCGTCGTCCAGCAGCCTGCAAAGGCAATGGATGGCGAGAAGGTGAATCTCCTGGATCCTCGCCGTTCGCTTATGCGGCGCCCGCAGTTCGATATCGGCCTCGCCCAGGGTCCTTGAGACCGCCCCTCCGTCGCGGCCGGTCAGCGCCACAACGCGCATGCCCGCCTGTTGAGCGGCGCGCACCGCGTTCGTGACGTTGGGCGATGCGCCGGAGGTGCTGATCGCCAGCAGAACGTCGCCGGGTCTGCCCAGTCCACTTACCTGGCGCGAAAAGATCTCTTCGTAGCTGCGGTCGTTTGCGATCGAGGTGAGCGTGGAGCTGTCGGTCGTCAGGGCGATCGCGGGAAGGCTGGCGCGTTCGGTCTCGAACCGGTTCAGCAGTTCCGAGGCGAAATGCTGCGCGTCCGCCGCCGAACCTCCATTGCCGCAGCTCAGGATCTTGCCGCCGGCGCTTAAGGATTCAAGCATCAGCGCCGCCGCTTCGCTTATCGGGACCGCCAGCACAGCGGCCGAACGCCTGTTGACCTCAAGGCTTTCGGCAAATTCGCGTTCGACTAGTGCCGTGTCAGGCTTGTATCGGCGCATCAGCGTCCATCAAATTGCAATGCGTTGCGGATCCAGCGGAACCTGGCGCGGGTGGCTTCGGTCAGAACGCCCACAACGTCAAAGCGCAGCATCATACCGTTGAATTGCGGGTTGTCGCGAATGAAACACTGCGCCGCGCGCATCAGTGAGCGTCTTTTCCTGTGGTTAATGGAAGCCTCGGGCGCGCCATGGCGGTCGCTGCGCCGCGAGCGCACCTCGACCACCACCAGCTGAGCGCCATCACGCATGACGAGATCAAGCTCACCGTAGCGGCAGCGGAAGTTGGAGGCAAGCCGCGTCAGGCCGCGGGCTTCAAGATATCCGCAGGCCAGCTTTTCGGCCTCGGATCCCTTGGGCGGGCCGGGGCGGCCTACGGGGTTGCCGGGGCGGCCGTCAAAGCGCCGTCTTCGACCCGCGTCCATGCCAGTTCCCGTTGCAGCCGCCCGTCCGGAGCACGGGAGACAATGCCTGTGAGACCGCCTATCCCCTTGCCCAGCCCCTTCGATCCGTCAAACAGGGCCAGCGCCAGTTTGAAGCTGTCATAACCCATTGCGAAGAGCGAGATGTTGAATTCCGAAGAGGCAAGCCAGTCGGGCGAAAACTCGCCATGCACGACCTGCACATGCCGGTCCGCCAGCACGGGCAGCGCGGGCATTTCCACCCCGTTCAGGTCGCGATTGTCGAGATGCTCGGGATCGAAGATGTTCTGTATGGCGTAAATCGGCAGATCGCCCGAATAGTTGTAGCGAAGCTGGGGGACCAGTAATTGGCCCTGGGCCGCGCGCGCCACCACAAAAACCAGGTCCGCATCCTGACGGCGGCGAGGCTCGAAGTTCAGGCTTCTGCCGAGGCGCCTTTGCAACTCCTGGTGCCGGCGGTTGCTTGCGCCGATCTTCAGCAGCCGTGTGATCTGGTCGGAGTAATCCACGGCCGCCAGGCTGTACTGCTCCCGTGCAATGATTTCGCCGCCGCCATCCTGGTACTCCTGAGCAAAACTGCGGTAGATGCGCCGTCCCCACTCGTTGCCGGGGTACAGCACCAATGCGCGCTCAAGGCCCCGGCCGAGGGCATGGCGCGCCGCCTGGCGGCTCTCGTGCTCGGGCGCGAGGGCGAACTCCTCGAAGCGGGGGGGCGGAGAACCGGCCCGCAAACGGTTCAGGGCGAGCGTGGGGCGCTCGCCGGCTATTTCCGCGACCCTCTCGACCGATTCGGGCAGCAGCGGCCCGACAATGATTTCCGCGCCTTCCTCCACCGCGCGGCTCCATTCCCGCGCCGCATCGGGGGGATCGCCGACTTCGTAGAACGCGACCTCGGGGCTGGCGCAGGACGACTTCAGGGCGTAACGCGCGGCCAGGAACCCGTCGCGCAACGATCGCCGGGCCGCGGCGTATCGTTCCGACCCGGGCAACAGCATTGCAATGCGGGCGGGATGCGAGGCGGACCGGCAAATCTCGGGCGTGATCGTGTCGGCCAGCAGAACGGCGGCGGGATGCTGCGGATACCTTTCCCGCCAGCCCTGCAGGGCGGCGCGGGCTTCGGTCGGGTCGGACTCCAGTTCGCTGGTCAGCATGGCGAGTTCTATCCAACCCAATTGAACCCCTTCCACGCCGTCGGTTGTCAGTTGGGCGCGGTAATCGCGCAGCAGCGACCAGGTGAACCCGGCGCTTTCGACATCGCCCTCGGCGAACCCCGCGCCGAGCAGCGTCAGGTCCTGCAAGGCGTCGGTCGGCCTGTGCAGCGCAAACAGCAGTTCCGACCGGGTCCGGAGCAGATCCCCGGCAAGGTCGGTATACCGGTTGGGATCGATTGCCGCCAGCCTTTCGTACGCGACATCGGGGCCGCCGACCACCCGTTCGCTCTCGGCGGCCGCGAGCGACCATAGCCCGATCCATTCGGCGTCGGGGTCGATCGCCTGGAGTTCGCTGAGAGCCCGCCTGTTACGGCCCTCGCGCCCCGCTTCACGCGCCGCCAGGATCCGGTATCGCTGCCGCGCCTGCGGAGGTGCCCGGCGAACCATGGACAGGTAGACTTGGCGGGCGGCGCCGTGATCTCCGGCAGTGGAAAGAGTGCGCGCCTGGTCGCCAAGGGCCGCCAGTTCCTCGCTGGAAGCCCGCATCAGATCCGCGGGAGTGCAGGCGGCCAGGGCGACAAGCGCCAGGCCTGCGAGCGCCGCAAACCGGGCATGGCGTCCAGGCCGCAGCGTAGCGGAACGCCTGGCTGAGCGGCAAGCCACGACACTTGGCATGGAGGTGATCATATGGCGGTTGCGAACTCGGCGGGGGCAGGCGCGCCTGAAGAAGCGGGGGCCTTGTTTGTCGCCGCCACTCCAATTGGCAACCTGGACGATGTTAGCACGCGGCTGAAGGCGGTTCTCGAACGCGCTTCCGGCGTGGCGGCGGAGGATACGCGCCGAACCCGCAAGCTGCTGCACAGCCTGGGCCTACGCGTCGCGATGGTTTCCCTGCACGCCCACAACGAGCGTTCCAGAATTCCCGAACTTCTGGAGAGGCTGTTGTCGGGAGAGGAGCTGGTCCTGATGAGCGATGCGGGAACGCCCGGCATCAGCGACCCGGGAATGCGGCTGGTCCGCGAAGCAAGGCGGTCGGGCATACGCGTGAGTCCGCTGCCCGGACCCTGCGCCGCGGTGGCGGCCCTGTCGGTGGCCGGCTTTCCCGCCGACCGTTTTCACTTCGAGGGCTTCCTGCCCGCACGGCGGGCGGCGAGGCGCGCGCGGCTGAGACAACTCGAGGCGGTACCCGAGACCCTGGTCTTCTATGAAGCGGTGCATCGGCTGACAGCGGCGCTTGAGGACATGCAGCAGGTTTTCGGCAGCGAGCGCAGGGCATTTCTGGCCCGCGAACTGACCAAGATCCACGAGAGCGCCTACGGCGACAGCCTGGCGGAGCTGTGCGAGGCGGCCGTGGCGGGCGGGATCGTCGCCCGGGGCGAGTTCACGCTGGTCGTGGCCGGCAGCGTTGCGCAGGAACAGGACGAGAAGGCGCTGGACGCCGTGCTGCGCCCCTTGCTGGAGGAACTGCCGACCCGTCAGGCGGCCCGGCTTGCGGCTTCGATCGCGGGGTGTTCGCGCCGCCTCGCGTACCGGCGGGCCCTGGCCCTGAGGCCGTCCGGGCAGCCGGTCCCGTAGAGGCGCCGCCAGGCGCCTTGTGCATATAATGACCGGCTGCTTCATCGTACGGTTGAGCGTATGCCCAAGACCTCTCTTTTTACTTCCGAGTCGGTTTCCGACGGCCATCCGGACAAGCTGGCGGACCAGGTTTCCGACGCCGTGCTGGACGCCATCCTGTCGCGGGACGAGGACGCGCGAGTGGCGGCGGAGGTGCTGGTCAAGACCGGCTTCGTGCTGGTCGCCGGCGAGATCACCACATCGACCTGGGTGGACCTCGAATCGCTGGTTCGGGGACTGATCAAGGACGTCGGCTACAACAACTCGGAACTGGGCTTCGACGGCGCGACCTGCGGTGTCCTGAACGCGATCGGCAAGCAGTCGCCCGATATCCGAAGGGGAGTGAACGCCGGCGAGGGCAAGCCGCTGGGCGCCGGCGACCAGGGAATGATGTTCGGCTATGCCTGCAGGGAAACGCCCACCCTCATGCCGGCGCCGATCGACCTGGCGCACCGGCTCATGCTCAGGCATGCCGAATTGCGGGCGTCGGGCAAACTGGACTGGCTGCGGCCCGACGGCAAGTCGCAGGTCACGGTGCGCTACGAGGACGGCAGGCCGGTGGCCGTTACCGATGTCGTTCTGTCCACCCAGCATGCCCCGCATATCTGGCCGGATGACTACGCGCGGGGCGTTTGCCCGCCGGACTTCAGGGAAGCGATCATCGAACTGCTGATCAAGCCGGTGCTGGGTCCCCAGTGGCTGGCGGGCCCGATCAACTACCTGATCAATCCCGCCGGACGGTTTGTCGAAGGCGGACCGCAAGCGGACTGCGGCCTGACCGGGCGCAAGATCATTGTCGACACCTACGGCGGAATGGCCCGGCACGGGGGCGGCGCGTTCTCCGGCAAGGACCCGTCCAAGGTGGATCGGTCCGCCGCCTACGCGGTCCGGCACGCGGCCAAGAACGTCGTCGCGGCCGGCCTGGCGGAGCGCTGCGAAGTGCAGGTCTGTTACGCGATCGGCGAGCCGGAGCCGGTAGCGGTCGATGTCGAAAGCTTCGGCACCGCGACGGTCAGCGACGAACGCCTCAAGGCGCTGGTGCGGGCCCATTTCGATTTGTCGGTCGAGGGCATTATCCGCAACCTGGACCTGAAGCGCATGTCGTACCGCCCGGCCGCCGCCTTCGGCCATTTCGGCCGGGAGGATTGCGGCTTCAGCTGGGAAGAAACCGGCCTGGCTGCGCAACTTGCCGACGACGCCCGCGCGGCGAAGGTTGCCTGATGTCCCGGACAGCCGTAACCCGCCTGCACGAGGACTACCGGGTCGCCGACCTGTCGCTGGCCGACTTCGGCGAGCGCGAAATTGCGATCGCCCGCAGCGAAATGCCCGGGCTGATGGCGCTGAGAGCGGAGTACCGCAATCGGCGGCCGCTCGAAGGGGCGCGGATTGCCGGCTGCCTGCACATGACGGTGCAGACCGCCGTATTGATCGAAACGCTGCTGGAACTCGGCGCGGAGGTGCGCTGGTCGTCCTGCAACCGGCTGTCCACCCAGGACCACGCCGCCGCCGCGATGGCGCGCCGGGGCGTGCCGGTATTCGCCTGGAAGGGCGAAACGGAAGAGGAATACATCGCCTGTATCGCCCGTACCATCAACGGCCCCGGCGGCTGGGTACCCAACCTGCTGCTGGACGACGGCGGCGACCTGACCCGCATCGTCCACGAGGAGCACCCGGAGCTCGCCGGCGAGCTGCTGGGACTCAGCGAGGAGACGACGACCGGCGTTCATCAGCTCTACCGGATGCATGAGCAGGGCACGCTGCGCTGCCCGGCCATGGACGTCAACGCCTCGGTGACCAAGTCCAAGTTCGACAACCTGTACGGCTGCCGCGAATCGCTGGTCGATGGCATCAAGCGGGCCACCGACGTGATGGTGGCGGGCAAGATTGCGGTGGTGTGCGGTTACGGCGACGTGGGCAAAGGCTGTGCCCAATCGCTCAAGGGCCTGGGGGCGCAGGTGTGGATCACCGAAATCGATCCGATCTGCGCCTTGCAGGCGGCGATGGAAGGCTACCCGGTGGTCACGATGGACGAGGCCTGCGGGCAGGCCGACATCTTCGTCACCGCGACCGGCAACAGGAGCGTCATCACCTACGACCACATGGCGCGCATGAAGGACCAGGCCATACTCTGCAACATCGGCCATTTCGACGTGGAAATCGACGTCGCAAGCCTGAAGGACTGCGAGTGGGAGGAAATCAAGCCGCAGGTGGATCACGTGATCTTTCCGGACGGCAAGCGGCTGATCCTGCTGGCCCGCGGCCGGCTGGTGAACCTGAGTTGCGCCACCGGGCACCCCAGTTTCGTCATGTCGACCAGCTTCACCAACCAGGTCCTTGCCCAGATCGAACTGCTCACGCGCAGGGACTACGAAAACCGCGTATACACGCTGCCGCGCCGGCTCGACGAGAAAGTCGCGCGCCTGCACCTTCCCAAGCTGGGCGCCTCGCTCAGCCGTCTTACCCCGGAGCAGGCCGAGTATCTCGGCATCCCGGAGACCGGTCCGTTCAAGCCCGACCGGTACCGCTACTAGGCCCGGGTTCTCCGCCATCACAGGGCAGCCCGTCGCCCATCGAGGACTTCCAGCATGTCGGTATTCAATTCCTTAAGAGAATATGCACAGGCCATGGAGCGGCAGGGCAAGCTGCTGCGCATCCCGGACATGGACCAGGACCAGTTCGAGATGACGGCTTTCTCCTACCGCCTGGAGGACCGGATGCGCACCTCGGCCCCGGCTTTCCTGGTGGAACGCACGAAGATGAACGGCCGCTGGTACGACACGCCGGTCATCTGCAACGTGCTCAACAGTTTCAAGACGGTCGCGATGTGCCTCGGAGTGAAGGATCTCAGCGACGACGAGCGCGAAATGAACCAGGTGGTGGAGAAGGAACTTCTCAAGCACATGAACGAGGACTATCGTTTCGAGCAGATCCCTCCCGTGGAAGTGGACGGGGCGGATGCTCCGTGCAAGGAAGTCAAGCTGTTCGGCGAGGACGCCGACCTCGACCGGTTTCCCTGGATCATGAACAATCCCGCCGACGGGGGCCGGTTCATCAGTACCGGTTCGGTGATCATGGAGGACCCCGACATCGGCCGCAACGTCGGCACCTACCGGTTGCAGGTCAAGGGCCCGCAGAAGCTGGGCATCTGCTTTACCGGCCAGAACCACGGCGCTCAGATGATGCGCAAGGCCATCGCACAGGGCAAGAAGAGCGTGCCCTGCGTCGTGGCCACCGGCCTGGACCCGATCACCTGGATGATGAGCAGCACCCGCGTCGGCGAACTGGGTGACGACGAATTCGCGTTTTCCGGCGGGTTCCGCGGCGAGCCGGTGGAACTGGTCCGTGCCGAAACGAACGCGCTGATGGCGCCGGCGCATGCCGAGATCGTCATCGAGGGGGAAATCAGCACCGACAAGGAGATGGAGGGTCCGTACGGCGAGATGCTGGGCTACATCGGAGAACCGGCGCCCAACCATTTCATGACGGTCAAGGCCATCACCCACCGCGAGAAGCCCTGGGTCTACAACATCTGGCCGGGAATCGGCGGCGCCTATCTCACCTGGCCCTGGCAGGTCGGGCATTTCGCGCGGCTGAAGCGGATCATGCCCAACCTGGTGAAGCTGCACATGCCGCCCGAAATTCCCAGCATGGTGATCGCCTGCATCAACAAGCGCCTGCCGGGCGAGGGTATCGAGGCCGGGCTCCTGATCATGGGCTACCGGATGATCGGGTTCAGCAAGAAGATGATCATCATTCTCGACAAGGACGTGGACCCCACCGACATCACGCGCGTCCTGCACGCGGTGACCACGCGCTGGCAGCCCTGGCCGGCCAGCCTGACCGTACGGCAGACCTTCTCCTTCATGATCGACCCCAGCACCCAGCGAAACGCGCTGTCGAGCAAGATACTGATCGACGCGACGCGGCAACTGCCTGCGGAAGGCGGCCCCAACGTGTTCGCCGAGGACAACCGCACCGTCATGGAAGAGCGCGCCGCGGACTCGTTCAAGCTGGTCGACGAGCGCTGGGACGATTATTTCGCCGACTGAACGCATGAAGTACCGCTATACCGCCAGCGGAAGCCCTTTCATGCCCCCTTCTTCCAGGAGTATTGGAGGCAGGGATGCCGGAGCAAGCTCCATGGATGGATTCATGCGTCTCCGGGAAGAAGGGGGCATGAAAGGGCGAGTTCAAAGCGGAGCGTGAGATGAGGTATTTCGGCACCGATGGCGTCCGCGGCACGGTGGGTCAGCATCCCATGACGGCCGAGTTCGCATTGCGGCTGGCCGGCGCCGCCACCCGCGCCCTGCTGCCCCGCGGCGGCAAGGTTGTGATCGGCAAGGACACGCGGGTTTCCGGCTACATGTTCGAATCGGCGCTGGAGGCGGGCTTCGTCGCCGCAGGCGCCGACGTTCGCTTGTCCGGCCCATTGCCGACGCCCGGCGTGGCCCTGCTGACACAGGAGCTGGACGCGGATCTTGGAGTCGTCATCAGCGCGTCACACAACGCTTACGGCGACAACGGAATCAAGTTTTTCAGGCACGACGGCTTCAAGCTGGCGGCCGCGCAAGAGGCGTTGATCGAGAGCCATATCGAGGACGCGGCGGTTACGCTGGATTCCACCGCGCTGGGCCAGGTGCGGCGGGTCGACGACGCGCTGGAGCGCTACGAGCAGCACTGCCTGGATACGGTTCCCGGGGACATGTCGCTGGATGGAGTCAAGATCGTCGTGGACTGCGCGCACGGCGCTTCCTACCGGGTGGCCCCGTCGACGCTGACGGCGCTCGGCGCCGAACTCGTTCCACTGGGCTGTTCTCCGAACGGCCGCAATATCAACGACCGCTGCGGCGCCACCGATCCCGACCTGCTGCGGCGCACCGTCAAGGCGGTCGAGGCCGATGTCGGAATCGCCCTGGACGGCGACGGCGACCGGGTGATCATGGTGGATTCGGCCGGCGCGACCCTGAACGGCGACACGCTGTTACTGGTTCTCGCCTTGGCGCGCAAGGAAGCCGGCCGGCTGGCCGGTCCGGTCGTCGGGACCCAGATCAGCAGCATGGCGCTGGAACGGGCCCTGCAGGCGGAAGGAATTGCTTTCTGCCGCGCGGAGGTGGGCGACCGGCAGGTGGTCGCAATGCTTCGCGAGAAAGGCGGGGTCCTGGGCGGTGAGAGTTCCGGGCATATTCTGTGCCTGGACAAGTCCACCACAGGCGACGGCCTGCTGGTGGCCCTGGAAGTTCTGGCCGTAATGCAGGCGAGAAGCTGTTCGCTGGCGGAACTGGCCGAGGACATGCCGCATATGGAACAGGCGAACCTGAGCGTGCCGTCGAACGGCGACGGCAACCTGGGAGACCCCGCTGTCGAAAAGGCCTTGCGCGCGGCCCGCCGCCTGCTCGGCGACGAAGGCCGCATCGTGGTGCGGCCGTCGGGTACCGAGCCGGTTTTCCGGATCATGGCGGAGGGTCCCGACCGTACGCGCGTGCACAGGGCCGCCGAAGGCGTGGCCCAGGCGCTCCGGGCCAGTTAGCACAGTGCGCTGAGGCGACGCCGCATGACCGATCGGCGCCGGATCGTGGCCGGCAACTGGAAGATGCACGGCAGCCTGGTCTCGGCAAGCGAACTGGCCGGGGCGCTGGCCGCAACGGCGCATGAACCTGGCCGCGGCCTTCCGGAGGTGATCGTGTTTCCGTCGTTCCCGCACCTGGACGCCGTGCGCCGGATTCTGGAAAACGCGGAGTCGGCCGGAACCCTCGCCGTTCGACTGGGAGCGCAGGACCTCTCTATCCATGAACAAGGCGCGCACACCGGCGAAGTGTCCGCGGACATGCTCACCGACTGCGGCTGCAGCCACGTTCTGGTCGGTCACTCGGAAAGACGCGCCGGCTTGCGCGAAAGCGACGAGTTGGTGGCGAAGAAATTTCAGCGGGCGGCGGATCACGGGCTGGTTCCGGTGCTTTGCGTTGGAGAAACGCTTCCCGAACGCCGGGCGGAACGCACCGGAGAGGTCGTGCTGCGGCAACTCGGTGCGGTGTTGGAACTGTGCGGCGCCGATGTGTTCGAGCGCGCGGTCCTGGCCTATGAACCCGTCTGGGCCATCGGTACCGGCCACACCGCAACGCCGGGGCAGGCGCAGCAGGTACATGCTCTGCTGCGCGGCGAAATCGCCCGCACCGATGCTAAAATTGGCGCGGGCCTTCGCATTCTGTACGGGGGCAGCGTGAACGGCGCCAACGCGGCCGCGCTTTTTGCCCAGCCGGACATTGACGGCGGCCTGGTGGGCGGCGCTTCCCTGGATGCGAAGGAGTTTTTGCGGATCATTTCGGCGGTATAGCGGAGTAGGGTTCTGTTACAGCAATTGTTCCTGGCAGCGCATGTTCTCGTCGCTGCCCTGATTATTGTCTTTGTGCTGCTTCAGCGCGGAAAGGGCGCGGAAACGGGCGCCGCTTTCGGTTCGGGCGCATCCGGCACGGTGTTCGGCGCGCGCGGGTCGGCGAATTTCCTTTCGCGCGTCACGGCGGTGCTCGCCACGCTGTTCTTCGCCACCAGCCTCATCCTCACCGGGGTCGGCAAGCCCCGGCCCGAGGAAAGCCTTCTCGATACCATCGAGCAGGCGGCGCCGGCCCAGGAGGAGGCCGTCCCCGAGGAGGAAGACGAAGACCTGCCGCAGCTGCCCTCGCTTCAGCCCGCGGAGCAACCCGACGTCCCGCAGGAATGATCCAGCTTTTCTTTCCGTGCCGATGTGGTGGAATTGGTAGACACGCTGTCTTGAGGGGGCAGTGGCGCAAGCCGTGCCGGTTCGAGTCCGGCCATCGGCATATCCAGCGAAGTGCGGCGTAGTCATGCCGGGTGATTACCTTCCGGTGCTGATTTACCTTTGCGTGGCATTTGGCATAGCGCTGGCGCTGCTCGGCCTGGGCCTGCTGCTCGGCCGCGGTCAGCGGGACGAGCGCAAGCTGGAGCCGTACGAATGCGGATTCGACGCGTTCGAGGACTCGCGCATGCGCTTCGACGTGCGCTACTACCTGGTCGCGATACTGTTCATCATCTTCGATCTTGAGATCGCCTTCCTGTTTCCCTGGGCGGTGGCGCTGGACGCCATCGGCTACCAGGGTCTGATCGCGATGGGCATATTCCTTCTGGTGCTCGTCGTGGGCTTCGTGTACGAGTGGCGCAAGGGGGCTCTGGAATGGGACTAGAAGCCGCCGGCCCACGGATTGACGGGATGGCCGATACGCTTACCGAGGCCCGCGAGCAGGGCTTCGTCGTGACTTCGCTGGACAAGCTGCTGAACTGGGCGCGTACCGGGTCCATGTGGCCGATGACTTTCGGGCTGGCCTGCTGCGCCGTCGAGATGATGCATGCGGGCGCCGCGCGTTACGATCTCGACCGCTTCGGCGTGATGTTCCGGCCCAGTCCCCGGCAATCGGACGTGATGATCGTGGCCGGAACCCTGTGCAACAAGATGGCGCCTGCCCTGCGCCGCGTCTACGACCAGATGCCGGAGCCGCGCTGGGTGATCTCGATGGGTTCCTGCGCCAACGGCGGCGGCTATTACCACTACGCCTATTCGGTGGTGCGCGGTTGCGACCGCATCGTGCCGGTGGACGTCTATGTTCCCGGCTGTCCTCCGACGGCCGAGGCGCTGTTTTACGGCATCCTGCAGTTGCGCAACAAGATTCGCCACAGCAAGGCGCTGGCGCGTCCGCAGCCCACAGCCTGAACGAGGCGCTTCATGGCTTCTCGTCTTGAGTCCATGGCCGAAGCCTTGCATGCGCGCTTCGACGGCGTGCTGCACCGGCGCGAATCCTCCTGCGGCGAATTGAGCTACGACCTCGACGCTTCCGACCTGCCGGCGACCGCCGCTGCATTGCGCGACGAAGAGGATTTTTCCTTCACGACTCTGATCGACGTCTGCGGCGTCGATTACCTGGGCTACGGCCAGGCGCAGTGGAGGACCGAGGCGGCGACTGAATCCGGCTTCAGCCGGGCGGTCGAGCCGGGCGCCAGCACGACCCGCTCGGCGTCCGAAAGCGAACGCCGGGCACAAGAGCAGCCGGCGCGGTTCGCCGCCGTCTATCACCTGCTGTCGCTGCGCCATAACCTTCGCGTAAGGCTGCGGGCCTTCGCCGTGGGAGAGAACCCGCCCGTGCTGCCTTCGGTGACGGGCGTCTGGCAGGCGGCCGACTGGTTCGAGCGCGAGGCCTTCGACCTGTTCGGCATCGTGTTTGAGGGCCATGGGGACCTGCGGCGTATCCTGACCGATTACGGCTTTATCGGACATCCCTTCCGCAAGGATTTTCCGTTGAGCGGGAAAGTGGAAGTCCGCTACGACGAGGACAAGCGCCGCGTCGTGTACGAGCCGGTCAGCATAGAGCCGCGAACGCTGGTTCCGCGTGTGATCCGGGACGACAACCGGTACCGGCCGGCGCTCAGGGTCGAGCCCGGCGACGACGGCGGGCAGGCGGGCGATGGCTGAATTTCAGAGCTACACGATGAACTTCGGCCCCCAGCACCCGGCCGCGCACGGCGTGCTGCGGCTGGTTCTGGAGATGGACGGCGAGGTCGTGATGCGCGCCGACCCGCACATCGGGCTGCTTCACCGCGCCACCGAGAAACTGGCGGAGTCCAAGCCCTACAACCAGAGCATCGGTTACATGGACCGTCTTGACTACGTGTCGATGATGGCCAACGAGCATGGCTATGTGCTGGCGATCGAGAAGCTGCTGGGGATCGAACCGCCGCCCCGGGCCCTCTACATCCGCGTGATGTTCGACGAGATCACCCGGATACTGAATCACCTCCTGTGGCTGGGCTGCCATGGCCTCGACGTGGGCGCCATGACCATCTTCCTCTACTGTTTCCGCGAGCGCGAGAACCTGATGGACTGCTACGAGGCGGTATCGGGCACGCGCATGCACGCAACCTACTATCGGCCGGGCGGCGTATACCGCGACCTGCCGGAACGGATGCCCAGGCACCTGGCGCAACCGGATGCGAAAAGGGTTTCCGCCCGCGACAAGGCCATGGACGAGGGGCGGGACGGCTCGCTGCTCGATTTCATCGAACATTTCACCCGGCGCTTTCCCGGCCATGTGGACGAATACGAAACGCTGCTGACCGAGAACCGGATCTGGAAGCAGCGCACGGTGGGCATCTCCGTGGTTTCCCCCGAAAGGGCCCTGAACCTGGGCTTTACCGGACCCATGCTGCGCGGCTCGGGCGTGGAGTGGGACCTGCGCAAGAAGCAGCCGTACGCGGCGTACGCGGACGTGGACTTCGACATTCCGGTGGGAGTCAACGGCGATTGCTACGACCGCTATCTGGTGCGGGTCGAGGAGTTGCGGCAGTCCAACCGGATTATCCGGCAATGCGTGGACTGGCTGCGCGCGAACCCGGGCCCGGTCATGGTGGACGACTACAAGCTGGCGCCGCCGAAGCGCGAAGAGATGAAGGAGAAGATGGAATCGCTGATCCATCACTTCAAGCTCTTCACCGAGGGCTATTGCGTGCCGGAAGGCGAGGCCTACGCCGCCGTGGAACACCCCAAGGGCGAGTTCGGCGTCTACCTGGTGTCCGACGGCGCCAACAAACCGTTCCGGGTCAAGATACGGGCGCCGGGTTTCGCCCACATGGCGGCCATGGACGAGATGGTGCGGGGGCACATGCTGGCCGACGTCGTGGCGACCATCGGCACCATGGACGTGGTGTTCGGCGAGATTGACCGCTAGCACGGCAGGAGCGGCGATGAGCGACAACTCCCTGCTTCCCGACGCGGCGCGCGCCGCCATCCGGGAGTCGGCGGCCCGGTTCCCGAGCGGGCGCAGGCGCTCCGCGGTCCTGGACGCGCTTCGCGTCGCCCAGGACGGGAACGGCGGCTGGTTGTCGGTGGAACTGATGGACGCGGTGGCCGGCGAGCTGGCGCTGCCGCCGATCCAGGTCTATGAGGTCGCAACTTTCTACTCGATGTTCGAGGTGCGCCCGGTCGGGCGGCATTGCGTATCGGTGTGCACCAATATTTCCTGCTGGCTTCGCGGCGGCCGGGAGTTGCTCAGGCACTTGGAGAACCGGCTGGGGATTTCCGCAGGCGAGAGCACCGTCGACGGCCGGATTTATCTCAAGGAAGAGGAAGAGTGCCTGGCGGCCTGCACGGGTGCGCCGATGATGATGGTGGGCCATTGCTACCACGAGAACGTGACGCCCGACGAGGCCGACCGCATTGTCGAGAGGCTGAGCTGACGGGCATGGACCTGGTTCACGTATGCATGCCGCCGCCCGATGCGGAACGGCCCTGGCGGCTCAAGTCCTACGAGGGCCGCGGCGGCTATCGGGCCTGGCGGAAAGTGCTGGCCGGCGAACTCGACGCGGGACAGATCCTGGAAACGGTCAAGGCATCCGGGCTGCGCGGCCGTGGCGGGGCCGGCTTTCCCACCGGGCTGAAATGGAGCTTCATGCCCGGAGACTGCGAGCAGCCCACCTACCTGGTCTGCAACTCCGACGAGAGCGAGCCCGGAACCTGCCACGACCGGGACATCCTGCGCTACAACCCGCACGTGCTGATCGAGGGCATGGCCCTGGCCGCTTATGCGATGGGCGCCACGGTGAGCTACAACTACATTCGCGGCGAGTTCCTGGGCGAGCCGGTGCCGCGGTTTCTCGACGCGCTGGACGAAGCCCGGGCGGCGGGGCTGATCGGCCGTGGCCTGGGCGCCGCGGGGATCGACTTCGAGCTGCATCCCTTCGTGGGCGCGGGCGCGTATATCTGCGGCGAGGAGACGGGCCTTCTGGAGTCACTCGAAGGCAAACCCGGCAAGCCCCGCTTCAAGCCGCCGTTCCCCGCGCAGAGCGGCTTATACGGCCGTCCCACCACGGTCAACAATACCCAGACCCTGGCCTGCGTGCCGGCCATCATGGAAAATGGCGCGGATTGGTTCAAGTCGCTGGGCCCGCCCAATTCGGCCGGCACCATGATCTATTCGGTTTCCGGCCACGTGGAGCGGCCCGGCAACTACGAGGCGCCGCTTGGCGTTTCCTTCAACGAACTGCTGGACCATGCCGGCGGGGTATGGAAGGGCCGCAGGCTAAAGGCGGTGATACCCGGCGGGTCTTCGGTCCCGGTGCTGCCGGCGGCAATCATCAGGGAATGCACGATGGATTACGACTCGCTCAGCGAGGCGGGTTCGGCGCTGGGGACCGGGGCGATGATCGTAATGGACGATCGAACCTGCATGGTGAGCGTGCTCAGGCGCATCGCACGCTTCTACTACGCCGAGTCCTGCGGCCAGTGCACGCCCTGCCGCGAAGGCACCGGCTGGCTCTACCGGATGCTGACGCGCATGCTTGAAGGCCGGGCCAAGGTGTCGGACCTGGACCTGCTGCTGAGCGTCGCCAACAACATCGAGGGCCACACGATCTGCGCCCTGGGAGATGCGGCGGCGTGGCCCGTACAGAGTTTCCTCAAGCACTTCCGCGGTGAATTCGAGGCGAAGATCCGGAGTTCCCGTGCCAACGCCCGTCAGCGGGAGGCGGCCTATGCCTGACCAGAGTGTTCGCCTTACTGTAAACGGCCGGGAGCTCGAGGCCGCGGCCGGCGAGATGCTGATCGCGGTAACCGACCGGGCCGGCATTTACGTGCCCCGCTTCTGCTATCACCCCAAGCTGAGCGTCGCGGCCAATTGCCGCATGTGCCTGGTGGACGTGGCGGGCGCACCCAAGCCCATGCCCGCCTGCGCCCTGCCGGTCACCGACGGCCTGGAGGTCGAGACCCGGTCCGGCCGGGCGATAGCGGCCCAACGGGCAACGATGGAGTTCCTGCTGATCAACCATCCGCTCGATTGTCCGGTTTGCGACCAGGGAGGCGAATGCGAGCTTCAGGACCTGGCAATGGGATTCGGCCGCGATATCTCGCGCTTTTCGGAAGGAAAGCGGGCAGTGCCCGATCCGGATCTGGGGCCGCTGGTGTCCACCGACATGACCCGCTGCATCCATTGCACGCGCTGCATACGTTTCGGCGAGGAGGTTGCCGGCGTGCAGGAGCTCGGTGCGACCGGCCGCAGCGAGCACATGGAGATCACCACCCACGTCGAGCGGTCCCTGAAGCACGAACTGTCCGGCAACGTCATCGACGTGTGTCCGGTCGGGGCCCTGAACAACAAGCCGTACCGCTTTACCGCCCGCGCCTGGGAAATGAGCGCCCATGCGACGGTGGCGCCGCACGACTGCGTGGGCTCGGCGCTTTGCGCGCATGTCCTGCGCGGGCGCGTGCGGCGCATCGTGCCGCGCGAGAACGAGGCGGTGAACGAGACCTGGATTTCGGACCGGGACCGCTTCAGTTGCGAGGGCCTGTACGTGGAAGACCGGCTTCGCAAGCCGCTGGTGCGCCGCGATGGGCGGCTGATCGAGGCCGGCTGGGAGGAAGCGCTGGCCGCGGCCACCGCGGGCCTGATGCGCGCGGCGGACGAGCAGGGCGGCGAAGGTCTTGGGGCGCTGGTTTCTCCGTCTGCGACGGCCGAGGAAGGCCACCTTCTCGGGATACTGATGAGCGCACTGGGGTCGGCCAACGTCGATCACAGGCTCAGGCAGCGCGATTTTCGAAGCGATGCGCCCGCCGGCGAGGCGCCGTGGCTGGGAACCCGGTTCGCCGACGTGGAGTCGCTGGATTCCCTGCTGCTTGTGGGCTGCGACCTGCGAAGCGAAGCGCCGATCCTCGCCCATCGGGTTCGCAAGGCGGCCATGGCCGGCGCCCGGGTCAGCTACCTGGACCTGGCCGAGCGCGAATACCTGCACCCGATCAGCGGCGGCAGCGTGGAGGCGCCCCGGGATTGGGCCCGGGCTCTGGGTCCGTTGGCCGATCGCGCGCTTGAGGGCGAGCGTCGTGCGTTGTGGCTGGGCGGACTCGCGCTTCGCCATCCGGCCTACGCCGAATTGCTGGAAGCGGCCGTCGGGGCGGCCGGCGGCGCCGCGCTCGGACACGTGACGCAGGGCGGCAACGCTGCCGGTTTGCACCTGGCCGGCGTTCTTCCCGCCCAGGCCAATGGACGGGGTGCCGCCGGCCTCGATGCGGGCCGGATGAGCCGCACGTCCCTTCCGGGAATGGTCCTGATGGGCGTTGAGCCTGAACTTGATTGCGCTGCGGGCGCCCACGAGGCGATTCGCGGGGCGGGATTCCTGCTTGCGCTGAATCCCTGGGTTTCGCCCTGGCTGCTCCGCCACGCGGATGTATTGCTGCCCACGGCGACCAGCCTGGAGACGTCGGGGACCCTGGTGAACGGGCAGATGGACTGGCAGAGTTTTGAAGCCGCCGCACCGCCTCCGGGCCTGGCCCGGCCGGCCTGGAAAGTGCTGAGGGCGCTGGCGGACCGCTTGGGTCTGGACGGCTTCGGATATGCCGACACGGACCAGGTCCTGGCGGAAATCAGGCGGCGTATCGAAAGCCCCGCCGCCTCCCCGGCGTCGTCTTCCCACGGTGTCGCGATCGACTCACGGTCTGTCGACGATGAGGATTTCGCGGCCCTGGAACTGCCCATGTATTCAGTCGACGGAATGGTGCGGCGGTCCGAGCCCCTGCAGCAGGCGGCGGCGGTGCAAAGGGCCGCCTGAAGCCGACCGATGTCCGAACTGCTCGCCAACTGGCTGGATTTCCTGCCCCCCGAGGCGGCCGGTGCGCTGATCGACCTGGTGGCGATTCTCGCGGTCACGATAGTGGTGATTCTCTGCGTGGCCTACGCCACCTACCTGGAACGCAAGGTGATCGGCTTCATGCAACTTCGGCAGGGCCCGAACCGGGTGGGCTTCCGCGGACTCCTGCAACCGTTCGCCGACGTGCTGAAGCTGCTGGTGAAGGAAATCGTGATTCCCGGCCGCGCCAACCGCTGGCTGTTCCTCACTGCTCCGGTGCTGGCGCTGGTCCCGGCGCTCGCGGCCTGGGCCGTGGTTCCCCTGTTCCCCGGCTTCGCCGTGGCGGACCTGAACGCCGGCCTGCTCTACCTGCTGGCCATGACCTCGCTGGGCATCTACGGAATCATCCTGGCCGGCTGGGCAAGCAACTCCAAGTACGCGCTGCTGGGCGCGATGCGCTCGGCGGCGCAGATGGTCGCCTACGAAATCGCCATGGGGTTCGCACTGGTGGGCGTGCTGATGGCCGCCGGCAGCCTGAACCTGGGCGTGATTGTCGAGAAACAGGCAGGGGGAGTGGGCAACTGGTTCATTCTTCCCCTCCTGCCCCTGTTCCTCGTGTATTTCATCTCCGGCATAGCCGAGACCAACCGGGCGCCGTTCGACGTGGCCGAGGGCGAGTCGGAGATCGTGGCCGGATTCCACGTGGAATACGGCGGCGCCACCTTCGCCATGTTCTTCCTCGCGGAATACGCCAACATGATTCTGATCGCCACGCTCACCGCGGTGCTGTTCCTCGGCGGCTGGGACTCGCCGTTCGCGGGCCTGATCGACAGGCAATGGCCGGTGGTGGGCATACTCGCGGCCCCCGGCCTGTTCTGGCTGGCCGCCAAGACGTTTCTGTTCCTGTTCGTCTTCCTGTGGTTGCGCGCGACCTTTCCCCGCTACCGCTACGACCAGATCATGCGTCTGGGCTGGAAAGTGTTCATTCCGGTGACGCTGGTGTGGATCGGCGTGGAGGCCGTGCTGTCCGTGCTTGATGTGGGGCCGTTCAAATGAGTGATTCCGAAAAAAGGCCCGCGGCCGGCAAGCCCGGCCCCGGCGATCGCGTCCGGGCGGTTTTCCGCACTTTCGCTCTCTGGGAGCTGTTGCGGGGACTGCGCGTAACCCTCACCAACTTCTTCAGGCGCAAGGTCACGCTCAGGTATCCGGAAGAGAAGGCCCCGCAGTCGCCGCGATTTCGGGGGCTGCACGCCTTGCGCCGCTACGCCAACGGCGAGGAGCGCTGCATCGCCTGCAAGCTGTGCGAGGCAGTCTGTCCGGCGCTGGCGATCACCATCGAGTCCGAAGTGCGCGAGGACGGCACCCGCCGGGCGAGCCGCTACGACATCGACCTGTTCAAGTGCGTGTACTGCGGGTTCTGCGAGGAAGCCTGTCCGGTGGACGCGATCGTGGAGACCCGGATTCACGAGTACCACATGGAGAACAGGGGCGAGAACATCCTGACCCGGGAACGGCTGCTCGAGATCGGCGATCGATACGAGGAACAGATTGCCGCCGATCGCAGCGCCGACGCTTCCTACCGCTGAACCGCATCTCCATGCAGCAGATTCCGGAAATTTTCCCGCTCATACTCTTCTACGGCTGGTCGGGCATGCTGATCGCGGCCGCCGTGGGCGTGATCACGGCGCGCAATCCGGTTCATTCGGTGCTGCTTCTGGTGCTGTGCTTCGTCATCTCGGCCGCCATCTGGCTGCTGCTGCGCGCCGAGTTCCTGGCCGTGGCCCTGGTGCTGGTTTACGTCGGCGCGGTCATGGTGCTGCTGCTGTTCGTCGTGATGATGCTGGACATCAACGTCGAGCGCATGCGTGAAGGGCTCACGCGCTATGCTCCCCTGGGCGTGCTGGTCGGTCTGCTGCTGGCCGCGCAGCTTTCCTCGGTCTGGTGGTTGCGGCGCTCCGGACTGGAAGCCGCGGCGCCCGCCGATACGCTGGTTTTCGAGGAGGGCAATACGCAGGCGCTGGGCACGCTGCTGTATACCGAGCACCTGTATGCCTTCGAGATAGCCGGCTATATCCTCCTGCTGGCCATCATCGGCGCGATTACGCTCACGCTGCGCCGCCGCAAGGGCCTGCGCGTGCAGCAGGTGTCCGAACAGGTCGCCGTCCGGCCGGAAAGCCGGGTCCGGCTGGTGAAAATGAAAGCCGAGCGGGACGAATGATCGGGATTGCCCACCTGCTGACCCTGAGCACGATCCTGTTCGCGATCGCCGTGTGCGGCATTTTCATCAACCGCCGCAGCGTGATCCTGCTCCTGATGTGCGTGGAACTGTTGCTGCTCGCGGTCAATTTCAATTTCATCGCGTTTGCGTACTTCCTCGGCGACCTGGCCGGGCAGGTGTTCGTGTTCTTCATCCTGACCGTGGCTGCGGCGGAGGCGGCGATAGGCCTGGCGATCCTCGTGGTGCTGTTCCGCAACCGGCTCAGCGTAAACGTGGAAGAGTTCAGCCTGCTCAAGGGATGATGTACGAAGCCATCCTGTTTGCGCCGCTGTGCGCGGCGGCGCTGGTGGCGCTGGGCGCCAGGGTCCTGCCGCGCAACGTGGTTCACGGCCTGCCCATCCTCGCCGTGGGGCTGTCCGCCGTCCTGTCGATCCTTGCGCTGCTGGAGCAGCTCGGCGGCGAACCGGTTACGGTAAAGCTGCTCGACTGGCTCAGCATCGGCGGGTTCGAACTGAGCTTCGGCCTGCTGATCGACCGCCTGACCGCCCTGATGGCCTGCGTCGTCACCTGGGTCTCGCTGGCGGTGCATGTGTACACGGTCGGCTACATGCGGGACGATCCCGGCTACGCGCGCTTCTTCGCGCTGATCGCCTTCTTTACCTCGGCCATGCTGCTGCTGGTGATGGCCGACAACTTCATGCAGCTGTTCGTGGGCTGGGAAGCCGTCGGGCTGGCCTCGTACCTGTTGATCGGCTTCTGGTTCAAGCGGCCGTCGGCGAATTTCGCCAGCCTGAAGGCCTTTTTGGTGAACCGCATCGGCGACCTGGGACTGCTGCTGGGCATCGCCCTGATCGGCGGGGCCGCGGGCTCGCTGGACTACGCCGTGGTTTTTTCCGGCGCCCCCGGCCTGGCCCAACAGCAAATCACCGTCTGGCCCGGAGTGAGCCTGCCGGCGCTGGACCTGGGCTGTGTGCTTCTGTTCGTGGGCGCGATGGGCAAATCGGCGCAGATGCCGCTGCACATCTGGCTGCCGGACTCGATGGAAGGCCCCACCCCCATATCGGCTCTGATCCACGCCGCGACCATGGTCACGGCGGGCGTGTTCATGGTGGCCCGCATGTCGCCCCTGTTCGAATTCAGCCCGCTCGCGCTTTCCGTGGTGCTGGCGGTAGGCGCGACCACCGCCCTGGCCACGGGCCTGGTGGCGATCGTGCAACAGGACATCAAGCGCATCGTCGCCTGGTCCACGCTGTCTCAGCTCGGCTACATGATGGCCGGTATCGGCGTTTCGGCCTATTCGGTGGCCATCTACCACCTGTTCACCCACGCTTTCTTCAAGGCGCTGCTGTTCCTGGCCGCGGGCGCGGTCATCGTCGCCCTGCATCACGAGCAGGACATCCGGCGCATGGGCGGCCTCTATCGTCGGATGCCGATCACCTACGCAACCGCCCTGATCGGGACGCTGGCGCTGGCCGGCATACCGGGAACCGCCGGTTTCTTTTCCAAGGATGCGCTGATATCGACCGTGACCCAGTCCTCCGGTCCGGTGGGCGCATACGCCGGCTGGTGCCTGCTGGCCGGGGTGGCGGTCACCGCGTTTTACAGCGCCCGATTCCTGCTGGTGGTGTTTCACGGCCGCGAGACCGAAGCCGCTAGCCACATGACGGAACGGGAGCCGCGCGGCCGGTGGATGCTGGGGCCGCTGGTGTTCCTGGCGGTTCCGTCGCTTTTGATCGGCTGGTTCACGTTTCAACCGGTGGTCCTGGGCGGGTATTTCGCCGGGTCTCTGGTCAACCTCGCGGAAAGCGGTTCCGGCGCCCCGGACCTGGGCGCGGGCACGCTCGACTTCTTCGTCCACGGCCTGTACTCGCCGGTCTTCCTGCTGGCGGTACTGGGCGGACTTTCGGCCTGGGCGCTGTACGAATGGAAACCTCGCTGGCGTAGCCGTGCCGGACCGGTGCTGCGCGTTCCGAAGCGTCTGCTGGAACTGGGTTATGGCTTCGATCCGCTGCTTGAGCGGGCCGTTATACCCGGCACAAAGGGGCTGGCCAGGGGCGCCGCCGACCAGGCCGACGCGCGCTTTATCGACGGACTGCTGGTCAACGGGCTGGCGCGGACGGTTCGCTGGGGATCGGGCGTCATGCGGCGCCTGCAGACCGGACTCCTTTATCACTACGCCTTCGTGATGGTGACGGCCATCTGCCTGCTGATCGCCTGGGTCGTCCTGGTGCTGGACTGATGCCCGACTCAGGCCTGTTGAGCGTGATCGTCTGGCTGCCGGTGGCCGCGGGCCTGCTGATCATGGGCCTTGCCCGCAATGCCGCGGTGGCGCGCTGGTCGTGCCTGGTCGTGGCGCTGCTCGAATGGATACCGGGCGCGATCCTGTGGCGCAACTTCGATCCCGGCGGCGGCTTCCAGTTCGTCGAGCGCCACGACTGGATCGAGCGTTTCGACGTGCAGTACTACCTCGGCATCGACGGAATCGCGCTGGCGCTGATTCTGCTGACGTTGCTGCTCACGCCGGCGGCGATCGTGGCCGGCTGGCGGGCGATAGACCGGCGCACGGGGCTGTATTACGGGGCATTGCTGATTCAGCAGGGGCTGATGCTGGGTGTTTTCTGTGCGCTGGACAGCCTGCTGTTCTACGTGTTCTGGGAGTTCATGCTCGCCCCGATGTTCCTGATCATCGGCATCTGGGGCGGCGAGCGGCGGATCTACGCGACGGTCAAGTTCTTTCTCTTCACCTTCCTGGGCTCGGTGTTCATGCTGGTCGCGCTGGTCTATCTGTATCTGAAGGCAGGCAGCTACGCGATACCCGATCTGCACGCAGTGCCTCTAACGCCGGCCGAGCAGCAGCTCCTGTTCTTCGGTTTTCTGGCCGCGTTTGCGGTGAAGGTGCCGATGTGGCCGGTGCATACCTGGCTGCCCGATGCGCACGTGGAAGCGCCCACCGGCGGTTCGGTCATTCTGGCGGCGATCCTGCTGAAGATGGGCGGATTCGGCATGCTGCGGTTCAGCCTGCCGGTCACGCCCGATGCCGCCTACCAGTTCGCGCCGCTGATCGTGGGCCTGTCGCTGGTCGCGATCGTCTATATCGCCGTCGTGGCGCTGGCCCAGCGCGATCTCAAGAAGCTGATCGCCTATTCGTCGGTGGCCCACATGGGGTTCGTGACCCTGGGCTTGTTCATACCGCTGGCCTACGCGGGCGCCGGCAAGGATGAGCTCCTGGCGCTCGGCATGGGCGGGGGCATGGTGCAGATGATTTCCCACGGCTTCATTTCAGCGGCCCTTTTCATGTGCGTCGGGGTGCTCTACGACCGCGTCCATACGCGCCGCATCGACGATTTCGGCGGCGTAGCCAATACCATGCCGATTTTCGCCGTCCTGCTGGTGCTTTTCGCGCTGGCCAACGCGGGACTGCCCGGCACTTCCGGCTTTGTCGGTGAATTCCTCGTCATCCTGGCGTCGTTCCGCGCCGAACCGCTGGTCGCGCTGGGCGCGGGCACGATCCTGGTGCTGGGCGCGGCATACAGCCTGTACATGCTCAAGCGGGTCGTGTTCGGCGAAGTGGCGAACGACCGGGTGGCGGGCCTTGAGGACCTGGATGCACGGGAACTGATCGCGCTGGGCGGCATCGGCCTTGCGGTGATTGTCCTTGGCCTGTATCCGGATCCCCTGGTGGAAATGATGGAGCCCTCGCTGGACGGGCTGGCCCGGCACGTCCTGGCCGGGAAGGTGGCGGGATGGTGATCGACCTGGCCTTCTGGGCGCCGCTGTACCCGGAACTGGCGCTTGCGCTGCTGATTCCGGTCCTGCTGCTGGTGGACCTGGCGGTGGGCAGGAAACGCCCGGTCGTCATTCAGGCGGTCTGCCTGGCAGGACTGGTCCTTGTGGGGTGGACCTGCTTCGCGGCGGCGGACGGCGCAATGTTCGGCGGCGCCTTCGTGATGGACAGGCTGGCGCGCCTGTTGAAGTTTGCCGGCGTGCTGTTGAGCGTCGTGGCATTCGTGTATGCGCCGCGCGATCTGCGCGAAGCCGGGGCGCTGCGCGGCGAGTATTACCTCCTGGGCCTGTTTGCGCTGCTGGGCGTTTTCGTGACCGCGTCCGCCGGCAGCCTGCTGACCCTGTATCTCGGCCTGGAACTGCTGGCGCTGGCCTTGTACACGCTGGTGGCGCTGCAGCGCGATTCCGCGCGCGCGGCCGAGGCGGCGATGAAGTACTTCGTGCTGGGAGCGATCGGCTCCGGCGCGATGCTGTATGGCATGTCGCTGCTTTACGGACTGTCGGGTTCGCTGCTCCTGAGCGAAACGGCGACCCTGGCGCCCGACAGCGTGGGGGCGTATGTCGCCGCGGCTTTGGTGTTGACCGGAGTGGCGTTCAAGCTCGGCGCCGTGCCCTTCCACCAGTGGGTGGCCGACGCCTATGACGGGCCGCCGCTGGGGGTGGCCGTGCTGCTTGCCACGGTCCCGAAGCTCGCCTCGTTCGCCCTGATCGTGCGGCTGCTGGTTGACGGGATTTCCGCTTCGCAGGAGCAGTGGAACCTGCTGCTGATCGTGATGGCGCTCGCGTCTCTGTCCCTCGGCACCATCGTGGCCATGGCCCAGACCCAGGCCGCGCGGCTGCTGGCATGGGCCGCGATCGCGCATGTCGGATTCCTGCTCCTCGGCGTGGTCGCGGGCGGCGGCGAAGGCTTGAGCGCCGCACTGTTCTACACCCTGGTTTACGTGCTCATGGCGGCCGGCGCCTTCGGCGTGGTCATCGCGCTGGAGAAACAGGCCGCTCCGCTGGACAGCCTGCGGGGACTGTACCGCCGCCACCCGGGGATGGCGTTCATCATGCTGCTCATCATGCTGAGCATGATCGGGATACCGCCGCTGGCGGGCTTTCTGGCCAAGTGGCAGGTGCTGATGGTGCTGGTGGACCAGGGTTTCACGGCCCTTGCGGTCGTCGCGGTCATATTCGCCGTGGTCGGGGCCTACTACTACCTGCGGATCATCCGGCTGATGTTCATGGAGGCCCCGCTCGAGCAGGAGCGGGAACAATTGAAGCCCGGTTGGGGCGCCAGCTTGATGCTGGGCGCCAATGGGCTGGCGCTGGTCGTGATCGGTGTCTGGCCCAATCCGCTGCTGGAATTGTGCCGGGCCGCATTCGGTCCGGGGTAAGCGCCGCATGCTGAAGAAAATCATGCTGTTCGCGGGGCCCCTGGCGGCCCTGGCGGCGGGGCTGCTGATGCGGGATTCCGGGCCGGCCGTGGCCTGGACCGTGGCTGTGACCACGCTGTGCGCGGCCTGGTGGATCACCGAGGCGGTGCCGATTCCGGTCACCGCGCTGATGCCCATAGGGCTGCTGCCCCTGGTAGGCGCGATTCCGCCATCGCAGGCGGCGCGCGCGGTGGGCGATCCGCTGATCATGCTGCTGATGGGCGGATTCATGCTGTCCACGGCCATGGAAAAGAGCGGCGCGCACCGCAGGATCGCGCTGGGGATGATCAACCTGTTCGGCGCCAGCGACGGACGGCGGCTCGTGTTCGGTTTCATGGCCGCGGCCGCGGTTCTGAGCATGTGGATTTCCAACACGGCCACGGCCCTGATGCTGCTGCCGATCGCGCTGGCCGTCATCCAGGGCTGCGACGACAAGAGGCTGGCCCTGCCGCTTTTGCTCGGAATGTGCTATGCGGCCAGCATCGGCGGAACCGGCACGCCGGTGGGCACGCCGCCGAACCTGATCTTCATGCGCGTATACGAGGAGAGCACGGGGAATCAGCTGGGGTTCACGCAGTGGATGAGCTGGGCCTTGCCGGTGGTTATTGTCATGCTGCCGATTGCCGGATTCTGGCTGACCCGCGGGCTCAAGCTGCGTGCGCCCGTGCAACTGCCCGCGGTAGGAACGTGGCGCACCGAGGAAGTGCGGACTCTCGTGGTATTTGCGATTACCGCGTTGCTGTGGGTGACCCGTCGCGAACCTTTCGGCGGCTGGTCGGGACTGTTGGGCCTGGACCAGGCCCATGACGGCAGCGTGGCGCTGCTTGCGGTAGTCGCGATGTTCGTCATTCCGAACGGCGCCGGCGGGCGATTGCTGGACTGGAAGACGGCCGCCGGCATTCCCTGGGGCGTCTTGCTGCTGTTCGCCGGCGGCATCTGCCTTGCCGGCGCCTTCGCCAGCACGGGCCTGAGCGCCACCCTGGGCTCGGCGCTTGCCGCTCAGGCGGACTGGACACCCTTGCTGTTGATCCTGCTCATCTGCCTGGCGGTCACCTTCCTGACCGAAATCACCAGCAACACGGCCACGACTTCGCTGCTGATGCCGATACTGGCCGCCGCGGCCGTCGCCGCCGGCATGGAACCGCGCCTGATCATGGTGCCCGCGGCGATCAGCGCCAGTTTCGCCTTCATGCTGCCGGTCGCCACCGGACCCAACGCCGTGATCTTCAGCTCGGGGCGATTGACCGTGCCGCAGATGGCCCGCGAAGGCCTGGTGCTCAACTTCCTGGGCGCGCTCGTGATCTCAACGATCACCTACTGGCTGCTCAGCTGATAAGACATTCGTTGTGAGCCGCTGGCTTGGGCGATAGACCCTATTCGGCCAGGAACTGCCCCACGGTCTGAATGAGCACACCGTGCGTTTCGTCGGGGCGATTCATAAAGGCTCCGAAATCCCGCAAGTCGCCGGTCAGCAAGTGCGTGGCGCCGCAGGCCAAAGCGGCCTGGAAGATCGGCTGATCCTTGTCGGGCAGCCGGGGCAGTTGCGGCATGCCCTGGCGGTGAGATGACAGGCGCAACGCGGGCAAGGATTGTTCCAGGGTTTCGGTCGCCTGGGGAAATTTCCGTTGCAGGTTTCGGCGAGCCTCTTCGATCGCATACGCGCTGGTGAACAACTGCCATTGGCCTTGCACGCCCAATTCAATAACCAGCGCGGCTTTCCCGCCAGGGTTGTGTGCGGCTGTAAACAGCACATTCGCGTCGAGAAAAACCCGTGTCACGCGCCCCGCGTGACAGCTTGAATGATGCGCTGCCGATCCTCATCCGTGAGCTGATCTTCCCGGTCCCACTCCGCAACCTGTTCATCGCTGTAGTAGTCGATTTGCACTACAGCCCCCGGCGTGAGCGCGATCTCGTGTCCGCGATCTTCCAGGACCAGCACGTCTCCACCCCGGATCCCCAGTTTTTTCCTCATGCGCGCGGGCAGGGTTATCTGCCCCCGGCTGGAAACAACAGTAGTTTCAGTCATGGCTGCCACCCGGAATTGTTTCGCGTGTTTCACAGACTAACATATTTTACGATTTTCCGGATTACGGAAATTCTGTTACCAACGTATCAAGGCTGGAATGAACCGCGCCGACCTATCTCAATAGCCCAGAATATCGGAGATAAAGCGCCCCGGTGCGAGGGCGAAGGCTCCGGCGATGATGGCGCCGACCATCGTTCCGATCATGAAACCGGCGTGAGTGCGGACCCTGCCTTTGCGGATCGAAATAATGGCGGTCAGCATGCAGAAAAGGGTCCAGACCGTCAGTAAGTGAAGCCAACTGAATTCTCCCGCATTGGCCTCCCGAATCAGGAAAGACGGGAGCGTCACTCCCAACATTGCAATGATCCAGACCCAACCGAACGCCTTGTGGCGCGGCGTGCCTTTTGTCAGCAAGAGGTTCGCCGCCCCTAGTACAAGGGCAATTAGGGCCGCCAATAAGTGTAGCCAGATCACTGGGTGATCGGTCAGCTGAAATCGGCCTCCACCGAGTTCTCGTAGAGCTTGCGCATGTAGAGGATGGGCGCAAGCGGCGCCTCGACGTAGCGGCAGATCCGCCAGCCTTCCGGGAGCTTGCGAAACAGCGCGACGGCGCGGTTGTCGGCGCCGACCGGTTTGTCGTAGCCCTCGGCCACCGCGTCCCAGTGAAACTGCCAGGAAACCCATGCCAGGCTTTCGCTCAGCGGGACGGCCTGGATGTCCCAGATCCGCATCTCCAGGCGCGGGATCATCTTCATGGTGTTGTCCCAGTAGGCATGGATCGCGTCCCAGTCCCGCAGCGGCTGCTCGACTTCCTCGGGCAGGTAGAAGGGATCGGGGTCGGACGTGTCCCACAAGTCGACCATCGCCTTCAGGTCCATGCGGTTCCAGTTTTTCCGCAACTTGCGCAGGACGGCCGCGACGGCCTCCTGCAGGTTCGATTCGGTGTTCATGGGCGGAATTATGCCTGCCCAATTGCGGAACGGCGTTCGGGCTAGAATGGCCGCCCGACCGGAAGTACGCGCAAAGGAAACAGGTCTTGCCAGCAAGAACAGGCGACGAGCTCATACGGGCACTCAGGGAATCTCCGATGGAGTTGTGGCATCGGGGACGAAAGGTTGAAGACATCACCGCCGAAGACGGCATAGCCGGCGGTGTGCGCAGCCTGGCGGCCCGCTACGACCTTCAGCACGACGAACCGGAAACCTTGCTTTTTCCCTCGCCGGAGACGGGCGACCCGGTGGGCATGAGCTTCATGATTCCCGAGACTCGGGAGGACCTCGTTCGCATTGGGGACGCGATGCACCGGCTTGCCGATTTCAGCTTCGGGATGGCGGGCCGCGACCCCAGCTACCTGAACCGCGCGATGAGCGCGTACGCGGCCGCTGCCGGCTGGCTGGATTCGGCGCACGCGGGCGGCGGGGCCAACGCCGCCTCCTGGCACCGTGACATGCGCGAACGCGACCTGGCCTTAACGCATACGCTGATCAACCCGCAGATCAACCGCGCGGTCAGCGCCGCGAAGCAGGCGGACCCGTTTCTGGCGGCGCGGGTCAAGGAGGAGACCGACGCGGGCCTGGTGATCAAGGGCGCCCGGATGCTGGCCACGCTGCCGATCTCCGACTCGATCATGGTGTTTCCTTCCACGCTTCTGAAGAATCCCGAAGAGGACGCGCCGTATTCGTTTGCCTTCTGCCTGCCCAACGCGACCGAAGGGTTGAAGTTCATCTGCCGGGAAACGGTGGACTACGGGCGCAACCACTTCGACCACCCGCTGGGCTCGCGGTTCGAGGAGCTGGATGCGCTGGTGGTGTTCGACGACGTGTTCGTGCCCTGGGAGAACGTGTTTCTGTACCGCGACGTCAAGGCCTGCAATGAAGCCTACGCGGCCACCTCCGCGGTGGTGCACATGTCGCACCAGGTCATTTGCAAGAACATCGCCAAGACCGAGTTCCTGCTGGGCCTGGTGTCGCTGATGATCGACGCGGTGGGCATCGAGATCTTCCAGCACGTGCAGGAAAAGGTGGCCGAAATCTGGGTCAACCTCGAAACCATGAAGGCGTTCCGGCGGGCCGCGGAGGCCGACGCGGCCCTCAACGGCCACGGCATGATGACGCCGGCTTTCGATCCGCTTGACGCCGCCCGCAACCTGTATCCGCGCCTCTACCCCCGCATGGTGGAGATCGTCCGCCTGCTGGGCGCCAGCGGCCTCGTGGCCATGCCCACCGAAGCCGACCTCAAGGGGCCGCTCAGCGAGGAGGTGCATCGCTACTACCAGGCGGCGCGGCTGGAGGCGAAAGACCGGATTCCGCTCTATCGCCTGGCCTGGGACACGGCGCTTTCGGCCTTCGCGGCGCGGCAGGTGCAGTACGAGACGTATTTCTTCGGCGATCCCGTCCGGATGGCCGGCGCGATCTTCCACTCCAAGGACCGAACTCCGTACATGGAGCGCGTGCGCGAGTTCCTTCGCTCTTCTTCGGAAGACGACGGCTAGCAGAGCACGGGGCGCGCAGTTGGACTCCGGGGGCTTCCGCAATGCGCTTGGGCAGTTCGCAACCGGCGTAACGGTGGTCACGACGAAGGCGGAAAACGGAGACCGCATCGGGCTGACCGCCAACAGCTTCAATTCCGCCTCGCTGGATCCGCCGATGGTGCTGTGGAGCCTCAGGAACGATTCCCTGAACTTCGAAGTGTTCGCGAATGCGGACCACTTTGCGGTCAACGTGCTGGCGGCCGACCAGGTCGATGTCTCAAGGCGTTTCTCGCGCGACGTGGAGGACCGGTTTGCGGGGCTGGACTGCATCGAGGGCATCGGCGGTGCGCCCGTCATCGCCGGATGCGCTGCCACCTTCCAGTGCCGCAACGTGCACCGTTACAGCGGCGGCGATCATGCGATCTTCGTGGGCGAGGTGCTCCAGTTCGAGGTCCACGAACGCACCCCGCTGGTCTTCCACCGCGGCGATTACACGGTCACGATGCCGCGCCCGGCGGAGGGCCCGGACGGGTCGGAAATCGCCGGCGGCTATGTCGATGACTTCCTGCTGCCCCTGCTGGCGCGGGCCTACCGGCTTTTCGGCCTGCCGTTCTACGAGCACCTGACCGAGCAGAAAATCCCCCGCGACGAATGGCGGGTGCTGGCCACATTGAGCGACCAGCGTTGCACCCGCGACGAACTCGCGTGGATCATCCGCATGCCGGAAGAAATTCTCGACCGCACGCTCAAGGCCTTGTTCGACCAGGAAATGATCGCGGAGGCCGAACCCCGGGTGGAAGGCGGATTGCCGCGCCTGGTCTGCACCCAGCGGGGCAGCCGGCGGGTTGTCAGGCTGCTGGCCGTGGCCAAGGCCCGCGAGGCGGACGTGCTGGCGGATTTTCCGGAACTGGAGCAGCAGGACTTCAAGCAGATGCTGCGCAGCATGATTGCGCGGCTGGCGGGCAGCAAGCGGCCGCGCTGACTTGGCGCCGACGGCATGGGCCTGACGATTTTCGCCGCCTACCTGGTGCTGGTGGTGGCGCTGGGCCTGGTGGCTTCCCGCGGACAGCGGGCCAGCGAGGACTTCTGGGTCGCCGGGCGACGTTTCGGCGTTCCCGTCCTGGTTCTCGCCAACGTGGCGGCCATCATGCACGGGGGCTCGATACTGAGCGGCGTCGCCTTCATCGGGGCGTTTGGGGGCGTGGCCGGGCTGCCGTTTCTGGCATTCGCCGTCGGCATCGCCATCGTTTTCTTTTTCTTCGCCCGCAAATTGCGCCAGTCCGGCGGCTTTACCCTGCCGGACTACCTGGGCGACCGTTATGCAAGCCGGAAAATGCGGGCCTGGAGCGCGATCGTCGTGGCCGTGTCCAGCGTCGTCTACCTGGTGGCCCAGTTGCGGGGCATGGCCTTCATACTGGAGCGCCTGCTCGAGATTCCCTTCCTATGGGGGCTGGCGCTGGGCAGCCTGATATTCGTGGCCTATGTCGCCCTCGGCGGCCTGCTGGCGGTGGTGTGGACGAACATCGCCCAGTTCTTCTTCATGTGGGCCGGGCTGCTGCTGATCGCGCCGGTCCTGCTGCAGGAAGTCGGCGGGTGGACCGGGGTCATGCTTGAGGTAGAGCAGGCCGCGCCCGGCTGGACCAGCCTGCGCGGGGTGTCCTGGGGGTGGGGGTACTTTATTTCCTGGCAGGTCATCTGGATGCTGGCCTACTGCACGCGCCTCGAGCTGGTCACCAAGATGTACGCCGCGCGCGACTCGTGGGTCGCGCGGGTATCGTTGCCCTGGACCATCCTGATCGTGATGGTGTTCCTGCTTTACGGCAACATGTACCTCGGCGCCGTGGCCCGGATCACGGTATGGGAGGGTCTGGCCTCGCCTGATCAGGCCTACGTGGCGCTGGTCAGCCAGTACCTGGCTCCGGTCCTGGCCGCGTTCGCGCTGACCGGGATCGCCGCGGCCGCCATGTCCACGACGGACTCGCTGCTGCTGATGGCGGGTTCGGCGCTGGCCCATGACCTGGTGCGCAAGTGCGTGGACGAGCCGCGGGGAATCGAACGCGAAGAGCGCAGCTACGTCTGGATATCGCGCGGGGCCATCGTGGCCGTAGGCGCCGTGGCCTTCGTGCTGGCGATACCCGACGTGGCGCTGATCCTGCGCATCGTGTCCTTCGCCGTGGCGATCATCGGCGCGGCCTTCTTCTTCCCGCTGATCGCGGGGATGGTGAGCACGCGGGTGAGCGCCGAGGCCGCACTGGCATCTTCGGTGTGCGGCGTCGTGACCACGCTGATCTGGATTGGCGGGACGCTGAGCGGCCAGGGCTGGGCGCAAGTCCTGCATCCGGGCATCCCCGGGCTGCTGGTGGCCGGCGTAACGATGGCGCTGGTCAATACCTTTACGCCGCCGGCCGTCGCCATCGGCGGAGTCGCGGCGGCCGGCCGGGAGGAGCGCGGACCATGATTCTCGGACTTCCGTTGGAGAGTTTCGTGGTGCAAATCGTGCTGCCGGCGATCGTGATTGCGGCGATGTTTGTGGCAAGCTACCGGGGCAGGGGACGCGGCGATGACCGCGCCAAGGGAGATAGCAAATGACTTCGATTTATCGCACGACGGGCGCCTGTGTTGCGCTGCTTACGCTGATCTGGGCTTGCGAAGCGCCGCAGGGTGAAGTGGAGGAGGCGGCCGATCCGCGGGCGGCTGTCTGGGCGCAGTCCGTCGAGTTGACGCCGGCCGCTCCCTGGGCGGACGGTGATCAGCGCGGCAACGGCAATACCCAGGGCCCGGGCACCTGGATGCGCTGCGCCTTTCACATGGGCAAACCCGGCGCGAAGGTCTATGAGCTGTCGCACCCGCGCTCGATGTCCATGCCGCAGTCTCCGTTCTCGCCTCCGCTCGAATACGTTTACCGGCCCACCGTAGGCATTCCCTACACCGCCCACGCCTTCAACGGCGAGCACCTGACCGGCGGCGAGCCGGGGGCGCAGGGCACCCAGATGGATGCGCTGGGACACTTCGCTTATCTTCCCGAGCCCTGGCTGGGCGAGAGCGATCTGCCCGCGGACACGGCTGTGTATTACGGCGGCTATACGCAGGGCGACGTAAAGCCGACGCCCGATTCTCCCCTGCTTAAGCTGGGCATCGAGCATGCGCCGCCGCTGGTGACCAGCGCCGTCCTGCTGGACGCCCGCAGCCAGATGGGCGGCGGCGAGCCCCTGCAGCCGGGGCAGACGATCACGGCGGCGGATATCGACGCGATGCTGGCGGCCCAGGGCCTTGCCGAACGCGGCATTCTTCCCGGCGACGTGGTCTATATCTACACCGGGTGGAGCGACAACTGGAACCAGCCGCCGTACTACGCGATGGGGCCGGGCCTGGGTTACGACGCGGCACAGATGCTGGGCGAAAAGGGCGTGGTGCTGGTGGCGCTGGACAATCCGTTCACCGACCCGGCCAACGACGGCCAGCTGATGGGCCAGGCGGGCCCGCCCGAGGGGACGCCCGAGGGCCTGCCCTTCGCGATCCACCACCACAACCTCACGCAGTCGGGCGTGCACAACATCCAGAACGCGAACCTGGCGGAACTCGCTGCGGACCAGGTCTGGGAGTCCTGCACGATCATCCTGCCGCTGCGCTCCGTGGGCGCGTCGGGTTCGCCCGTGCGGCCCATCGCCATCGGCTGACGGGCGTGCCGGTGCCGTGGTGAACCCGTCGGACACGGCACTGGACCCAGCCCAAAACCTTCTCCGCACGGTATTCGGGTATCCGGCCTTTCGGCCGGACCAGGAAGAGATCATCCGCGCGGTCCTGCGCGGCCGCGATGCGCTGGTGCTGATGCCCACCGGCGGGGGCAAGTCGCTCTGCTACCAGATTCCGGCGATCCTGCGCCCCGGGACCGGCGTCGTGATTTCGCCGCTGATCGCACTGATGCAGGACCAGGTGTCCGCCCTGCGCCAGCATGGCGTTGCCGCCGCCTTCCTGAACTCCAGTCTTCCCTATGAAGAGCAGCAGCGCATCATGGCGGCGCTGTGCAGAGGCGAGCTGGACTTGCTGTACCTGGCGCCGGAAAGGCTGCTCAGCGAAGAGGGCGGAACGCTGGCCCTGTTGCGCGGGATCGAGATCGCGTTGATCGCCATCGACGAGGCGCATTGCGTATCGCAGTGGGGACATGACTTCCGCCAGGACTACCTGGGGCTGGACGTACTCAAGGAACACTTTCCGGGGACGCCGCGCCTGGCGCTGACCGCGACGGCGGACGAGGCCACTCGCGAGGAGATCGTCGCGCGGTTGAAGCTGAACGGCGCCGAGCGGTTCATCAGCGGTTTCGACCGGCCGAATATCCGCTACACGGTGCGCATGAAGAACGGCCCCGGGGCGGACTTATTGGCCTTTTTGCGTGAACGCGAGGGCCAGGCGGGCATCGTCTATTGCCTGTCGCGGCGCAAGGTCGAGGCCACGGCCGAGCGGCTCAGGCAGGCGGGGTTCGACGCCCTGCCGTACCATGCCGGACTGTCCGCCCGGGCGCGGCGGCGTTGCCAGGAGCGGTTTCAGCGAACCGACGGCGTGATCGTCGTGGCCACCATCGCCTTCGGAATGGGAATCGACAAGCCCGACGTGCGCTTCGTCGCTCATTGCGACCTGCCCAAGAGCATCGAGGCCTATTACCAGGAAACCGGGCGGGCCGGACGCGACGGCGAGCCCGCGGAGGCCTGGATGACCTACGGCCTGCAGGACGTCGTTCGGCTGCGCCGGATGGTCGACGAGTCGGAAGCCTCCGAGGACCACAAAAGGGTGCAGCGAACCCGCCTGCAGTCGCTGGTCGCCTGGTGCGAGATCACCCGCTGCCGGCGCACGGCCCTGCTGGCCTACTTCGGAGAGGACTACCCGGGTCCCTGCGGCAACTGCGACAACTGCCTGCATCCGCCCAAAACCTTCGACGGCACCGAAGAAGCGCAGAAGTTCCTCTCCTGCGCGGTGCGCGCCCGGCAACGTTTCGGGGCCGCCCACCTGATTGACGTGCTGCGCGGCAAGGAAACCGACAAGGTCCTCAGGCATCGCCACCAGAACCTCTCCACCTTCGGCATCGGCAGCGATCTGTCGGCGCGCCAGTGGCACGCCGTGGTCCGGCAGGTGGTTGCGCTGGGCTTCGCGCGAGTGGACGCCGAACGCCACGGCGCGCTGGTGCTCACTCCCCGGGCGCGGCCGCTGTTGCGCGGCGAGCAATCCATCGAGTTGCGCGAAGAAGTGCGCCTGGCGCGGCCCGCGCGGGCCCGCAAGGAACGTCCGGCGGCCTGGGAAATCCCGGCCGAAGACGAGCCGCTGTGGCAGGCGCTCAAGGCCTGCCGGATGGCGCTGGCCGACGAGGCGCGCGTGCCGCCGTACGTGATCTTTCACGACGCCACGCTCCGGGAGTTCGTGCGCACCCGCCCGCGCAGCCGCGAGGCCATGCTTGAATTGCATGGCGTGGGGCAGGCCAAGCTTGAGCGCTACGGCAGTGCGTTTCTCGAGGTCATCGCAACGCAGGCCGACACGAAAAGCGGGGAATTGCCGGCGCAAGGCGCCTGAACCTTCTGCCCGGGGCCCGTTGCGCCGGGGTTCGAACCAGCGCCCGCTGCGTTATCCTTACGGCCAATGATCATGCGCGGCGCGAACTCGCGGACAGGGAAAATCCGGCAGCGCAGAAAGTGGCTCCCGGTCCTGGGCGCCGTTCTGTGCCTCCCGCTTGCCCAGGCAGTCCCGGTAAAGACCGACCATACGCAGGTTGAACTGCTGGCGGAAACGTCCAGCATCCGATCCGGCGAGACCTTTACCCTGGGTCTGAAGCTCACTCCCGACCCGGGCTGGCACACGTACTGGATCAATCCGGGTGACGCCGGCAAGGCGGCCAGCCTCCGCTGGGACGCGCCGGAAGGACTTGAATTCGGCGAACTCGGATTCCCGGCGCCGGGATTCGTGCCCTTCATGGACCTGATGAGCTACGGCTACAACGAGCCTACCCTGCTGCTGCTGGAGGTCGCCCAGAAAGAGCCACTTTCCGGCGACCGGCTGTCGCTCAGGGCCCGGGCGTCGTGGCTGGTTTGCGACGACAAGCTTTGCATACCGGAGCGGGCGGACCTGGAACTGGAGATTCCCATTGCCGGCGGCGATGCCGCGGACGCTGACCAGGAAGACTGGCGGGTTGCCGAATTTGCTCAGGCCCGGGCGCTGCTGCCGCAGGCGATGGACTGGCCGGCGGCATTCGTCCAGCGCGGCGAGGAACTGGTATTCGATATTTCCACGCCGCTATCGCTTCAACAGGCGTCCGGCCTGTACCTGTTCCCCGAAGCGGAGGGAATGATTGACCATACCGCGGAGCAGCAGGTGGGTCTGTGGAGCGACCGCGTCCGGATAGCCGTGCCCACGGGTCCACGCGTGGCGCGCTATGAAACGACCGGCCTGGTGCTGTCGGTGGACATGGAGAACGCGCCGCGCCAGGCGTTCAGCCTGACGGCAAGGCGTGCCGTCGGGGGCGACGGGAGCATGGATGCGGCGCCGGTGGGATTCAGCTCAAGTCCCTGGGACGGCGGCGGGCATGCCGTCGCAGGCGATGCTCCGATGGAATCCGGCGGAGCGGCCGGGTCCGGCGGCGGCGCAACGTTCGGCGCGGGCCTGCTGCAGGCGATCGTTTTTGCCATCCTCGGCGGCCTGATCCTCAACCTGATGCCCTGCGTGCTGCCGATACTGAGCCTCAAGGCGCTGGGAGTGGCGCGGATGGCCGGGGAGGACCCGGCCGTGGCCCGCGGCGCGGGCCTGCAGTTTCTCGCCGGGGTGCTGGTGAGTTTCCTGATCCTTGCGGCGCTGATCATCGGATTGCGCGCGGGCGGCGAAGCGGTTGGCTGGGCGTTTCACATGCAAAACCCGCTGATCGTGGCGATTCTCGCGCTGGTCATGGTGGCGGTGGGCCTGAACCTGCTCGGTGTGTTCGAAGTCAACGTGGGGGCGGGGGCATTGGGCGGCAAGGCCACGCAGGGCAAGGCCGGCGAGTTCTTCACCGGGGTCCTGGCGGTGCTGGTGGCCACGCCCTGCACCGCGCCCTTCATGGCGCCGGCGCTGGGTTATGCAATCCTGCAGCCGGCCACGGTCACGGTCAGCGTGTTCCTTGCGCTGGGACTGGGCTTTGCGCTGCCGTATTTCGTGGTCGCTTTTCTACCCGGCGCTCAGCGGCTGCTGCCGCGGCCCGGGGCCTGGATGGTCAGTTTCCGCCAGGCGCTGGCGTTTCCGATGCTGGCGACGGCGATCTGGCTCTACTGGGTGCTGGGCAACCAGGCCGGCGTCGATGCGCTCACGCTGGCCCTGATTTCCGCCCTCGCCCTGGCGCTGGGCGCCTTCGGGTGGCGTCGCGGTGCCGGCGCCGGCTATTCGCGCCCCTGGCGAGCGGCCAGCATGGCGGGACTGGCGGTCGTGCTGCTCAGCCTCTGGACGCTCCCGCGGGCCGTCGTGGAGGCCGACGGCCCACCGGGGACGTCGGACGAGATCGCCTATTCGGAAACCGTCCTGGAAGAGCTTCGCGCACAGCGGGAGCCGGTGTTCGCCTACTTCACCGCCGACTGGTGCATTACCTGCAAGGTGAACGAGCGCGTGGCGTTGAAGAGCGATGCGGTCCGGCAGTTCCTTTTGCGCGAAGGCGTGCAGGTGCTGGTGGGCGACTGGACCAACGAGGATCCCGAGATTACCGAGGTCCTGCAGCGCCATGGCCGAGCGGGCGTGCCGCTGTATCTCTATTTCAAGCCCGGTTCCGCCGAAGCGTTGGTCCTGCCGCAGATCCTCACGCCGGACCTGGTGATCGACGCGATCGAAAACGCCTGATCTCAAGGGCGTTCGACGGAGTCGGACCTAGCTCTCGCCCTCCGGCGTGTCGAAGCGCTCCGCAAGCGCCTCGTCCAGTTTGCGGCCCCTCAGGTTCCTCGCCAGGATACGGCCGGAGGCGGCTTCCACCAGGAAATTGGCCGGCACACCGGTAACGCCGTAGGCTTCGGTTGCCGGATGGTCGATGCCCATCCCGGCATTGATCCAGGGCAGGTCCTCTTCCTCGGACGCCTCCACCCAATCCTCGCGCAGGTCGTCGACCGTGAACGAGAGGATCTCGAATCCCAGGGGCCCGTAGCGCGCATAGGCCTCCTTCATGTGCGGGATTTCCACGCGGCAGGGGCCGCACCAGGACGCCCAGAACTCCAGGAGAACGACGTCCTTGCCTTCACGGGCGCCGGACACGCTCACGATTTCCCCGTCCAGCGTCTCGGCCTCGAATTCCCTGATCTCGGAGCCTACGCCGAAACTTGCGGCCCGCGCCTGCTCGGCGGCATACGCCTCCTCAAGGGCAAGGCTCTCCGCCACCCACGGATCGTGCGGGATCATTTCCGCCAGTTGCCGAAGCGCATCCGTGATCCACGGACTCCGCAGCCAGGTGGACTGGATCGTGAGCTTGCGCGCGAGGGGGTCCGCGTGCCCCAAAGCCACCCGGCGGCGACCCTGGCTCTCGAGCCTCAGCATTTCATCGAACAATTCCGCCGCCGCGGTTTCCCGCGCCAGGCGGTCCGCGCTGGTCTCGCCGTCCACCGGCCGGTCCGCGCGGAGATAGTCGTCCCGCACGCGCAGATACTCCGGCGACAGACGCCACGAATTGACCACGATGTCGTTGTAGCGTCCGCCCTGCACGACAAATTCCGTCCGGCTGTCCATGGTCAGCGTCAATTCACCCGGCTCCAGCACGAATGCATGCCCTTTGATCGATGCCAGTCGATATCCTTCCCTGCTCGTGGCATTCAGTATTTCGAGAAACGCGTTGGCGGGCGCGTCCACGACGCCTTCAAGAAAGATCCTGCCGTCGACGATCCGCGCCCCTTCGACGATGTTCCGTCCGTCCGCCGTCCACAAGGCGAACTCGCCGCTTTCGCAGACCGCCGACAGGTCGCCGGCGATCGTATAGCGATTCGGGTCGCCCGCTTGTCCGGCGTCCTCGCCAGGCTGCATGCAGCCTGCAAGGGCCAGTGCGGCCAGTGCAGGGATCAGCCGGCGGGATTTCATTGTCGAGGCGCCCGGGCTGCTTCCGGGTGGAAGCCCACCCTCCCTACATGAAGTTCGCGCGGTACCAGTCGTTGACGTCGTCGCCGGTCGTGAACCACACGCCTTCGTGCTTCGCCATGTAGCGGAACGCGCGCGCCAGGTGCTTGAACTTGTTCGGCTGGCCCACCCAGAAGGTGTGCAGGCAGATGGGCATGCATCGGGCGTTGGTCGCGCCTTCCTCGTAGAGAACGTCGAACTGGTCGATGATCATGTCGCCGAACGCCTCGGAAGACACGCCCACGTTGCCGAACGCCGGAATATCGTTCAGTTCCACCGTGTAGGGCACGGCGATCAGGTTGTTCTTCGGCGTGTTGAAGCGGAACGGGTGGTCGTCGGCGGTGTAGTCGCACAGGTACTCCACTCCGAATTCCTCCAGCAGGCGCGGCGTGTTGTCCGTGTGGGTCAGGAACGGGCTCAGCCAGCCCTTGGTGGGCCGCCCGATCGTTTCCTCCATCGACGTCAGCACCGAACTCAGGATCTCGCGCTCGCGGTCCTCGTCGATATTGCTGATGAAGTTGGCTGGCGCGTTGTTGACGCCGTGCCCGATCCAGGCCCAGTTGCGCGCCATGCCTTCTTCGAGGATGCGCGGATACTCGCGGATGATTTCGGAATTCAGGCACACGGTCGCGCGGGAATTGCACTCGTCGAGCAGGTCGGCCATGCGCCAGAGTCCGACGCGGTTGCCGTAGTCCCGCCAGCCGTAGTTCAGCGGATCGGGATTGAATTGCTGGGTGCCCGGGACCAGCGCGGTGCCGGGGATGTCGGCCGGGAAATGCTCGATGTTCAGATACGGCATGACCGCTACGCGGGCGCCGTCGGGCAGCGTGAACGGCTCGCGGTCGATGATGGGCACGAAGTCGTAATGCCTGGATTGAGTCAGATTCGACATGGAGGTCTCCTTTTTTGGATTGCGGCCTTGAGCGACTGCGTGCGCTACAGACTCTGGAGGTATTCGAGGGCTTCCGCCTTGGACACCACGTCGCCGTACTTGGCGTGGATGTCGAAAAGGTTGGCTTCGTGCGGCCCGTCGTGCCGGTCGCCGACGCATTCGCGGACCACGATCGGCCGGTAACCGTGCTGCACGGCGTCAACCGCGGAGGCGCGGATGCAGCCCGAGGTGGTGCAGCCCAGAATGATGAGCGTGTCCGCGCCCCTGGCGGCCAGGATGGACGAGAGGCTGGTGCCGAAGAAACAGCTTGCGTAGTTCTTGGTCAGAACCGTTTCTCCGTCGGGCGGGGCGACCTCGTCGCAGAACTCGGCATACAGGTTGCCGGGCACCAGGTCCTTGAGCACCGGCGCCTTGAGCGTCCACACGCCGCCGTCTTCGTAATTGGTCGGGTTGTAGAGCACCCGGGTGTGGATCACCGGCACGCCGCCGGCGCGGGCCGCCTCGATGACGTCCGGCACCTCCTTCAAGCAGGCTACGACGCCCGGTGCATACAGCGGCGAACCTTCGGTCGTATAGCCCTTGAGCAGGTCGATGACGATGACGACCGGTGTCTTGCCGAAGCCGAGACGATTGTCCCAGACGCCCGCGTAGTTTTTATCGGCAGCTTGCGCCATGATGCTTTCCCCTTCGTTTGGCAGCTTGCAAATCGTTTCCCGTTTGCCTTGGCGCCGAACTCTCTGGCGTCGCATTGGGCCCGGCTGCCGCGGCAGAGCCGAATGGTATCACCCGCCACGCGCGCGCGGCTTGGCGGGTGGCGGGTTGAAGGGCTGTCCGGTCCCCGTCAGACAACTTCGTCCAGCAGGCCGGTCCTGACGTTATAGACGAAGCCGCGGATCTTGTCCTTTACGGGGATGAACGGGCAGGCCTCGATACGGCGAATCGACTGGCGCACGTTCTCCTCGAGGTGCGGAAACGACTCCAGCGCGAACGAGGGCCGAAGACCGGTGTCCGCTTCGATCTGGTCCTTCACGTCGTCATCGCGGAAAGTAAGCATGCCGCAGTCGGTGTGCTGGACCAGGATGATCTCCACGGTGCCGAGCAGGCGTTGCGAGATCATCAACGAGCGGAGCACGTCGTCGGTCACGACGCCTCCCGCGTTGCGGATCACGTGCGCGTCGCCCTCGGAAAGGCCGAGCAGCCTCCCGGTCTCGATGCGGGCATCCATACAGGCCACGACGGCGGCCTTGCGCCCCGGCGGGAGCGGTACTTCGGCCTTGTCAAAGCTCTCGGCGTAGCGCCTGTTGTTTTCGACGCAGAAGTCGGCGAATGTGTCGGTGCCCATGCTGGATATTCCTCAATGGGGTTGCAGGTAGTTGGGGGGCGGGAGTTTACAGTATCCGGAGGCCCGCCGCTTCCCCCGATTGGCGATTTCAGCGGCGTTTTCCTGTATAATCGTCCGACTCGCGGTTGCGGGGTGGAGCAGTCAGGCAGCTCGTCGGGCTCATAACCCGAAGGTCACAGGTTCAAATCCTGTCCCCGCTACCAATATTGGTTTTGCGATGGCCCCGCGAGGGGCTTTTTTGTGCATGGCGGACTTGATTCTGGACAGGCTGAACGGACTGCTGGAGCCCTGCGTCGAAGCGATGGGGTACGAGCTGGCGGACCTGGAACTGAAGCGCGAGCGGCGCGGCCAGGTGCTGCGCCTGTTCATCGACCAGGATTCGGGCATCGGTCTTGAAGACTGCGAGCGGGTGAGCGGCCAGGTCAGCGCACTGCTCGACGTCGAGGATCCGATTCCGGGGCACTACAACCTGGAGGTGTCATCGCCCGGTCTCGACCGAAAGCTGGCGAAACCCGAGCATTTTGACCGCTTTGCGGGGCGCCGGGTGCAGGTGAGAATGCGCGGCCCGCATCTCGGCCGCAGGAATTTCGGCGGCACGCTGCTGGCGCGCGAAGGCGAGGTCATCGTGCTGGACGTTCCCGACGGCACCGGGCGGGTAGAGCTGGACCTCCAGGACGTCGTGGTGGCGAGACTGGCTCCGGAAATTCACTTCGAGGACTGACGGGTGTTTGGCAGCAAGGAAATACTGGAAGCCGTGGAGCTTCTGTCCAACGAGAAGGCCATCGGCAAGGACGTGGTCTTTTCCGCCGTGGAAGCGGGCCTGGCGGCCGCACGGCGGCGGCTGCTCGCCGAGGACGTCGAGATCCGGGTGGCCATCGATCGGCATACCGGCGAGCAGGAATACTTCCGGCAATGGGAGGTCATGGAGGACGAGGCCGAGGAAATCGAGGCGCCCACCCGCCAGTTGCGCCTCGCCGAGGCCCGCCAGATCGATCCCGGGGCGGAACCCGGCGGCGTCGTGGAGAAGCCCATGGACGGCATGGACCTGGGCCATATCGGCGCCTATACGGCCAAGCACGTCATCAACCAGAAAGTGCGCGAAGCCGAGCGCGCGCTGATCCGGGAACGCTACCAGGGCCGGATCGGCGAGTTGCTGAGCGGCGTGGTCAAGCGCGTGGACCGAAACGGCGTTTACGTGGACCTGGGCGGCGGCGTCGAAGGCTTTGTTCCGCGCGAGCACATGATCCCGAGGGAGCCGATTCGCCCCCAGGACCGCGTCAAGGGCCTGCTCTACGAAGTGGCGACCGAAACCCGCGGACCGCAGTTGAAGCTTACCCGCACCAGCCCGGAATTCCTGATGGCCCTTTTCAGGGTGGAGGTTCCGGAAGTCGGGCAGGACCTGATCGAGATACTGGGCGCGGCCCGCGATCCGGGCGCGCGGGCCAAGATCGCCGTGCGTTCCAGGGAGCCCAGGATCGACCCGGTTGGGGCCTGCGTCGGCATGCGCGGATCGCGTGTGCAGGCGGTCACCAACGAGATTGCGGGCGAGCGGGTGGACATCATCCTGTGGGACGAGAACCCGGCGCAGTTCGTGGTCAACGCGATGTCGCCGGCCGACGTCGTGCAGATCATGGTGGATGAGGACCACCGCCGCATGGACATCGCCGTTTCCGAATCCATGGTTTCCCAGGCGATCGGCCGCGGCGGACAGAACATACGCCTGGCCAGCCGCCTGACCGGCTGGGAGCTGAACGCCATGACGCCCACCGAGATCGAGTCGAAGATCGAAGGGGAGAACCGCCAGCTTATCGAAATGTTCCGCGAGCAGCTGTCGGTGGGCGAAGACGTCGCCCAGGTGCTGGTGGACGAGGGAATCACCGATCTTGAGGGCATTGCCTATTCGCCGGTCGCCGAGCTTTATGCGATAGAGGAATTCGACGAACAGCTGGTGGACCAGTTGCGAGGGCGCGCGCGCGACGTGCTGCTGATGGACGCCCTGAGCCGCGAAGAGGAAATGGAGCAGGCCACCCCGGCCGACGATCTGTTCGAAGTGGAAGGCATGACCCGCGCGCTGGCGTACTCGCTGGCCGGCCAGGGCGTATCCACCCGCGAGGACCTGGCCTGGGAGGAAGCCGACTACCTGGCAGAGCATATCGAAGACCTGACTGAAGAGCTTGCCGGCCAACTGATCATGGCGGCGCGGGCGCCATGGTTTGCCGAGGAGGAGCAGCAGGAGGAGGCGCAGGCGGAAAATGACTGACCTGACTGTCGCCAAACTTGCCGAGAATCTCAAGGTGCCGGTGGAGCACCTGATGGACCAGCTTGAGCGCGCCGGGCACAGCTTCGAGGACGCCAGCCAGACTGTGCCGGACGTGGCCCGCGAAGAGTTGCTGGCCTTTCTGCGCAGCCGTCACGGGCACGGCGAGTCCGTGTCCAGGGGCTCCGCGATGCCGCGGGAAATCAGCATTACCCGCCGTGAATCGGTGGAGGTGGTGCAGGTTGACCAGGGGCGCCGCCGGGCCGTCCAGGTCGATTTTCGGCGCAAGCGGAAATTCGTGAACCGCGCGGCGCTGGAGCGCGAAGCCCTCGCGCGGCGCCAGGAGGAGGAAGCGCGCAGGCTGGAACAGGAAAGCCAGGCCGCGAAGGAAGCTGAAGAGAAGGAGAGGCAGCTCGCCGAGGAGGAGGCCCGCAAGGAGAAGGAGGAGGCCGAACGCGAGGAGGCGTTGAAGGCGCAGGCCGAGGAAGACGCCAAGAAGCAGGCGGAGGATGAGGCCGAGCTCGAGAAGGCGCAGGAACAGGCTCGCCTGGAGCGGGAGCAGGCGGAGCGACAGGCGGAGGAGAAGCGCAGGGCGGAGGCGGCCCAGGCCGCCCGGGCCCGCGAGGATACCGCACGCAAGCCGGCGAGGGCCCCCAAGGCCGCGCGATCGCGGAAAGCGCCGCCGAGAGAAGAGTTGCACGTGGCCGCCCACGTGCGCCCGCGCCGCACCCGGCGCCGCAAGGCGCGCCGGCACGCGACGGCCAAGGTGGAGAACGTCAACGCCTTCGTGCGGCCCGCCGCGCCGATCGTGCATACGGTGGAAGTGCCCGAGTCCATTACCGTGTCGGAGTTGGCGCGCCAGATGGCGGTCGGCGCGGAGAAGGTCATCGCCAAACTCATGCAGGAAGGCGTGATGGCGGGCATCAACGACACCCTGGACCAGACGACAGCGATGATCATCGTCGAGTCCATGGGCCACGAGGTCGTCGCCCAGGCCGAAGCCAACGAAGAGGCGGTCCTGCTCGAGCAGGCAGTGACGGTTTCAGGCGAGGAGGAGCCGCGCGACCCGGTCGTGACCATCATGGGCCACGTCGATCACGGCAAGACTTCGCTACTGGATTACATGCGCAGCAGCAGCGTTGCCGCCTCGGAAGCGGGCGGCATCACCCAGCACATCGGCGCTTACCGGGTGCGGACGGGCGACGGCGCGATCACCTTCCTGGACACGCCCGGCCATGCGGCCTTTACCGCCATGCGCGCGCGTGGCGCCAGCCTGACCGACATCGTTATCCTGGTCATCGCCGCCGACGACGGCGTCAAGCCGCAGACCGAGGAGGCGATCAAACACGCACAGGCGGCCGAAGTGCCCATTGTGGTTGCGATCAACAAGATCGACCTGGAAGACGCCGACCCCACCCAGGTGCGCAACCAGCTCAACGTGCTGGGCCTGGCGCCGGAGGAGTACGGCGGCGATACGCAGGTCGCCGAGATTTCGGCCGTCACCGGCGAAGGCATCGACGATCTGCTGGAGAAAGTTCTGCTGCAGGCGGATTTGCTGGAGCTCAAGGCGAAGCGCAAGGGCGGCGCCCGCGGCGTGGTGATCGAGTCGACCATCGAGACCGGCCGTGGGCCGGTGACTACGTTGCTGGTGACGGAGGGCCGTCTGCGCAAGGGCAACATTCTGCTGGCCGGAGCGGAGTTCGGACGGGTCCAGTCCCTGCGCAACGAGAGCGGCAAGCAGATCGACCATGCCACGCCTTCCGTGCCGGTCGTCGTGCAGGGTCTCTCCGGCGCCCCGGAAGCGGGCCAGGACGCGGTCGTGTTCCCGGCGGAGCGCTATGCAAGGGAACTGGCCGAATGGCGCGCGCGCGCCGCCCGCGAGCGGCAGCTTGCCCAGCGCAAGGGTCAGCCGGCTTTCTCCGGCGCATTCCCCGGCGAGGAAGAGACCCAGACCGTGCGGCTGCTGGTGAAAGCCGACGTGCGCGGCAGCGTCGAGGCGCTTTGCGACGCGCTGGCGCGCCTGAGCCGCGACGAAGTGGAGGTGGATCTCGTGTCATCCGGGGTCGGCGGCATCACCGAGTCCGACATCAACCTGGCGGCCACGTCGGAGGCTTCCGTGATCGGCTTCAACGTAAGGCTGGATCCGGGCGGACAGCAGGCGCGCAAGGCCACCGGCGTGGAGGTGCGCTACTACAGCGTGATCTATGAAGTCCTCGACGACGTGCAGGAGGTCATCAAGGGCCGCCTGGCGCCGGTGCTGCGCGAGTCCATCGTGGGCAACGCCGAAGTCCGCGAGGTGTTCCATTCGCCGAAATTCGGCGACATTGCGGGCTGTCTGGTTACCGACGGCCTGGTCAAGCGCAACAATCCCATACGCGTCCTTCGGGATGCCGTGGTGATTTTCGAGGGCGAACTCGAATCCCTGCGGCGGTTCAAGGACGATGTCGAACAGGTGCGTGCGGGAACCGAGTGTGGTATCGGCGTGCGCAACTACAAGGACGTGCGCGCAGGGGACATCATCGAGTGCTTCGAGAGCGTGGAGGAGGCCAGGACCTGACCGGCCCCCCCGGGCGCAGCAGCCGCTGACGGACGTGCCCCGCGAATTTACACGCGCGCAAAGACTTTCCGCGCGGGCTCTGCGCGTTTTCGCCACCATGACCTACTCCGAACTGCGCGACCCGCGGCTGAGCGGCGTCCAGTTCACGCACGTGGCGTTTTCGCCGGACTTGAGCGTTTGCCGCGTCTGGTACCTGCCCGGGTCCGCCGACGGGGAAACGACCGCGGCTTCCCTGAAGGCCGCGAGCGGCTACATGCGCAAGCGCCTCGGGGAGTCCTTTCGCCTTCGCCGGCAGCCGGAACTGCGGTTCGTACTCGACGAAAGCGTCGCCAGGGGCGAGGCGCTGGAGGGTCTGATCGAGGATGCCGTGCGCAGGGACCGGGCGGCCCGAAAGTGACGCCGGCCGGCCGCGGGAAGCGTGACGTAAGCGGGCTGCTGTTGCTCGACAAGCCGCCCGGAATGACATCCAACGCGGCCTTGCAGCGGGTCAGGCGCCTGTTCGCCGCCCGCAAGGCGGGGCACACGGGCAGCCTCGATCCGATCGCCACCGGAATGTTGCCGCTGTGCCTGGGCGAGGCCACGAAGTTGTCCGCATTTCTCCTCAAGGCGGAAAAGACGTACCGCGTCACCGCCCGGTTCGGGACCAGGACCGACACCGGAGACGCCGCCGGAAAGGCCATTGCCGAAACCGCGCAACGGCCGCGAGACCGGTCGCAACTCGAAGCCGTCCTGGGCCGGTTCGTCGGCGAAACCGAACAGGTTCCGCCCATGTATTCGGCGCTCAAGCACAAGGGCAGGCGGCTTTACGAGCTGGCGCGCGCCGGACAGACCGTGGAACGCGCGCCCCGGCGCATCCGCATTCGCCTGTTCGAACTGGAGGAATATTCGCCGGTGGAGGCCGTGTTCCTGGTGGCCTGTGGAGGAGGGGTGTATGTCCGCACCCTGGTTGAAGACGTCGCCGAAGCGGCCGGCTCGCTGGCCCACGTGAGCGCGCTGAGGAGGCTGGGTGTGGCGCCGTTCGAAGAATCGGGCATGGTGACCATGGACCGGGTCGAGGCCGTTGCGGCGGAGGGCTTTTCCGGGCTGGATGCGCTGCTCCTGCCCGCCGATGCCGCCGTTCCGTCTTTGCCCGCCGTACGGCTTTCCGCGAGCGAGAGTTTCCATCTGCAGCGGGGCAACCCCGTAGCCGCGGCCCGCGGGACGCGCCCGGGGCCGGTACGCCTGTACGCGAACGCTCAGGGCTTCATCGGCATCGGGGAAGCCACAATCGACGGACAGGTGGCTCCGCGCCGCCTTCTGAAACCCCGGTCGGAACATCTCCCCGGTAGCGAATAGGGCGTTCCTTGCACGCGAACCGGAGTACAATACGCCGCTCGACCAAGGGCTGAAGAATACAGGCATGCCACTTACGACAAGTGAGATCAGCGCGACCGTGCAGGAATATCAGCGCGGTTCGGCGGACACAGGGTCCCCCGAAGTGCAGGTTGCGCTGCTGTCGGCGCGCATCAATGCGTTGTCCGGCCATTTCCGGACGCACAAGCAGGATCATCATTCGCGCAGCGGCCTGCTGCGCATGGTCAATCGCCGCCGCCGGCTACTCAAGTATCTGCGGAACAAGGATCAGGAGCGTTATGCCAAGCTGATTTCCCGCCTCGGCCTGCGACGCTGAGCGACCGGGGAATGTTTGCCCGAACCACTCCGCCCATGGAGTAAGGATGGCGTGCGCACAAGGGGCGCGTCGAAACCATTGCAAGAGAGGAAGCAGTGTCAATCGTAACGAAAGAATTCCAGTACGGCAGCCACACGGTAACGCTGGAAACAGGAAAAATCGCGCGCCAGGCCGATGGCGCCGTCGTGGTGAGCATGTCGGAAACCGTCGTGCTCGTGACCGTTGTAGGCGCCAGGGAGGCCGATCCCAGCCGGGACTTCCTGCCTCTGACGGTGAACTACCAGGAAAAGACCTACTCCGCGGGCCGGATTCCCGGCAGTTTTTTCCGCCGCGAAGGACGGCCGACGGAAAAGGAAACCCTGACCTGCCGGCTCATCGACCGGCCCCTGAGGCCCATGTTCCCCAAGGGCTTTCATCACGACGTCCAGGTTATCGCCACGGTGCTGTCCACCAACCAGGAAGTCGATCCGGACATCCCCTCCATGCTGGGCGCGTTCGCGGCCATGGCCCTGTCGGGCCTGCCCTGCGCCGGGCCTATCGGAGCGGCCAGGGTGGGCTGGGTTGACGAAGAATTCGTCATCAACCCCACCGCCACCGAACTGGAGACCTCGAGGCTCAACCTCGTGGTGGCCGGCACCGAGAACGCCGTGCTGATGGTGGAATCGGAAGCGGACCTGTTGTCGGAGGAAACCATGCTGAATGCCGTGCTGTTCGGGCACGAGCAGATGCAGGCGGCGATCCGGGCGATCGGGGAGTTTGCTGCCGAGGCCGGCAAACCCGCCTGGGACTGGCAGCCGAAGGCGGAGAACGAGGATCTGGCCGCAGACGTGGACCGCATCGCCGGGAAGGATCTTTCCGCGGCGTACACGGTCACGGAGAAGACCGAGCGCAATGAGAGTCTTCGCGAAGTCCGTGCGCGGGCAATCGAGGAACTGGCCGACGACGACGCAGCGTCTTCGGAGTTGCGGGAGATTTCGGCTGCGCTCAAGAGCCTGGAGAAAGACATCGTGCGCAAGCGGGTGCTCTCGGGCGAGCCGCGTATCGACGGCCGCGACAATTTCACGGTTCGCGGTCTGGACATCGAGGTGGGCGTACTGCCCCGTACCCACGGTTCGGCATTGTTCACGCGTGGCGAAACGCAGGCCCTGGTCACCGCAACGCTTGGAACCGACCGCGACGCGCAGATCGTCGAGGGCCTGGAGGGGACCGGCCGCGACAGGTTCATGCTGCACTACAACTTCCCGCCCTACTCGGTGGGAGAAACGGGCTTCATGACCGGCCCCAAGCGGCGCGAAATCGGCCACGGGCGGCTGGCCCGGCGCGGCATAGCGGCGGTGCTTCCCAACATGGAGGAGTTTCCGTACGTGCTCCGCGTGGTCTCGGAGATCACGGAGTCGAACGGCTCCAGTTCCATGGCCAGCGTGTGCGGTTCAAGCCTCGCGCTGATGGACGCCGGCGTGAAATTGAAGGCCCCGGTTGCGGGCATTGCGATGGGCCTGGTGAAGGACGGTGACGATTACGCGGTCCTGACGGACATTCTGGGCGACGAGGATCACCTGGGCGACATGGACTTCAAGGTGGCCGGCGCCGAAGAGGGAATCAGCGCCTTGCAGATGGACATCAAGATCGACGGAATCACCAGGGACATCATGGCCGAGGCCCTGGAACAGGCCCGCACGGCGCGGTTGCACATACTGTCCGAGATGAACAAGGTGATCGCAACGTCCAGGGAGGAGATTTCCGACTGGGCGCCGTCCATCTTCACGATGCAGATCGACAGGGAGAAGATCGGCGACGTGATCGGCAAGGGCGGCGCCGTTATACGCTCGATTACCGAGGAGACCGGGGCGGAAATCAATATCGAGGACGACGGCACTGTGAAGATCGCCTCGGTCGATGGCGAGTCCGGCAGGGAAGCGCGCAGACGAGTCGAAATGATCGTTTCCGACGTCGAGGTTGGCCAGATCTATGACGGCAAGGTGGCGCGGCTGATGGACTTCGGCGCATTCGTCACGATCGTTCCGGGCAAGGACGGCCTGGTGCACATTTCGCAGATTTCCGACGAACGCGTGGACCGGGTCAGCGACCGCCTTTCCGAGGGCGACGCGGTGCGGGTGAAGGTGCTGGAAGTGGACCGCCAGGGCCGGATACGCCTGAGCATGCGCAACCTGGACGGAGAGTCGGACGACACGGCCTCGTCGCCCCCTCCGCGCAGCCGGGTCCAGGAGATCGAGGTCGGCAAGGTTTACGAGGGCACCGTGTCCAGCGTCATGGATTACGGCGCCTTCGTTACGGTGCTGCCGGGCACCGACGGTCTGGTGCATATATCCCAGATGTCCGACCGGCGCATCGAGCGCACCAGCGACGTGGTGAAGGTGGGCGACAGCGTAAGCGTGCGGGTCATGGAAGTGGACGGACGCGGGCGCATCCGCCTGACCATGCGCGGCCTCCAGGAGGGAGGCGCCGCTTCCGGCGATGACGCCGGCCGCCGCCGGCCACGCCGCCGCCGCCGCGCCCAGGGCTGACACTGCCGCAAGCCGCGCCTGCGCCGCCGGTGCGTGCGCGTTTCAGAACCGCGATGCGGTGATCCAGGTGTCGGACCGGGCCCAGGCGCGCTCAAAGTCCCGCTGAACGGCTGCGTCCGGTTTGCCTTGCGCGGCGAGCGCTTCGCGCAGCCCGAACAGTGACCAGCCGTTACGGGGATGGTCCGCCAGATCGTCGCGGTACACGCGCTCCGCATCGGCAGGGCGGCCGGCCTCGAGCAGCGCAGCGCCCAGCCAGTGGCGCGCCGCAAACGGCAACGGCTCCGGCTCGGCGAAGTCAAATTCATCTTCATGTTCGGCGGCGCGCTCGAATGTCTCGATGGCCGCGGCCAGGTCGCCGTCTTCCCGCCGAATCTCGCCGGCCAGGATTTCCGCAAGCACGCCAAGCACCAACGACGCCGGCTGGAAGCGAACCCTGGCGTCGGTGGATTCGGCAAGTTCCAGGAGCCGCGCAAGGTGCGCGCGTCCGATATTCGTCTCGCCGAGTCTTACGCCGGCGTAACCCCGCGCGAACTCCCACGCCCCGGCGGCGTAGTCGCCCCCTGGACGGCCGCCCGCTTCGGGAATCTCGTCGAAACGGCCGAACCGCACGAGCGTCAGGAGTTGCACGGACTTGTCGCCCATCAGCTTTTCGTAGTCCTTGGCGGCGCGCATCGCGACAGCGCCCTGGCCGTCGTAAGAGGCCGCGAATGACAGCATGTGCAGGTTGTGCGAGGGGTAGCTCGATACTGCCCGGGACGTTTTTGCCTTGAGGTCCGTGTGCCAGGCCTGGATGCTGGCGCGCACGCTGTCCCCCCAGCGCCCCACTTCGTTGAAGGTGTGCGACGGCATGTGGTTGATGTGGCTCGCTCCGGGAACCGAATTGCCGAGGTGCTCGGCGCAGGGTTCCGCAAGTTCCGGACGGACCGTCGATTCGGTGGCGTGTATGTAGAGGTGGCAGGCGCCCGGATGGCGGATGTCGCGCGCCAGCACGCTTTCGAGCACGGCGTGAATCCGCTTCACGGCCGGGTCTTCGAGATCGCGGTAGCCGAATCTGGGCTCGAGCAGAAACAGCGCCTCGGCGTACAGCGTCGCCGCATCGGGATCGTCCGGATACTGCTCGGACAGAGCCCGCGCCGCATCGGCGTAGGCCCGGTCCTGGACACGGCGGGTCTCGTAATCGTAATCGGCCACATAGCGGACCGAAAGCGCATCGATATAGGCCTGCTCGCGCGGACTGGCCGTGCCGCGCAGCTCGCGGGCCCTGCCGATTGCCGCATACGCATACGGCGCTTCGCGCTCCCGCATGTGAAAGTTCAGATACGAACCCCAGGCCCATGCTTCACCCCAATAGCAGATCGCGCACCCCGGGTCGGCTTTCTGCGCTTCGCGAAACGAGCGCACGGCTTCGTACTTGGCGAATGCGTACATGAACTGAAAGCCCTGATCAAAGAAGGCCTGCGCTTGGGGATTGTCCGAAGAGATCCGGTGCGAAAAGGGGCCGAGCGCCTCTGGCATGTAGGGAATCGGCTCCGCAAGCATTGCGTCCGGGTCGCCGGCCCATGGCTGTTGCGCCGATGCCGCAAGGGACACGAGCATCGCAAGCGCGGCCGCCGGCGCGGCCAGGCCCCGCCAATACGCCAATCTCCTGATTGATGCCCCCGGGAGCGCTTTGCGCCGCGCTAGCGCCTGAGTCGCGCGATCACCGGGTAGTGCGGTCCCGGTACTGCCGCTCGGCCATTTCGCGGTGCTGCTGGGCCTCCACCGACAGCGTCGCCACCGGGCGGGCCTGCAGCCGCTCCAGGCCGATTTCCTCGCCGGTTTCCTCGCAATAGCCGTAGCTGCCGTCGTTGATCCGCTCCAGGGCCGCATTGATTTTCTTGAGCAGCTTGCGCTCGCGGTCGCGCGTCCTGAGCTCCAGGCCGAATTCCGATTCCTGCGTCGCGCGGTCGCTGGGGTCGGGGAAGTTGCTGGCATCGTCGCGCATGTGATGCACCGTGCGCTCCACCTCGCCCATCAATTCCGCCTTCCAGGCAAGCAGGATCTTGCGGAAGTGCTCCAATTGGGCGTCGTTCATGTACTTCTCACCCTTCTTGGGGCGATAAGGAGCAATGCCGTGTATGAGTTGGTCTTTCATGGTCTTGCAAGCGCGCGGCATTATAGCGTTATGCGGTGTCTTCGGCGCGGTTCTCATCAATCGGCGAATCGGGGTCCCAGCCCGGCGAGCGGTGCTCTGCCGTGACCGTGGTGTAGAGTCCGCCCCGGACATTGAATCGGGCGCTGATTTGCATATGGCGCGGCCGGGTCAGCGACACCAGTTCATCGAGGATTTCGTTCGTGACCGCCTCGTGAAACGCGCCGCGGTCGCGGAACGAGTTCAGATACAGTTTCAGCGACTTGAGTTCCACGCAATGGGCATCCGGCACGTAGTCGATCACCAGCTCCGCGAAGTCCGGCTGGCCGGTCTTCGGGCACAGGCAGGTGAACTCGGGCGCGCGCACCCTGATGGTATAATTGCGGCCCGTGCGCGGGTTCGGAAAAGTCTCAAGGATGGGGTTCATGGCAGGGGAATTTACACCACTCGACCCGCCCTTGAGAACCGCAGTCAATGCGCCTTAAGAGGATCCGCCTGGCCGGTTTCAAGTCCTTCCCGGACCCGGTCAATATCGAGGTTCCCACCAAATCGCTCGCCGTAGTCGGCCCCAACGGCTGCGGAAAATCAAACATCATCGACGCGGTCCGCTGGGTGCTGGGCGAAATCTCCGCCCGCCAGCTTCGCAGCGGGGCGATGGCCGAAGTCATCTTCAACGGTTCGTCAAGGCGCACGGCGCTCGGAGCGGCGACCGTCGAGCTGCTGTTCGACAACACCGATCCCGTTGCGAATTCGAGGTTTGCGGACTACGGCGAAATCACCGTGCGGCGTACGGTGCGGCGCGACGGCATTTCCGAGTACTTTCTGAACAATTCCCGCTGCCGGCGCAAGGACATCACCCAGATGTTCGCCGGCACCGGCCTCGGCATAGGCGGTTACGCCATCATCGAGCAGAGCATGATCAACCTTCTGGTCGAGGGCCGCCCGGACGAATTGCGCGCCTATCTCGAGGAGGCGGCGGGTGTGTCGGGCTACCGGCAGAGGCGGCGCGAGACCACGCTGCGCATTGCGCGCACCCGCGAGAACCTGGAGCGGCTGGCGGAGCGGCGCGCGGAGCTGGCGAGCAGTTTGCGCCGGCTCAAGCGCCAGGCCTCGGCGGCCGGGCGCTACCGCAAGAACCTGAGCGAGAAGAGACAGGTGCAGGCGCAACGCCTTTCGCTGGACGTTCGCGAACTGGATCGGCTGCTCGAGCAGAAGAAGGTCGATGCCCGCACGCGGGAAACGCAGCTGGCACGGGTCGAAGCGGAGCACCGGGGCCTGGAGGCCCGCATGCTCTCCGCGCGCGAGCAGCAGACGGAGGCGCAGGCGGCTTTTGACGAGGCCAACCGCGCGTATTACGAACTGCAGGCGGAAATAGCGGGCCTTGAGGATACCGTCGGCACCCAACAGGCGCTGGGCCGCGAGCGTGAGGCCGAACTGACGCAACTGGCTGAAAGGCTTGAGGAATTGCGTACCGAACTCAAGGAGGAAGCGGGCGCTCGCGAGCGGCGCAAGGCCATGCTTGCCGAGCTGGAGCCGGAACTCAGGGCGGCGCGGGAGGAAGAGGCCGACCTGCGTGCTCGATCCGAACAGGCCGTGGACCGCCAGTCGCGTTGGGAAGCGGACCGGCATGCGGCGGAAATGCGCCTTCAGTCGCTGCGCCAGGAGCGTGAGATTCTGCTGCGCGAGCGGCTGGCCGGCCTCGTATCGCTGCAGGAGGCCGCGCGCCGGCGCAGTGGCGAAAAGGCCGCCGAATGGCTGAACAGGAGCGGTCTGGCGGAACGCCCCCGCCTGTCCCAGAAACTCAAGGTATCGCGCCGATGGCGCGGCGCCGTGGAACTGGTGCTGGGGGATTTTGTCGAGGCCACCCGCGTGGACGCCCTCGAGTCCCTGGCACGGGCCGATGAACTGGCGCCCGGCCTCATGCTGGTGGAAGGCGGCGAGACTTTCGCGGAGCGCGGGACGCTTCTGGGCGAGGTGCGGGGAGCGGGCGCCGCAGCCGGATGGCTCGCCACGGTTCGGACCGCGCCGGATGTGCCCACTGCGCTTTCGATGATTGCGGATCTGGTCAAGGGCGAGTCCGTGATCACCCCGCAGGGCGTGTGGCTTGGCCGGGGCTGGTTGCGGGTTGCCGGCCGCAAGGGCGAGGGCGCGCTGGAACGCGAGGAGGAGATCGCCGCATTGAGAAAGGTCCTGGAGGATACGGACGACTATGCGGCGCCTGTCCTGGATATTTCCCACGGAAAATCTGCCCGGGCCGATTTGCAGGCCCGCCTTGAGCAACTCAACAAGGACCTGAAGACCGCCGGCGCCGAACAGAAGTCGGTTGCGGACCGCAAGCCCGATGCGGCCCAGGACATACAGGCGATGCGGGAGCGGACCGCCGCAGCGCGCGAGCGCAGCCGCAGTCTGGAGCGCCGCGAGGCGGAGCTCAGGTCGCAGCGCCAGGCGGCGCTTCGGTCCTGCGAACGCATCGCTGCGGACATCGACGATATCGAAGGACGGATCGGGCGGCTCAGGAGCCTGCGCGAGCAGTCGATCGAGGCGCTGGACAGGGCCCGGGAAGACCTGAAGTCCTCGCTCAGACGCAAGCCCCGCATCGACCGGAGCCTGAACGAGGCCCGGAAGTCGCGCGAACAGGCCGACAGCACGCTGGCCGCTGCGGAATCGGGACGCGCGGCAATTCAGCGGCGGCTGGCCGAGAAGCGGGAACAACTCGGCGAGTCGCGCGTGGAGCAAAGGGAAATCGAGGTCAGGCGCGATGGCCTCGCGGAACAGATGGACGCGACCGGCCATGAACTCGAGGAGGTACTCAAGGAACTGCCGGCGGACCTGAGCGCCGAAGAGCTGGACCTGCAACTGGAAAAGATCGAACGGCGGATCGAACGGATCGGTCCGGTCAACATGGCGGCCGAGCAGGAACTGGGCGAACTGAAGGAACGCAAGGAATACCTCGATTCGCAGCACGATGACCTGACCGGCGCCCTGGAAACGCTGGAGAACACGATGCGGCGGATCGACCGCGAGACCCGCACGCGGCTGAAGGAGACTGGCGAGGCCGTGAGCAAGGGCTTCGACGTGAACTTCGCGCGGCTGTTCGGCGGCGGACGGGCCGGCCTGGTTTTCGAAGGCGACGATATCCTGACTGCGGACATCCGGTTCATGGTGCATCCTCCGGGCAAGCGCAACGTGCGCGTCAGCCAGCTGTCCGGCGGTGAGAAATCGCTGGCGGCCATCGCCTTCCTGGTTGCCGTGATTCAGCTGAACCCGGCGCCGTTCTGCATGCTCGACGAAGTGGACGCGGCGCTGGACGACGTCAACGTCGTGAAGTTCTGCGAATTGATCGGCGAGATGTCGCAGTCCGTCCAATGCCTGGTGGTAACGCACAACAAGAGCACGATGCAGGCCGTCGACTACCTGCTGGGCGTGACCATGCAGGAGCCCGGTATATCGCGAATCGTCACCGTCGACCTTGAAGAGGCCGTGCGTCTTGCCGCCGCCTGACCGGCCCGCACGACCGTCTCCCGCAAGCAAGGAAGAAAGGGCAGAGTGGCTGCGGGCGGAAATCCACCGCCACAACCGTCTGTACCATGAACAGGACGATCCCGAAATACCCGATTCCGACTACGACGCGCTCTATCGGGAATTGCACGAGCTGGAGGAAGCGCACCCGGATCTCGTAACCCCCGATTCGCCCACCCAATCCGTGGGTTCGCGCCCCAGCGAGGCCTTTGCACCGGTCGAGCATGGCGCGCGCATGCTGTCGCTGGAGAACGTCTTCGATGGCGAAGAGCTGGAGGAGTTCGATCGCCGCCTGGCCGGCCTTCTGGACGAGGAGGCCGAACGGCGATATTCCGCCGAGCCCAAGCTGGACGGCGTTGCCCTGAGCCTGTTGTACGAGAGCGGCCGTCTGGTGCGTGCGGCCACGCGCGGCGACGGCCGTGTGGGGGAGAACGTCACCCATACGGCCCGCACCATAGCGTCGGTTCCCGATCGGCTGACGGGCGGCGATGTCCCGGAGCGTATCGAAGTGCGGGGTGAGGTTTTCATGCCGCTAAGCGGTTTTGAGGCATACAACAGGAAAGCGGAACAGGAGGGCGAGAAGGCCCTCGTCAATCCGCGCAACGCCGCCGCGGGCGCGCTTCGACAGAAGGACCCCGGGGAAGCCGCCCGAAGAAGCCTCGATTTCTTTGCCCATGGCGTGGGCCGCGCGGTCGATGTGCCCGCCGTGGCGCGGCAGTCGGAGTTGCTTGAAGCGATGGCGTCCTGGGGCCTCAAGGTTTGTCCGGAAACCGAGAGCGTTATCGGTGCGTCCGGATGCCTCGCTTACTACGAACGGATTGCCGCCCTTCGCGAGAGCTTCGATTATGCTCTGGACGGCGTCGTGTACAAGCTGGAGCGCTTCGATCTGCGCGATCAGGCCGGCGCCTCCTCGCACGCGCCGCGCTGGGCCGTGGCGCAGAAGTTTCCCGCCGAGGAAAAGCTGACGAGCGTGCGCGCCATCGAGTACCAGGTGGGCCGTACCGGCGCGCTGACGCCCGTGGCGCGGCTCGAACCGGTATTCGTGGGCGGCGCAACGGTGAGTAACGCGACCTTGCACAACTACGGAGAACTGCTGCGCAAGGACGTGCGCGCGGGCGACACCGTGGTGGTCCGGCGAGCCGGCGACGTGATTCCCGAGGTCGTGCGCTCGCTGCCCGACCGCCGGCAGGGCGATCCGCCCGTGCCGCCGCTTCCCGGTCGCTGCCCTGAGTGTTCCTCGGAGGTCGTGCGTCCCGAGGACGAGGCCGTGGCCCGCTGCACGGGCGGTCTGATCTGCCCGGCGCAACGCCGCCAGGCCCTGATGCACTTTGCGTCCCGAGGCGCTATGGATATCGAGGGCCTGGGCGAGGTGCTGGTGGGACAACTGGTCGATCGGGGAATGGCGAAGAATCCGGCTGACCTGTACGCGCTGTCGAGGGAACAGCTCAACGAGCTGGAACGCATGGCGGACAAGTCGTCCGCGAACCTGCTGGGCGCTATCGAAGACAGCAAATCGACGACGCTGGCCCGTTTCCTCTTCGCGCTGGGGATCCGGGACGTCGGCCGGGTCACGGCCGCTTCGCTGGCGCGGCACTTCGGCAGCCTGGAAGCCTTGCGCAACGCGGACGAGGAAGCGCTGCAGGAAGTGCCGGACGTGGGTGAGATCGTGGCCCGACGGGTGAGCGAGTTCTTTCGGCACGGCGACAACCTGAGGGTGATCGCCGAGCTGAAGCGCCACGGCGTGCAGTGGCCCGAAGCGGAAGCAGCGCCCGCGGCATCCGCCGGACCGTTGCGCGGCAAGACCCTGGTCCTTACCGGGACGCTTGCAGGAATGACCCGCGATGAAGCGCGCGAGAGGATCGTCGGCGCGGGCGGGCGGGTCACCGCCAGCGTGTCGAAGAAGACCGACTATCTGGTTGCCGGCGCCAATCCCGGCAGCAAACGCGACAAGGCCGAGAAGCTGGGCGTCGAGGTGCTGGATGAGGAGAAACTTCTCGGGCTGCTCCAGGGGGATCCGGCTTAAGACTGGAGCGTCCGCCGGCGTTGCGGTCGGCGATTCAAGCTGTCACACTACCTCTCGAAAGAAACCCCACAGGGGCGTTTGAGGTGAAGATTCTTCTTGGAGTGAATGTCGATCACGTGGCTACCTTGCGCCAGGCGCGGGGAACCGCGTATCCGGATCCGGTGGAAGCCGCGCGGCAGGCGCTGGATTCCGGCGCCGACTACATTACGGTGCACCTGCGCGAGGACCGGCGCCACATCCAGGACCGCGACGTTGCGCGCCTGATCGACTCGCCGGACGTGCGGGTGAACCTGGAGATGGCCGCCACGGAGGAAATGCTCGCGCTCGCCGAACGATGGCGTCCCGAGGATTGCTGCCTGGTGCCCGAGCGGCGCCGGGAACTCACCACCGAGGGCGGACTGGATGTTCGGGCGCAAGCCGAAGCGCTTGCCGGCGCTTGTGCGCGACTGGCGGCAGCCGGCGTGCGGGTATCGCTGTTCGTCGATCCCGACGAGGCGCAGTTGCGCGCCGCGGCCGAGGCCGGAGCGCCGGTGGTCGAATTGCACACGGGCGTCTACGCGGACGCCCCCGACGCGGCGGCCCGGGCGGAGGAACTGGCCCGTGTCCGCAGCGCCGCCGCGGTCGCGGCCGGGCTGGGACTGGTGGTTAACGCCGGGCACGGCCTTCATTACGAAAACACGGCGGCGGTGGCGGCGATCGGGGAGATTGCCGAACTCAATATCGGTCATGCTATCGTTGCCCAGGCGATATTTGATGGTTTCCCCGGGGCCGTAAGGCGAATGAAAGACCTTATGGAAGCGGCCCGCGGGTAGGGGTGGCGACGATGATTTACGGAATCGGGACGGACCTGCTGCGGATCGATCGCGTCGAACGCGTATACAGGCGGTTCGGCGACCGTTTTGTCCGCCGCGTGCTGATGGATTCCGAGCAGCGCGAATTCGCCGCCACAAAGAGGCCTGCACGTTTTCTGGCCATGCGGTTCGCCGCCAAGGAGGCGATCGTAAAGGCGCTGGGCACGGGATTTCGCCACGGAATGTGGGTCCGCGACTCCGGAGTGCGACATGACCGCAGGGGCCGCCCGGAAATCATTTTTTCGCCTCGCGGCAAGGCTGCGTGCGCTGCCGCCGGGGTCAGCGGCGGGTATCTGAGTTTGACGGATGAGGCCGGCCTGGTTGTGGCGACGGCGATATTGGTGTCGGGGGAAAGCGGATGAGTGCGAAGCTGGTTCTTGATATTGAAACGGTCCCGGACGCCGAAATGGGGCGGGGGCTGTACGGACTGGACGACCTGGACGAGGGCGAGGTGATGCGCGCCATGCTGCATCACTATCAGCAACGCACCGGCCTGGAGTTCCTTCCTCCGATTCAGCACAAGGTGGTGGCGATCGGTGTCGTGCTTCGCAACGACGAAGGGGTGCGGCCACTGGTGCTCGGTAATGAGGATGCCAAGGAATCCGAACTGATCATGCGTTTTTTCCGCGGGCTCGGGCACTACGTTCCCGACCTGGTAACCTGGAACGGGGCCGCTTTCGACCTGCCGGTGCTGAACTTTCGCGCCCTTCGCCACGAGATTCAGGCCAAGAACTACTGGGAAACCGGAGTGAACGACCGGGCCTTCCGCTTCAACAACTACTTGTCGCGTTTCCACTGGCGTCACACCGACCTGATGGATGCGCTGTCGGGCTTTCAGGGCCGCGGGCGGCCCAGTCTGCGCGAAGCCTGCGCGCTGCTCGGCTTGCCGGGCAAGAACCTGATGGAAGGATCGAGCGTCATGGAAGCTTACCTTGAAGGGAGGATCGGCGACATTCGACGCTATTGTCTCGAAGACGCGCTGAATACCTATCTCGTGTCCATCCACTTCGACTACCTGCGGGGGAACCTGTCGCAGGACAGCCTGGATGATGAATACGGATTGCTGATCGATGTGCTCAAGGCAAGCGGCGAACAGCACCTGACGGAGTTTGCCCACAAGCTGGAGGCCGAACCCGAGGATCAGAAAGAGGACGCCGGCGTGGAATCTGCCGGGGACTCGGACTCGGATGAAGATCAGCCCGCTGCGGACCCGCAGCCGGGAGAAGCCGCCAGGGAAGAATCGGCGACCGTTCACTGAGTCACACGAACGATGGCGGCCGAAATCCTCATCGGGATATCGCGGCAAACCCTGCAGTTCCTCGAGGGCGGCAAGGTTGTCGGTGAATGGCCCGTATCCACGTCCCGTTACGGTCCCGGCGAACTGACCGACAGCATGGGAACGCCCCGCGGCCGGCATCGCATCCGGGCCTGCATCGGGGACGGGCAGTCGCCGGGCGCGGTCTTCGTGGGCCGTCGCGCAACCGGCGAGATCTACACCGAGGAACTGGCCAGGCAACACCCCGGCAGGGACTGGGTGCTCAGCCGGATCCTGTGGCTGTGCGGTGAACAGCCCGGATACAACAGGCTCGGCCGCGTGGACAGCATGCGCCGCTATATCTACATTCACGGCACGCCCGATTCGGAACCGATGGGCGTGCCGCGCTCGCACGGCTGCGTGCGGATGCGCAATGCCGACGTAATTTCGCTGTTCGATCTGGTCGGCCCCGGTTGCCGCGTCGACATCCGGCCATAGGAGAGCGGGAGTTGGGCCCGCTCATGATCGATCTCGAGGGCCTGGCCCTTTCAGCGGCCGAGGCGCAGCTGCTTCGCCACCGCGCGGTCGGCGGCGTCATCCTGTTCAGCCGCAACTACCAGCACCCGGGCCAGGTGCGCAGCCTGGTTGCCGCCATTCGATCCGCCGCCGGGCGTCCGGTGCTCGTCGCCATCGACCAGGAGGGCGGCCGGGTCCAGCGCATGCGATCGGGCTTTTCGGCCCTGCCGCCGGCCCGCATTCTCGGCGAGGTGCACGATTCCGATCCCGGCCGGGCCCTGGAAATGGCCCGCGCCCGCGGCCGCTTGCTGGCGCTGGAACTGGATGCGGTCGGCATCGATTTCAGCTTTGCGCCGGTCGTGGACGTGGACCACGGCAGGAGCGACGTGATCGGCGACCGCGCCCTGCACGGCGATCCCGAAGTCGTGTCGATTCTCGGCTCGGCCCTTGTACGGGGCGCCGCCTCCGCCGGCATGGCCTGCGTGGCCAAGCACTTTCCGGGCCACGGCTGGGTGGCGGCCGATTCCCACGTCGAGATGCCGGTGGACGAGCGGGACTACTCCGCATTGCTTGCCGATCTCTTGCCCTTCGAGCGGCTGTTCGCGGCCGGCGCGCGCGCGGTCATGACCGCGCATGTGCAGTATCCCGCGGTGGACGATCCCACACCCTGCTATTCGAGCCGATGGATGCGCGAAGAGCTGCGCCGGCGCATGGGTTTTTCCGGGGCGATCTTTGCCGACGATCTTTCCATGCATGGGGCGGGACAGGCCGGCGATCTCGGACAACGCGTGGAGGCCGCCCTGGAGGCCGGTTGCGACATGCTGCCGATCTGCAACGACCCCAAGGGCGTGCGCGAACTCCTGAAGGACTGGCGCTACGCGGACCGCCCCAATTCCGCGGCCCGCCTCGCCCGCCTGCGCCGCGCCGCTTGATGGCGATTGACGGGCTGGCGCTGATTTCCGGTGCTCCACCGGAGAGGCTGGGCATGGGTCCGCCGACAAGCACGGCGCCGACGGGAAATCAGCCCTATGGTCCGCCCTCGGCCCCGATCGAGATTCGGCAACTCAATCGGGTTCCGGTTCTCTACCTGAACAGGCACGGCGCGGACTATGCGATTGCGCCCCATCGGATCAACTATCGCGCCAACCTCAAGGCCCTGGCCGAGGCAAGCGCCAGGCGCATTCTGGGCATTCATTCGGTGGGCGGTATCGTCGCGGAAGCCGTCCCCGGCGCCGTCGTCATACCGCATGACCTGATCGACTACACCCACTCGCGCGAGACCAGCTTCGCGCAGGACGGCGCGGGCAAGAGCGCGTTCGTCGAGTTCTCGAACCCTTTCGACGCGGAGATGCGCAAGGGCCTGGTCGCGGCCGCCGAAGGCACGGACTGCACTTTGCGGGGCGTCTATGGAGTCATGCAGGGTCCACGGCTGGAAACCGCCGCGGAAATCGACCGACTGGAGCAGGACGGATGCACGCTGGTGGGCATGACCCTGATGCCGGAGGCGGTGCTGGCGCGCGAACTGGGCATACCCTACGTTTCGCTGTCACTGGTGACCAACTATGCGGCCGGCCGCAACAGGGAGGGCGAAACGGCCGGCATCATCGAACAGCACGCCGCCTGGCTGGATACCGGCCTCGAGCGCGCCCGGGAACTGCTGCTCCGCTGGCTCACCGAACCGCGCGCGCACCCACGGTAGCGCCTTTGTGTGCCTCGTTCTCGCGGGAACGTTGGAGCAGGACAGCGAGAATCGAGCCAGGATGGCGCTTCCAGCGAGAAGGAGGCACACAAAGGCGCGAAATCGAAGCGCCCAAAGAAGCGGTCAGCCCTCAGTCACCCGCTTCAGGACGCGGACGGTAGCGGAACAGGCGTGCTATGACTCCGAACCGGGGATGGTCGAAGTAGTGGACTTCCCCCAGCAGAAGGCGGCGCCGTTCCCGGATTCGATACTCGCCGCCGCCCTCTTCAACCGCGGGCATGCGCAGGTCGAGCGCGAGATGCACGAACCGTTCCTCCTCCAGTGACGCCAGTCCGCTGAAGGGCAGCGGTCCGGACGCAAGCGTGGAAAGCCGAACCGGGATCGGTTCGCCGGTCCAATGCGCCGGCATGGCCCAGGCGAAGTGCGCCATTGGCCGGTACCCGGCGCTGCGGCGCATCGACAACCAGATGCCGTCCAGGGCGAACTGCGCGCGGGTCAGCGCCAGAAGCCCGGCCGGCGGCCCAGGTGTCGCGGGGCCGGAATCCGGCAGTTCCAGCGGCGCGGGCCAGATCCCGGGCGGCGGCAGATCCGGGGACGCACGCATCAGGTCCTCGGTGCTTTCCTCCGGGTCCAGTTGCAGGAACACGATCATCTCCAGGGCGATCCGGAAGTCGTTATCCTGCGCCTGAACGGGCCCGGCAAGCAGGACGCACGCCGTGAACTGAATCAGGGCGACGATCGGCAACAGAGGGGATCTATGCGGCAGGGGACGAGGCACGACACTAGTGTACGGTTTCGGATCCGCGGGCCTCTTCGAGCGATGCAAGGAGGCGTTCCACGTAGCTAAAGCGCCGCTCGGGCCGGGACAGATCGGCCCGGAACCTGAGCGCGCCGTGGGGCCGCAACGCATATTCTTCCGGCTGCCGCCGGGCCAGGGCGGCGAGGTGCAGGGGGTCCACCGGCGTATCGTTGTAGAACTCCGCCTCGCCGCCTCGGTCCGTGGCCTGCAGCACCCGTATGCCCAACTCCCGCATGCGCTGCTGGATTCGCGCCTGCCGGAAGAGGTTGAGCGCCTGATCGGGCGCCGGGCCGAAGCGGTCCACCAGTTCGACCATGAGCGCGTTCAGGCTTGATGCGTCCGCGGCGGTGGAAACGCGCTTGTACCAGCTCAGGCGCTGGTTGACGTCGGGCATGTAGTCCTCGGGCAGCAGCGCGCCCAGATTCAGTTCGACGTCCGCGCGCGGCTGCGCCGCGACACCCGGGCGCTCGGCGGGACTGTCGCGCAGCTCCTGTACGGCCCGGCTCAGCATGTCGTTGTAGAGGCTGAAGCCGATCTGCTGTATCTGCCCCGACTGCTCTTCGCCCAGCAGTTCACCGGCGCCCCGGATCTCCAGGTCGTGGGTGGCGAGCAGGAAACCGGCGCCGAGTTCGCCGGCCGCCTGTATCGCCTCCAGGCGCTTGTGCGCGTCGGCGGTCATCTCCTTTTCGTGCGGGCGGATCAGGTAGGCGTAGGCCTGGTGATGGGATCGTCCTACCCGGCCGCGCAACTGGTGCAACTGGGCGAGTCCCAGCCGGTCCGCGCGATTGATCAGCATGGTGTTGGCGTGGGGAATGTCCAGTCCACTTTCGATGATGGTGGTGCACACCAGCACGTCGAAGCGCCGGTGATAGAAGTCGGTCATCACGCGCTGGAGTTCGGCGTCCGGCAATTGGCCGTGGGCCACTTCCAGCCGCACGTCGCCGAGCAGCGCCTGCACTTCGCGCGCTATACGGTCGATGTCCTTTACCCGGTTGTGAACGAAGAAAACGGCGCCCCCGCGGCGCAGTTCCCGCCCGCAGGCCTCGCGGATCAGGCTGTTGCGCCACGGCGTGACGAAGGTCCTGACCGCCATGCGTGCGGGCGGCGGCGTCGTGATCAAGGAAAGATCGCGCAGTCCGCCCAGGGACATGTTCAGCGTTCGGGGAATGGGCGTGGCGGTGAGCGTCAGCACGTGCAGGCCGGCCCGCAGGCTCTTGATGCGTTCCTTCTGGCGCACGCCGAAGCGGTGTTCCTCGTCCACGACCAGCAGTCCCGGCCGCTTGAAGCGCACCCGCGCGTTCAAAAGGCCGTGGGAGCCGACGACGATGTCCGCGCGCCCGTCGGCAAGCCGCTCCCGCACTTCCTCGTTCCTGCGGCCGGAGCCGAAGCGGGTCAGCATTTCGACCCGGACGGGCCAATCGGCGAAACGGTCGCTGAATACGCGGTAGTGCTGCTCGACCAGCAGCGTGGTGGGCGCCAGGACCGCCACCTGGTGACCCTGGAATACGGCCGCAAAGGCCGCGCGCAGCGCCACCTCGGTCTTGCCGAAGCCCACGTCTCCGCAGATCAGCCGGTCCATCGGCCGGCCGGCGGCGAGGTCGTCCAGCACCTGCTCCACGGCGCGTTCCTGGTCGTGCGTCAGCCGGTACGGGAAGCGGGCCGTGAAAGCGCTCATCTCCGCAGGTGGGGCCTCGATGGCCGGCATGGTCCGCGCGGCGCGCCGCGCCTGCATTTGCAGCAGCTCGGCGGCGACGTCCCGCAACTGGCGCTCCGCGCGCCGCTTGATCCGGTCCCAGGCGTCCGAGCCCAACCGGTGCAGCGGAGCGTGCTCGGGGCTTCCTCCGGTATAGCGGGTAATCAGTTGCATGTCGGACACCGGCACGTAGAGGCGGTCGTCGCCTGCGTACCTGACGCGCATGAACTCGGCCGGCGCGCCTCCCGCGTCCATGTGCTGCAGTCCCTCGTAACGGCCGATGCCATGGTCTTCATGCACCACGGGCGCTCCCGGGACAAGGTCGGCCAGGCTTTGCAGAATGGCTTCGGGCGGCGGCTGCCCGCGCCGCCGGCGCCGGGTAAACGGGCGTTGCCGACCGAACAGTTCGCGCTCGGTCAGCACGGTCAGCCTGTCGTGGAGCACGATTCCGTGATCCAGCGGGCTTTCGGCCAGGCACAACGGCGCATTGGAGGCCAGGAAATCGGCCCAGGACGCAACGTCCTGCGCCTTGAGCCGTCTGGCGCGCAGCAACTCGCGAACCAGTTCGCGTTGACCGGCGGTTTCCGCGGCCAGCAGGATGCGCCGGCCGGGCGCCTGCGCGTAGGCTTCCAGTGAAGTGTGCTCGTCGCTGCGGGTCAGAGGCACCATCGGCGCCGGCCGCGCCCTGACGTCCTGCTCCTTGTCCTGAACGGCGATGTCCGCCAGTGACTCGGGCCGACATTCGATGCTGCGCAGACCCGCCGCGGCGGTCTTGTGCAGGTCCGGAGGCGCGAAGAGTTCTTCCGGCGGCAGGCAGGGTTGTTCGAGGTCGCCATCCCGCTGCCGGTAACGTTCCGTTATGGCTTCCCACTCCGATTCCAGGGCGGTTGCGGCGCCCGGGAGAAGGACGACCGCGCTGCCGGGCGGAAGGTAGTCCCAGAGGGTTTCGGTCCGCTCGAAGAACAGCGGAAGGTAATTCTCCGCCCCCTGCGGCGCCACGCCCTCGCCCAGTTTCCGGAAAACCTCCGCCCGCGCCGGATTTTGCGGGAACCGCCGCCGGAATCGCTCCCGGAAGGCGTCGATGCTGTCGGGATCCAGCGGCAGTTCGCGCGCCGGCAACAGGCTGAACGAGTCCAGTTTTCCCGTGCTGCGTTGCGAGGCGGGGCTGAACCGTCGGATCGATTCGACCTCCCGGTCAAAGAACTCGATCCGGACCGGCGCCGGGGAGCCGCTGGGAAAAATGTCCAGCAGCGCGCCGCGAACCGCATATTCTCCCGGCTCATTGACCAGCGGCACGCGAAGATAGGCCGCTTCTTCGAGTCTCCTGCGAAGGTCTTCCGGATTCAGTTCCTGCCCGGTACGGCAGCTGACCCCAAGCCACTGGCGAAGCTGCACGCGTGGCGGCAGGCGGTCCAGCAGCGTGGGCGCTGCGACGAACAGTGCCCGCGCCGTGTGAGGAGCCTCGTGAGCCAGCAGGCCGGACAGCGTTTCCAGGCGACGCGACGTGATTTCGGGATGCGGGCTGAACAGGTCGTAGGGGAGCGTTTCCCGGTCGGGCAGCAACGCCATGCCCTCGCCGCGTCCCCGCAACCACGCCACCTGCTGCATGAATTGCTCCACGCGTCCCGGCTCGGGCGTCACGACCAGCACGCATGGCGAAGCGCCGGCGTCAATCAGGCCGGCGCAGACCAGCGGCGCCGCGCCTGCGCTGACGCCGTGCAGTTGGAGCGCCGGATCGCGCCCGTCCGGCCAGACAATCGCCTGGATTGCCGACAAAGCCGCAGCTGGGGCCCGTTCGTCGTTCATACGGCGCGCATTATGAATGCGAACGGCCCTGTGCTTGCCGCGAAGCGCAAGCGGTTCGTGGGACAATGTCGCGATGATCCGGCCCCTGGCACTTGCCATCGCCTGGCGATACCTGCGTGCGCCCACGCGCAACCGCTTCGTTTCCTTCATCGGCCTGGCTTCCGTAATCGGTCTGGCCCTGGGCGTGGCCTCATTGATCGTCGTGATTTCGGTAATGGACGGATTCGCCGCTGAATTGCGCGAACGGCTGCTCAGGTTTGACGCCCAAGTGAGCGTGCTCGCCGCGGACGGACTGGGCGACTGGCGCGAGACCGCGGAAGAACTGGCGGCGTTGCCCGGGGTCCAACGGGTCGGTCCGGTGGTGGAACTGGAGGCCCTGCTGGTCTCCAGGCGGCGTTATGCCGGCGTGCAGTTATTGGGAATAGCCGCCGATCCCACAATGCAGGCCGCCCCGTACGGTCAGTCCGTCATCGCCGGATCCTTATCCGAACTGCACGGCAAAACCGGTGGGCTGGCGCTCGGACGCTACCTTGCGGACACGCTGGGCGTGCGCGTCGGCGATACCGTCCGGGTGCTGATCCCCCGGCCCAACGGCGCCGCGCCAAGCCTTCGGGACCTTCCGGTCAATGCGGTGTTCGTAGCCGGCAACGCCGGACCGGACAGCAGCCTGGCGTTGGCGGGCCTGTCGATCGTGTCGGAACTCGCCGGCCTTGAAGGCCGGGTCAGCGCGCTGCAGGTCAGCGGCAGCGATCCCTATGACACGCCGGCCGCGGTGGAAGCCTGGGCGGCAGGCTCCGAACGGGTCCGCGCCGAAGGCCTGACGACGCGTTCCTGGATGCAGCAGCATGAGGCGCTGTTCCGGACGGTGGAACTGGAACGCCTGGCCATGGGCGCGCTGCTGTTCACGATCATCGCGGTGGCCGCGTTCAACATCGTTGCAACGCTGGTCATGTCGGTTAACGAACGCCGTAGCGAGATCGCCATTCTGGCCACACTCGGAGCCCGAACGCCCACCATCATGGCGGTTTTCTCACTGCAGGGCCTGTTGGCGGGAATCGTCGGGGTGGGCCTGGGAGGCGCACTGGGAGTCTGGCTGACGCTTAACGTGGACGCCGCGATGCGGTTCCTTGAAAACCTCTTCGGGTTCGACTTCCTGCCCGCGGAGTCCTTCTATCTCACCGGAGTGCCTTTCGAATTGACCGCGACGCTCGTCGGTACGGTGACCGGGCTGGCGCTGCTGCTGTCGACGCTGGCGTCCTGGTACCCCTCGCGGCAGGCGGCGCGGGTGGACCCGGCGAGCATCCTTCGCTACGAGTAGGCCCCATGCGCGCGTTCGAACTGTGGATGGCTTCGGCGCAGCTCAGGGCGAATCGTCGCGGGGGGTTCGTTTCGCTGGTATCGATGCTCTCGATGCTGGGAGTCGCGACCGCGGTGGCCCTGCTGGTGGTCGTGCTGTCGGTCATGAACGGTTTCGACCAGGTCGTGCGCGAGCGAATACTCAGCGTGCTGGCCCACGGCAGCTTTCACGGCCCGGCCGGTGAACTGGGCGAATGGCGCGAACTGCGCGGCGCCGCCCTGATGCGCCCGGAAGTCGAGTCGGCGGCGCCGTATATCGACGGGCAGGGCGTGCTGAGCACGCCGGATGCCGTTGCGGGCGTGCAATTGCTGGGCTTCGCACCCGATGAGGCGGCCTTCCGCGCTTTGGGCGGTCTTACCGGGGATACGGCGCTCGAGACGCTGGGGGCCGGTTCGTGGCGGATCTTGCTGGGCAGCGAACTGGCGAGGCGCCTGGGCGTGGGCGAGGGCGACGATGTTCTGCTGCAGGTGCCGCAGGGCTGGAGCACGCCGGCGGGGATCGCGCCGCGCATGCGCCGCCTTGAAGTGGCGGGCGTCTTTCACGCCGGAATGAACGACTTCGACCGCTCGCTCGCCTGGATGCACTACGAGGATGCGCGCCGGCTATTCGGCCTGGGCGAGGCCGCCAGCGGGCTGCGGGTGATGCTCAAAGACCCGTGGCGGGTGGAAGCCGTGATGCCGGAAATCGCGGGCGAAAGGGCCGGGAATCTGTTTGTTCGCTACTGGACCTGGGAACACGCCAGCTTTTTCTATTCCATCGCGATGACCAAGCGCATAACCATTATCATTCTGACGCTTCTTGCGGCGATCGCCGCTTTCAACATTGTCTCCACACTGGTCATGATCGTGCGCGAGAAAACCCCGGACATCGGCATCCTTAGAACGCTCGGATCCACGCCCCGCTCGGTAATGGCGGTGTTCGCGGGGCACGGGGGTTTCGCGGGCCTGCTCGGCATCGTGCTGGGGCTCGCCGTGGGGATCCCGCTCGCCGTGTGGGCCGGTCCGCTCACTTCGGCTGTCGAACAGTTTCTGCAAACCACCATCGTCAGCCCGGGCTACAGCCTGGATGAAATGCCCAGCCGGATCCTGGTTCCCGAAGTCATCGCGGTGTGCGCGCTGGCCTTGCTCCTGTCCCTTATCGCAACCGTCTATCCGGCGCTGCGCGCCGCCCGCACCGACCCGGCAAGGGCCACCCGCCTGGACTCCTGACGTGAACGAAACGAATTCCGCAACCCACACACCGCCGCTGTCCTGTCACGGGCTGGTCAGGCATTTTCGCGAGCAGGGCCGGGTACTTGAGGTGCTGCGCGGCGTGGATCTCGAGATTGCCGCCGGCGAGCGCCTGGCGGTCGTGGGCGCCTCGGGTTCCGGGAAGACCACGCTGCTTCAGTTGCTGGGCGGCCTGGACACGCCCACGCGCGGCTGGGTCGAGCTGAACGGCAGGAATTTCAGCGCCATGCGGCCCGCGGAACGCGGAAGCCGGCGCAACCGCCATATCGGTTTCGTTTACCAGTTTCATCACCTGCTGCCCGAGTTCAGCGCGGTGGAGAACGTTGCGATGCCGCTGCTGATCCGTCGGTCGGACACAACCGGGGCTTTGGCGAATGCGCGCAAGTTGCTCGAGCAGGTGGGGCTGGGCGAACGGCTAACGCATCGTCCGGCAAAACTCTCCGGGGGCGAGCGTCAGCGCGTGGCCGTGGCGCGCGCGCTGATCACCCGCCCGTCGGTCGTGCTTGCCGACGAACCGACCGGAAACCTGGATCCAGAATCCGGCGAACAGGTGTTCGAGCTCCTGCTGAAGCTGAATCGGGACACCGGGACTGCGCTGGTCGTGGTGACCCATGACATGAAGCGCGCCCGGCGCATGGACCGGGTCCTCGCCCTGCGCGACGGCCGGCTGGCCGAAGCGGGCAACTGAACACCGTTCCCGGCTGCTGATGTTGCGGCTGGGCATGGCGTGGCTGGCCGGCGTCTGCCTGGCGTTCCTGGTCCTTCCGCCGCCTCCCGATCCGTATCTTTTCGCCGTCATACTGGCCATCGCGGCGCTGACCGCATGGGTCATGCGCGGCAGGCTCATCGGCGTTGCGCTGCTGGGCGCCGCCGTCGCCCTTTTTCTGGGCGGGCTGCGGCTGGAGCAGCGCATGCCGGACTCCGCGGGCCGGGTGGACCGGATCCTGACCGGGGTGATCGAAGACTTTCCGAGCGTCGGCGATGGAACCTGCCGTTTTCGGCTCCGGGTGGGCGATACGGAGGACCGGGGTCCGCGGCTCGAGCGCATCCTGGTGACCTGGTACGAATGCCGCGAGCCGCCCCGGGCCGGTGAAACCTGGCGCTTCAAGCTTCGCGTGCGCGCTCCCAGGGGGCTGTTCAACCCGGGCGGATTCGATTTCGAGCAGTGGGCGTTCCGTGAGAACCTGAGCGCAACGGGCTACGTGCGCGATGAACTCGCCCCGCATCGCCTGGCCGGCTGCGAAGCAGGCCCGCGGCTGCTCTGCGCCCGGGCCGGCCTCGTGGAGCGGTTGCGGGCCTGGCTTGACGGCAATCCCGGACTGCCCTACGTCATCGCCCTGACCACCGGAACGCGGCATTTGCTGACCGATGGTGACTGGGAGGCGCTGCGACGGACGGGGACCGCGCACCTGTTTGCAATATCCGGTCTGCACGTGGGTGTCGTGGCCTGGTTCGCCTGGCTGGTGGGTTCCGCTCTGGGCCGTATCGCCCAACACCTGTCCGGCGGGATTCGGGCGCGCCATGTGGCAGCCGGAATATCGTTCCTGGCGGCCCTGAGCTACGCGGCACTGGCCGGCTTTGCGGTATCCACGCTGCGCAGCCTGGCGATGATCACGGCGGTGCTGGTTTTCACGCAATTGCGGCGCTACGGGGGACTCGGCGCGGCCCTGGGCGCCGCCCTGCTCGTGGTCCTCGTACCCGATCCGTTTGCGGTGCTTTCGCCCGGCTTCTGGTTGAGTTTCGGCGCCGTGTCTCTTCTGGCGCTCAGCGTACTCGGACTGCGCGAACCGGCTGCCGGTTCCGGCGGGCCGGGGGCTTCGTCCGCATCCTCCAGGGTACGCCGGCTGGCCGTGGCCCAGTGGCGCATTTCCCTGGGACTGGCGCCGCTGGTTCTGGTTTTTTTCGGCGAGGTTTCGGTGATCGGGGCGGCCATCAACCTCATCGCGATTCCGCTCTTTTCCCTGCTGATCGTGCCGGGGCTGCTGGCGGCCCTGCTGTTGAGCGTCGCCTGGCCTGCCGGCGGCGTATTCCTGCTGGACCACGGCGCCGGCCTGCTCGCGGCCTTGATGTCCATGCTGTCGCAGCTTTCCGTTCTGGATATGGCCGCTTGGTCGCCGCCGGATTTCGGATTCCTGCCCGCCATCCTGGCCGTTGCCGGGATCGTATGGCTGCTGGCGCCCAGGCCGGCCCCGGCGCGCTGGGCCGCGCCGCTGCTGCTCGTTCCGGCGGTACTGGGGATGGACCGGAATCACGACCAGACCGAACTGGCGGTCACCGTGCTGGATGTGGGCCAGGGCCTGGCCGTGCTGGTGCAGGCGCCCGAATACAACCTGCTATACGACGCCGGCCCCCGGTACTCCTCCAGTGACGCGGGCGACAGCGTGGTCCTGCCCGCCATAGGCTCGCTGGGCGTAAGACGCCTGGACGCGCTGGTGGTCTCGCACGGCGACAGCGATCATGCGGGCGGAGCGGCGAGCGTCCTCAAGGCGCACCCCGAAGCGGAACTGATCGCCCCGGCCCTTTACGGACTGGAAACGGACCGCTACCGGCGCTGCGTTACCGGAGTGCAGTGGGCCGCCGGTGCGGTGCGGTTCCGGGCTCTGAACCCCGACACGGGCTCGGGATCGCGGGGGAACGACGATTCCTGCGTCCTGGTCGTCGAGGCGCCGGGCGTGCGGGTGCTGCTGCCGGGCGACCTGGAATCCCGCGGCGAGTCCCGGTTGGTCGGCAGGGCGCTTGACGGACCCTTCGACCTGGTCCTTTCACCGCATCACGGCAGTTCAAGCTCCTCCTCAAGCCGGTTCGTGCAGGCCGTGCGCCCACGCCTGGTGGCGCATTCCACCGGATTCTTCAATCGCTGGGGATTCCCCAGGGATACGGTGGTCGCGCGCTGGACCGGCGCAGGCGCCCGGCAGTGGAACACGGGTGCGAGCGGCGCGCTGCGATTCGAATCGCGCGGCGGAAATTCGCTGGAACTTGCGACGGAATGGCGCCGCGACAAGGCGCGGCTCTGGACCTATCCCGCACCGGCTGTAAATGACTCGCAACTTCCCGGCGCCGGGTAAACTCGGAACATGCAGCCCGAAACCCCGATGAGGCGCCTGGGAGCGCTGGCCGTTCCGTACTGGCGCGGCTTTCTGCTCGCGGTCCTGGCCATGGCCGTATTCGCATTGACCGAGATCGGGTTCGCGATTGCCGTCGAACGGCTGACGGGACTGCTGGTCAACGATGGGGGTCCCTGGGCGCGATGGTTGCCGGCCGGCGTGCTGGGCCTGTTTCTGATACGCGGCGTTTCCGGGTTCGTTTCGGCGCATCAACTGGGGAGGATCGGCCGCTCGGTGGTGGGGCAACTTAGGGCCATGCTGTTCGAGCGGTTCCTGCACATGCCCGTTCGGGCGGTGGAAAAGCGACCGCGCGCGCAGTTGCTCTCGCGCATGCTCTACGACGCCGAGCAGGTGGCGGACGCGGCCTCGACGGTCATCACGACCATCGTTCGCGACAGCCTCACTGTGCTCGGGCTGATTGCCTACATGGTCTACGCCAGCGCCGGACTGTCCGCGGTGGTGCTCGTCGTGGCGCCGCTGATCGCACTGACGGCACGGGTGCTGTCGCGGCACTTCCGCCGCTACAGCAGCCGGATCCAGGAAAACATGGGCGAAGTCTCGCGGATCACCGATGAGGCCCTGCGCGGGCTCCGCATAATCAAGGTGTTCGGGGGCGCGCGGCGGGAGAGCGAACGCTTCGCCAGCGCCAACGAAAGCAACAAGCGGCTTCATCTCAAGCTGATCATGGCGCGCGCCGGCGGCGACGGCGTCACGATGCTGCTGGCCGCCGTGGGCGTTGCCTCGGTAGCCTGGTTCGTCGCGCAGTATTCCGTGACCGACGGGCTCGAGGTGGAGAAGTTCACCGGCTTCATGGCGGCGATGCTGTTGCTGATGACGCCGCTCAAGCACCTCACCAACGTCAATGCCTCGCTGCAGCGGGGACTGGCGGCCGCGGAGTCGGTATTCGGCCTGCTGGACAGCGCGGTGGAGTCCGATGACGCCGCGACGCCGGCTGGGCCGACCGGAGAGCGCGCCCGGGGCGAACTGGAATTCGTCCGAGTGTCGTTTTCGTATGACCGCGAGGGCGCGGCGGCACTGCGCGATGTGACGCTCAGGATCGAGCCCGGCGAGAGGGTGGCGATCGTTGGGCGATCGGGCAGCGGCAAGTCCACCCTGGTGAGCCTGATTCCGCGTTTCTTCGAGCCGGATGCCGGAGAACTGCGGCTGGACGGACGCCCCCTGAACGATTGGCCGCTGCCGGCCCTGCGTGCGCAGATCGCGCTGGTGACGCAGGACGTCATGCTTTTCAACGACACGCTGGCGAACAACATTGCCTACGGCTCGCTGTCCGGCGCCGGCACGGACGCGGTGGAAGCGGCGGCCCGGGCCGCCCACGTCATGGAGTTCGTGGAATCCAGGCGCCACGGCCTGGACGCGCTGGTGGGCGAAGGCGGGCTGAGCCTGTCCGGCGGGGAGCGGCAGCGTGTGGCCATCGCCCGGGCCCTGCTCAAGGACGCCCCGGTCCTGATTCTCGACGAGGCCACCTCGGCGCTGGACAGCCGCTCGGAGCGTCACGTGCAGGTAGCCCTGGACCGGCTGATGCGCGGCCGCACCACGCTGGTCATCGCCCATCGGCTAAGCACGGTGGAACACGCGGATCGCATCGTGGTCCTGGAGCGGGGCCGAATCGTGGAGGCGGGGCCGCACGCGGAACTGCTTGCGAAAGGCGGCCATTACGCCAGCCTGCACCGGCTGCAATTCCGAAACGGCGGGAATGCCAGCTGACACGGTACTTGAGGCGTGGGAGCGGCGCGGCTGGCTCAGCGCCTTGCTCCGCCCGGCGGCCGGCCTGTTCGCCGCCGCCGCCGCCATGCGGCGGACCGCCTACCGCAAGGGCTGGGCGCGTTCCTTTTCGGCGGGCGCCCCGGTAGTGATCGTGGGCAATATCAGCGTGGGCGGAACCGGCAAGACGCCGATTACGGGTTGGCTCGCGCAAGCACTGGCGGAGGCCGGCTGCAAACCGGCCATCGTAAGCCGCGGCTATGGGGGACGCAGGCAGAACACTCCGGTGCGCGTCACGCCGCTTTCCGACGCCGGCGAGGTCGGCGATGAGCCAGTCATGCTGGCGAAGCAGGCCGAATGCCCGGTCTGGGTCAGCATCGACAGGGCCGGCGCGGCCCGCCGGGCGGTAGCGGAAGGCGCGGAGATCGTGCTGTCGGACGACGGACTGCAGCACTATCGCATGGCGCGGGACATGGAGATTTGCGTCGTCGACGGTGACCGTGGCCTGGGAAACGGTCTTCGGCTCCCCGCCGGTCCGTTGCGCGAGTCCTCCCGGCGTCTCAGGGAAGTGGATGAAGTTCTGGTCCAGGGCATGCAAAGCGAGTTCCCCGGGCTGAAATTCGAATTGCGGATCGACCGCGCGGTGCGGCTGGACGGCGCCCGGGAGCGGCCGTTGACGGCATTCGCCGGCCGGCGGGTCCTGGCGCTGGCGGGCGTCGGCGTGCCGCAACGCTTTCATGCGGCGCTACGGGTTTGTGGTCTTGATGTGGAGCCGGTCCGGGCACCGGACCACGGCCGGGTTTCCCTGGAATCGCTGCTGAAACGTGATTTGCCGGTGATCATGACGGCCAAGGACGCCGTAAAGTACCCGGACACTGCGGGAGGCGATCTGTGGTGGACTCCCGCAAGGGTTTACATGCCCGCAAGCTCCCGCGAGCGACTCCTCCGCAGGGTTCTCGCTTTGCTTGACAAGGACTAGTGTAAACAGGCCCTGATGACAGCCGTCTTTCATATCGTCATTCCCGCGCGTTACGCGTCCGCCCGCTTGCCCGGCAAGCCCCTGACACCGCTGGCGGGCCGGTCCCTGGTCGAGCACGTGTGGCGCCGTGCCGGCGAGGGCGGGGCGAAAACCGTCGTGGTCGCCACCGACGATGAGCGTGTGGCCTCCTGCGTGGAAAATTTCGGCGGCCGGGCCTGTCTGACCCGTGATGATCACGCCTCGGGATCGGACCGGGTGGCGGAGGTGGCCGAGCAACTCGGGTTCGGGCCTGACGACGTGGTCGTCAACCTCCAGGGCGATGCGCCGCTGGTTGATCCCGCGCATATTCGCGCCGTGGTCGCCAGGGCGCTTCACGACGATCTGGCCACGCTGGCTTCGCCGCTGCCCGACGCTGACGAGGCCGCCAACCCCAATGTGGTCAAGGTGGTTCTGAATGCGGCCGGAAGGGCCCTGTATTTCAGCCGCGCGCCGATTCCCGGCAGCCACCCGGCCAGGGCCGGCGATCCCCGCTTTCTGCGTCATACCGGCCTGTACGCCTACCGCGTTCGCGTTCTCCGGCGGCTTACGGCCGAGCCACCCTGCGAGCCGGAACTCAGCGAGGGCCTGGAGCAGCTTCGGGCCCTGTGGCTCGGCATGAGCATAGGCGTGGAAGTCGTGGACCCGCCGCCGGGACCGGAAGTGGACACGCCCGAAGACGTGCGCAAAGTGGAACGGATCCTGCGCTCCGTATAATATTTTCCCCTGCCACCAACCACCCAGCGAGGGATTCCATGAGCGTTCAAGCATTGCGCAAAGAAACCGCAACCCTGCCCGGCGCCCGGCCTGCGGCCGCCGGCGGGCCTCCGCCCGGAGTAGCGGGCGGTCCTCCGCCGCAAGCCTGGACCGGCGTCGAAACCGGCGTCGAAGGCCGTGAGGAGGAATTCGGAAAGTCTATGGCGGTGGTGCTCAAGACCCTCAAGAACACGAAACCCTACGCGCACGAAATCAACGACGCCCTGATCAAGGCGCGGCTTCAGGCCATGCAGTTCGCCAAGGACCACGGATTGATGGAAGAATACGTGGCCCACGACATCAGGACGATGAAGCCGCTGACCAACATCATGAAGGGTCTGGTCGAGAAGTCCGGGCAAGCCGAGATTGCCCTGATCGGCATCTTTGACCGCACGGCCTGCCACTACCAGTTGTGCCTGGAAACGGAGTCCGGTCCCGGAATGCGCCGCTGGCGCTCACCGTTCGCCCGCGTGCTTGCAGCCACTCACAGGATCGGACAGTTCGATCTGACCGAGGAGTGGATTCACGAGAACTGGACCCGGCCGCGGCTGCTCGGATACGCCGAAGCCATAGGCGTGGAGATGCGCGTTTCGCACTGGCAGCCCGACGGCTGGCTGACCGCCGAAGTCGACTAGGGCCTGGGAACGAGGGCGTCTCGCCCTCGAGACGGGCTCTGCCGTACCTCGCCTTCCTCATGCCCAACCTTTTGGGGAGAAGCCATCCTGGCTCGATTCTCGCTGTCCCTGCTCCAACGCTCCCCAAAAGGTTGGGCATGAGGAAGGCTTCCCCGGGAACGCTTTCCCGCTGAGCGCCTGATCAGGAGGGCGGCTGCGCGTCCGCCGCCGGCCTTCTGCGCCGCCTGCGCCGTCTGCGGCGCGGTGCCTGACCGCCTGGTCCTTCGCCATCCTTCTTTGCCGCAGCCGGTGTCGGCTGGGCTTTTGCCTTGCCGTCTCCCTTATTCTGCTTCTGCTGGCCCTTGGGCCGGGACTCCGCTTTAGGCCTTTGCCCGCCTTTTTTCCTGGAGTCGCCCGGTTTTCTTCCCCTGCCGCCGCTTTTGCCCTTCGATGGATGCCTGGAACGCGTCCGTTTGGGCGGGTGGGACTTTTGCCTCTTTTTCCCGGCGTCCGCTTTTTTCTTCTTCTTCTTGTCCAGACCGAAGAGCCGCGCGAAGAAACCCGCCTTCGGCTTCTTCCTGTCCTTTTGCTTTTTCGCGGCCCTGGCCTTGCGCTCCGGTGGCGCGGTATCCGGCAGCGTTCGTTCCACGGCCGGTTTCTCGGGCGGCTTGGGGCTGCTGGGCGTCAGCAGCGCAGGCGGCGGCGCCTTCACCGTCGTCATTTCGTAACTCGGCGTGTCTTCGTCTTCGTCCTTGCCCCGAACACGGCGCAACGCGAATTCCGGTGTCTCCATGGCGGAGTTGGCCACCAGCACCACGCTGACCTTGAACACGTCCTCGATCTGCGAGAGCACGGACCGCTTTTCGTTAAGCAGGAAATTCGCGACAACCAGGGGTAACTCGGCGACTACCTTGGAAGTGCGTTCCTTGCCCGCTTCCTCGCTGATCATCCGCAGGACGTGCAGCCCAAGCGACTCCACGCCCCGGATTCGCCCGGTGCCGCCGCACCTTGGGCAGGTCTCGTGGGTCGCGTCGACCAGCGAAGTGCGCAGGCGCTGGCGCGACATTTCGAGGATGCCGAAGCGCGAAATCTGCCCGATCTGGATTCTCGCCGGTTCGTTGCGCGTGGCCTGGCGCAGCCGTTCCTCCACTTGTCGGTTGGCGCCGGAGGAACGCATGTCGATGAAGTCGATCATGATGAGTCCCGACAGATCGCGGATGCGGCATTGGCGGGCGATCTGGTCCGCGGCCTCGAGGTTGGTCTGCAGCGCGGTCTGTTCGATATCGTCGGCGGACGTGGCGCGCGCGGAGTTGACGTCTACGCAGATGCCCGCCTCCGGCTGGTCGATGATGATCTGGCCGCCGGAAGGCAGGTTTACCCGGCGCCGGTACGCCGAGTCGATCTGGCTCTCGATCTGGTAGCGGTTGAACAGGGGGCCGTCGCCTTCATGGCGCCGCAGCCGGTTGAGGAAGTGCGGCATGGTGTGCTTCATGAAGCTGCGAATGCTCTCGTAGGCCTCGTCGTCGTCCACCACGACCTCGCCGATGGAGTCGGACAGGTAGTCGCGCACCGCCCGCAGGATCACGCTGGATTCCTGCACCACCAGGAACGGGCCGTCACGATCCAGCACGGCCAGCTTGATGGCCTCCCAGATCCGCAACTGGTTGTCGAGGTCCCACTGCAGTTCCTCGGTGCTCCGATCATGCCCCTGAGTGCGGATGATGACGCTCATCCCCTTGGGAATATTGAGCTTCCCGAGCCTCTGCTGCACGGCCTGGCGATCCTCGCCGCGCACCTGGCGGGATACGCCGCCGCCGCGCGGATTATTGGCGTTCAGCACCAGGTAGCGGCCGGCCAGCGAAACGTGGGTGCTGAGGGCCGCGCCCTTGTTGTCCCTCTCGTCTTTCTCCACCTGCACCACGAGCTGCTGGCCTTCGTCCACCAGCTCGGCGATGTTCAGCGGCTTGCCGGGCTCCGGAGTACGCAGGAAGTACTCGCGGGATATGTCTTCCAGAGGGAGAAACCCGTGGCGCTCCGCGCCGAAATCCACAAAGGCAGCCTCGAGGCTGGGTTCTATGCGCGCGATGCGCCCCTTGTAGATATTGCCCTTCTTTTCTTCCTTTTCCCTGTGTTCGATGGCAAGGTCATAGAGTTCTTGCCCATCGACCAGGGCAACGCGCACCTCTTCGTGCTGGGTGGCGTTTACAAGCATTCTTTTCATTGTGAATCTCGTCCGTGTTCGGGCGGAGCCACGCCGCAGCCGTGCCCGGCGCCCACCCTTGGGGGCGCAGGCAGCAGAGCATGTAGAGGTAATTCATCAGGAAAACGTCAGGTGCACGTTCGGGTCCTTGAAATTCATCCGGAAAGACCGGCGTTCCTCCGCCGCAATGGGAAACAGGTCCGGCAGGTCAGTCCTGCCGATTGCGCAAACGTTTGCGCGGGCGCGTGTCAGCAGCGCCGACGCATAATATAGCACGGCCCGCCATCCGGCCATGCATGGCCTAATACCCTGGGGGCATCGCCATTTGCCGATAAAAGACAACGTTCTTATCGTTTCCGGAGACGATGCCGGACGGCGCCTGGACAACTTTCTGGCGGGACGCCTCAAGCGCATGCGACTGGCGCGGGTGCATCGGATGATACGGCGCGGCGAGGTGCGGGTGAACCGGGGCCGGAAGTCCTCGGGCCACCGCCTGCGCGCGGGCGACGAGGTTCGACTGCCGCCGTTTCTTCAGCGGCGGCCCCCGCCGCCCGTGGCGTCGCGGGCGCGGTGGATAGAGCAGCGCGTGCTGTACGAGGACGAGGGTCTTCTGGTTCTTGACAAACCGGCCGGGCTGGCCGTGCACGCGGGGGGATCCGTCAACCTCGGGGCGGTTGAGTTGCTCCGCGCCGCCCGCCCCCGCGATGGCTTTCTGCAATTGGCGCACCGGCTGGACCGGGGGACCAGCGGCTGCCTGCTGCTGGCCAGGAAACCCCGTGCCCTGCACGCCCTGCACAGGGCTTTTCGCGCGAACGAGGTCCGCAAGACCTATATCGCCCTGCTGGCCGGGCGTCTGAAGGGCAGGGAGCGCCGGATTGACCTGCCCCTGGACCGATCGCACAGCACGGGTTCCGAGCGGAGGGTCCGGGCAGGGTCGGGCCAGCCGGCGCAGACCCGGTTCATGCCTCGCCAGGAGTGGCGGGAGGCCACGCTGGTGCGCGCCGTGCCGGTTACGGGTCGCACCCACCAGATCCGCGTTCACGCCGCCGCCATCGGCCACCCGGTGCTCGGCGACGACCGCTACGGCCAGACCCGGAGCGGGCCCGATCGGTCACTCGGCCTCAAGCGGCTGTTTTTGCATGCATCCGGGCTGGAATTGCGTCATCCGCTCACCTTGCGGACAGTGCGCCTGCATGCGCCCATGCCGGACGAGCTGCGTACCGTTCTGGCGCGCCTCGGTCCCCCGGAGTTTGGCGCGCCGGCCCGAAAAACATAAAATGCCGCGCTTTTGGGATCTGCGTTGGAAATAAAGCAATTTCTCTGCCTTGCGCGCTACGAAGCCGAAGGCGGCTTCCGGGTGGCCGCGATGCATTTCGACGGCGAAATACTGGGCTCCTGGGCGCGTCTTCATGGCGCGGGAAAGGGGCGAGCGTTGTCGCTCAACGCCGTGCGTTACCGCAACAAGTCCCCGGCCCGCCCGCTGGATATTTTCATGGCGCCTGTCGAAGCCGCTGCGCCAAAGCCTCCGCAGAACGAGAATCTTCTTGTCGCCGAGCGCCCTCGCTGGCGCAAGGTCGGAACCTACCCCCGGGAGCTCCTGGGCGATCTGTGCTCTTCGCCCCTGGAGTTGTGGTCGGACAAGACCTCGACCAAGGCCGGTTCCTACGACCGCGTGCTGGCGCCGGAGGCCATGGAACTGGATTCGTCGCTGGTACTGATCGAACTCGACCGCTACATCGTGGACGTGACGCGGCGCCCGGTGTCCGACGAGCACGTTGTGCGGGTGCGCTTCAGCCACCTGGAACGCGAGTACCGGCTGCTGCTGTGCGAAGACGTGATGCGCCGCCGCTACGCGCGTTATTCGGTCGGCGAGTATGAAATCGAGCGCCCGACCGCGGCGTGCATCACGCTGGGCCCGCCGGGCAAGCAGGGACGCATCAAGCGGATCGCCGCGCTGATACCGTTGGACGACTGAACATAGGGATGAGGGCGTCTCGCCCTCCACGAAGGCGGGACCCCTTCCTTACGCTAAAAGAAGAAAAAGCGCCGCCGCCGCTGCTCGTCATCGACCTGCTCGCCCGGAAAGTTCGTGGCGAGCATCTGCTCGGCGTCCGTCGCCAGCTCATCCAGCCCGATCCTCCGGTACGCCTTGACCAGGATCTTGAGCGAACCGGCGATTTCGGGCGAGCCATGGTAGTTGTCGATCGCGAACCGCGCGCGGTTCGCGGCCGCGATCCAGGCTCCCCGGCGGAGGTAATAGTCGGCGACATGATTCTCGTATCGGGCCATGCGGTTGCGCAGGTAAACCATGCGGCGCCGGGCGTCCGCGGCGTATTCGCTGTCGGGATATCGCGTCGTCAATTGCGTGAAGGCGTCGAACGATTCGCCGGCGCTCAGGACGGGACGCCGGGAGTAGTCGATCCGGAACAGGCGTCCGAAGCGTCCGGGCTGGCGCGCAAAAAGGGCCAGGCCGCGCATGTAGATGGCGTAATCGACGTTCGGATGGCGCGGGTTCTCGCGCTCGAACTCGCGCGCCGCCTCCACCGCGCTGTCCTGATCGTTCAGCCGATAGTGGCAGTAGATGATCTCCAGTTGCGCCTGGCGCGTTTGCGGGTTGAACGGAAAGCGCGCCTTGAGTGTGCCGAGGAAACGCAGGGCCTTGCGGAAGTCGCCGCCTTCCAGCGCCGCATGCCCGCGTTCGTAGAGCACGTTGGCCGCCGACAACTCGTCGCGCTCGTCGCCGCGACCGCAACCGGCCAGCGCGGCACAGGCCGCCGCCACGAGCAGAATCCCGGCGAGGTTGCGAGTTGTGATCATTTCGGTGCGCAAGAACTATCGCGGTACGAACAAGCGTGCAGTATAACGAGCGCCCCAGCAGCATGTCAGCCCCGGCCTTTTTCTGCGAAGATGCGGGGCATGCGGAGCGTGGTTCGATGAAGCGCCGGGTGCAAGAACGGGTCGTGATCCCCGAGAGTCTCGCGGGGAGGCGGCTGGACGCGGCGCTCGCCAGGCTGTTGCCGGATTATTCGCGCAGCCTGATCAAGGCCTGGATAGAGCGCGGTCAGGTTACGGAGGAAAGCGGCGATTCCCTGAGGCCCCGCTCGCCGGTGCATGCGGGACAGGAATACGAGATCCGCGGGGAGTTGGCCGCGGCGGGATCGGTGGAGCCGGAGTTCGTGGAATTCGACGTGGTCCATGCCGACCGGGACCTGATCGTGGTGAACAAGCCGGCCGGGCTGGTCGTGCACCCCGGCGCCGGGAATCCCGGCGGTACGCTGCAGAACGGTTTGCTGCACCGGTTCCCGGAACTCGAGGCCGTGCCGCGCTTCGGACTGGTGCACCGGCTGGATGCGGGCACGACCGGGCTGCTGATCGTGGCCCGCACCGCCGCCGCCCACCAGCGGCTTACCGGGGACCTGCAGGAAAGGCGGATTCGCCGCGAGTACCGGGCGGTGACCCGGGGTTGTCCGGTGGCCGGCGGGACCATAGACCAGCCGCTGGGACGCCACCCCCGCGACCGGCTGCGCGTGGCGGTTCGTCCGGGCGGGCGCAGCGCCGTCACCCACTACCGCGTTCTTGAGCGTTTTCCCGCGAACGCGCTTGTCGCGGTTCGCCTGGAGACGGGGCGCACGCACCAGATACGTGCGCACCTGGCTCACGTCGGGTATCCGCTGGCCGGGGACTCGCTGTATTCCCGCAGCAGGGACGGGTTCGGCCGTCCGGCGCTGCATGCCGGCCGGCTTGGAACAAGGCATCCCGCGACGGATCGGGAGTGCAATTTCGAAGCTCCATTGCCGGAGGACATGTGCGGTCTGCTGACGCGCCTGGCCGGGGAGGAGCGCAACTGGGACGATTTTTCGTGGAGCGGTTGATTCTCCCGGATTGGCCGGCGCCCTGGCCGGTACGCGCCGCCAGTACCCTGCGCGGCCTTGAGCCCGGCGAAGCATGGCGGCTGCTGGAGATCCCGGGCGAACCGCGCTGGCTCTCGCAGATGCACGGCAGGGACGTTGTATGCGCCGACGGAGACTGGACCGAAGCCGAGGCTGATGGCTGCGTGTCGTTTGCCGCGGGGCGTGCATGCATGCTGCGCACTGCCGACTGCTTGCCGGTCCTGTTGTGCGATGCCGCGGGAAGCCGCGTCGGAGCGGCCCATGCCGGCTGGCGCGGCCTGGCTTCGGGCGTGATCGAGGCGACCGTGGCCGCGTTGTGCGGCGGCGGCCCCGCGGCGATCGACCCGCGGAACCTGATGGCATGGATCGGTCCCGGCATCGGCGGTCCGGCGTACGAGGTCGGCGCCGACGTTTTCCGGGCCATTTCCACCGACACGCCGGATTCGGCGCAGTTCTTTGCCAGACGGGACAGCACGCATTGGTTGCTCGATTTGGCCGGCCTTGCGCGGCATCAGTTGCGCAGGCTCGGAGTCACAAACGTCTACGGCGGACGCTGGTGCACGTTTTCGGACCCCGCCCGCTTTCATTCCTGGCGCAGGGACGGCGGCACGGAGCGTCATGCCTCCTTTGTCTGGCTGGAGCCGCCCGGTTGAATTCGAGCTGCCGGACGCCATATCGAAGGCATGGATCAATTCACCAATCGCGTGCGGGAAGCGTTGTCCGAGGCGCGGGCGGCCGCCGTGGATGCCGACCACCAGTTTCTCGAACCGCTGCATGTCCTACGGGCGCTGCTGGAGCAGGACCGGGGCGCCGTGCTGCCGCTCCTGCGCAGAGCGGGAGCCGACACCGGAAAGCTGCAGACCGATCTGGCCGAAGCGCTTGAGCGCATGCCCAGCGTCCAGGGGCAGGAGGGCGATCTGCACGCTTCGGCGGCGCTCGCTCGGGTACTCAACCTGGCCGGCAAGCTGGCACGCAAGCGCGGCGATACGCTGGTCAGCAGCGAGATCCTGCTGCACGCCGCGGCCGGCGACAGGGGCGAACACGCGCGGCTAATGAAGGACGCCGGCGTGGACCCGGCGCGACTGGAGGCGGCAATCGACCAGGTTCGCGGCGGGGAAACCGTCGACGAGGCCGGCGCGGAGGAACTGCGGGGCGCGCTGGAGAAATACGCGATCGATCTGACCCGCAGCGCCGAGGAAGGCAAGCTCGATCCCATCATCGGCCGCGACGAGGAGATTCGCCGCACGATGCACATCCTCCAGCGGCGGACCAAGAACAACCCGGTGCTGATCGGCGAGCCGGGCGTCGGCAAGACCGCCGTGGTTGAAGGGCTGGCGCAGCGCATCGCCAACAGGGAGGTGCCCGAAGGGCTCAGGAACAAGCGCCTGCTGGCCCTGGATCTCGGCGCGATGATCGCGGGCGCCAAGTACCGCGGCGAGTTCGAGGAGCGGCTGAAGGCGGTTCTCAAGGAACTGGCGAAGCAGGAAGGCCGGATCATCCTGTTTATCGACGAGCTGCATACGCTGGTCGGCGCGGGCAAGGCCGAGGGCGCAATGGACGCCGGCAACATGCTCAAACCCGCCCTGGCGCGCGGCGAATTGCATTGCGTGGGCGCAACGACCCTCGACGAGTACCGCAAGAACCTGGAGAAGGACGGCGCGCTGGAGCGGCGCTTTCAGAAGGTGCTGATCGACGAACCCAGCGTGGAGGATACGATCGCCATCCTGCGCGGCCTGAAGGAACGCTACGAAGTGCATCATGGCGTCACGATCTCGGACGCCGCCATAGTCGCCGCGTCCACTCTTTCCCAGCGCTACATCACCGATCGCAAGCTGCCGGACAAGGCCATCGACCTGATCGACGAGGCCGCGGCGCGCATTCGCCTGCAGATGGACTCCAAGCCCGAAGCCATCGACCGGCTGGAGAGGCGGCTCATCCAGTTGAAGATCGAACGCGAGGCCCTGAGCAAGGACGAGGACGAGGGCGCGCGGCAGCGGCTGGCGGACCTCGATGTCGAGATTGCCGACCGGGAAGGGCAACACGCCGAACTGTCGGAAACGTGGAAGACGGAAAAGGCCCGCACCCAGGAAGCCGCCGGACTCAAGGAGCAACTGGAACAGGCCCGCCTGGCGCTGGAGAAGGCGGGCCGCGGGCAGGACCTGCAGCGCATGTCCGAGCTTCAATACGGCGTCATCCCGGAACTGGAACGGAAGCTGGAGGATGCGCAGGAAAACGAGCCGGAACACGCGTCCGACGCCATGCTCTCCAGCCGGGTCGGGGAAGCCGACATCGCCGCCGTCGTGGCCCGCGCCACGGGCATTCCGGTTTCCCGCATGCTGACCGGCGAGCGCGAGCGGCTCAACCGCATGGAGGATGAGCTGCATCGCCGCCTGATCGGCCAGGACGAGGCGGTGCGTGCGGTGTCGCGGGCGATCCGCCGGTCCCGCGCCGGGCTCGCCGACCCGGACCGGCCCACCGGCTCGTTTCTGTTCCTGGGCCCCACCGGCGTGGGCAAGACCGAGTTGTGCAAGGCCCTGGCGGAGTTCCTGTTCGACAGCGAGGGAGCGATGGTGCGCATCGACATGTCGGAGTACATGGAGAAGCATGCCGTGTCGCGGCTGGTCGGCGCGCCGCCCGGCTATATCGGCTACGACGAAGGCGGCCAGCTCACGGAGGCGGTGCGCCGCCGCCCGTATTCCGTCGTGCTTCTGGACGAACTGGAAAAAGCGCATCCGGATGCGCTCAATATCCTGCTGCAATTGCTGGACGAAGGGCGCCTGACCGACGGCCAGGGCCGAACGGTGGACTTCCGCAATACGGTCGTGATCATGACCTCCAACCTGGCCTCGGACCAGATCCGTTCGCTGGCCGGGTCCGAGCACGAGGAGATCAGGAAAGCCGTGATGGACTCCCTGCGTTCGCACTTTCGCCCGGAATTTCTCAATCGCATCGATGACATCGTCGTGTTCCGGCCGCTGTCGCGCGAGGAGATTCGCGCGATCGTGGACCTGCAGCTCAATCGCCTCGCGGTTCGGCTGGCGGAGCAGGATATGGCGCTTGAGGTCAACGATGCCCTGAAGTTGCGCCTGTCCAATCTCGGTTACGACCCGGCTTACGGCGCCCGCCCGCTGAAACGGGTAATCCGCGACTACGTGGAGAACCCTCTGGCGGAATGGCTGCTGTCGGCGGACGCCAGGCCGGGCGAGACGCTCGAAGTGGCCGACAAGGATGGGGAAACCGTCATTTCCGTGCGTGATCGCCCCAAAGCCGCGTAAGATTCGGCCGTCGATGAAACATCTGACAAAGAAGTTCGTGCTGATGCTGCTGGTCCTGCCGGCAGGCGCCGTCGCGGAGGATCCACTGAGCATCTCCGCCGGCGGGGACGGGTTCGAATACGTCACGAGCGTGGAAGGCATTCACGAGTACTCGTTGCCCAACGGACTGCAGGTGTTGCTGTTTCCCGACAACGCGCAGGCGCGGGTGACCGTCAACGTCACTTACCGCGTCGGCTCCATGCACGAAAACTACGGCGAAACCGGGATGGCGCACCTGCTGGAACACCTGCTGTTCAAGGGCACGCCGGACAATCCCGACATACCGAAATCCTTCAATGAGCGCGGCATGGGGTTCAACGGTACGACCTGGCTTGATCGGACCAACTACTTCGAGAGTTTCGAACCGACCGACGACAACCTGGAATGGGCCTTGCGAATGGAAGCCGACCGCATGGTCAATTCGTTCATCGCCTACGAGGACCTGCAATCCGAATTCTCGGTCGTGCGCAACGAAATGGAGCGGGGCGAGAACAGCCCGGGCCGGATGCTGGATCAGCGGGTCCGCGCGGCGGCCTTCGAATGGCACAACTACGGGAACTCGACGATCGGCGCGCGCTCCGACGTCGAGGGCGTGGACATCGGCCGCCTGCAGGCCTTCTACCGGACCTACTACCAGACGGACAACGCCACGCTCATCGTGGCCGGCGATTTCGATCCCCGCGAGGCCGCCTCGATCATCTCCGATTCGTTCGGTACGATTCCGGCCCCGGAGCGGGAGCTGCCTCGCATCTATACCGTCGAGCCGGCCCAGGACGGCGAGCGCCTGGTGACCTTGCGGCGGGTCGGAAAGCAGAGCCTGGTCATGGCCGCCTATCACATTCCCGCCGGAGCCACGAAGGAGAACACGGCTCTTGACGCGGTTTCGCGCATCCTGGCCGATTCCAGCCGCGGGCGCCTGTACCGCAAGATGATCGAACCGGGCATCGCCGCCGGCGCCGGCGCGCGCGCCGACGCGTTCGCCTTTCCGGGGCTGTTCACGCTGAACGCGACCGTCCCGGTGGACGGCGACACGCAGGAGGTGCTTGACGCGCTTCTGGACGTTTCCGAGGGCGTTCCCGCGGAGCCGATCACCGAGGAGGAGCTCGAGTGGGCGCGGCTTGCCATGGTTTCCAACTACGACAACGCCATAAAGAACGTCGGCTCCCTGGCGCGCATACTTTCCGAGAGCATCGCTGCGGGAGACTGGCGGTACCTGTTTCTTTACAAGGACCAGCTGGACGCGCTGACCGTCGAAGACCTGAACGCGGCCGCGGCGAAACACTTCAAGCGCAGCAACCGCACCGCCGGCATGTTCATCCCCACCGAGAGCCCGGACCGGGCCGCGGTGGCGTCCCGGAGCGATCAGAGCGAAGAGCTGGCGGCCCTGGCGGGACGGCAGTCGGTGAGCGCGGGCGAGGAATTCGTTCCCAGCCCGGACAACATCGCGGCCCGCACCGTCAGGCAGGAGCTGGCCGGCGGCGGCTCGCTGTGGGCGATCGAGAAGAAATCGCGCGGGGACAGGATCATCGTTTCGCTGAACCTGTTCTTCGGCAGCGAACAGAGTCTGGCAGGAAAACACGGCTTGGCCGGATACGCCGCCGGGCAGTTGCAGCGCGGCACCACGCTGTACACGCGCGACGAACTGGCCACCGAATGGAACCGCCTGAAGAGCGATCTCAACCTCAGGGGCGGTGGGCAGAGAATCAACGCCTCGCTGCAGACGGACGAGGCCAACTTCGAGGAAGCGCTGGCCTTGATGGCGCATGTGCTGCGCGAGCCGGTCTTCGATCGCGATCAGCTGGAGGAAGCGAAACGCTCCGCACTGGCGAGTATTGCGGGAGCCCGCGGTCAGCCGCAAAGCGTCGTTTCCGTCGCCCTGTCCAAGGCGCTGAGTCCATATCCACCGGACCATTTC
>VXYS01000003.1:217787-318111 GCA_009845905.1 Gammaproteobacteria bacterium | reverse complement strand
GAAGAAGATCAGCATGATGAACACGATGTCGAGCATCGGCGTGATGTTGATCTCGGCCTCTTCCTGCGACCGCTTGCGGTGCTTGCGCTCGATCATGCGGGCGCCTCCCGGGGCTGTTCGTCGAACTGCATTTCCAGGGCGTCTTCGAGTTCCTCCATCTTGAGCTTGGCCCGCTGCCTCAGCCAGGCCGACAGGTACAGTCCGGACAGCGCGGCAACCAGCCCCGACATCGTGGGGATCGTGGCCTGCGAGACGCCGCCCGCCATCAGGCGTGCATTGCCGGTGCCGAACACCGTCATGATCTCGAACACCTGGACCATGCCCCACACCGTGCCCAGCAGGCCCAGGAGCGGCAGTATCTGCATCAGCGTCTGTATCAGCCCCAGGTTACGCCTGGCGCTCAGGCCGACCTCGGAAAGAATCAGGCGTCGAAGGTTCGCGGCGAACCACGAACCGTCGCGGCGTCCGCTTTCCCACAACTGCCGCGCGCCGCGCATTTCTCCGGGCAGAACGCCGAAGAAATACCAGAGCCGTTCAACGATCAGCGTCCACATCAGCATGGTGACGGCAAGAATTCCGTAAAGCACGGGGCCGCCCAGCTCGAAAAAGCCGCGGATGGAAGCCCAGGCTTCGAACAGGAAAGTCATCTGCCAGTGTCCCGCCGTTATCCCGTCCTGCTCTCCTCAAGCCTCCGCCGCGGCGGCATCGCCTTCCGCCCTGCGTGCGATCAGGCCGGCGCTCTGTTCCTCCAGAATTTCCACCAGCGACTGGCTGGAACTGGAAACCACGCTGTGCAGCAGCACCAGCGGGATCGCGACGATCAGGCCGAGAACGGTCGTAATCAGGGCCTGCGAGATGCCTCCGGCCATCAGCTTCGGATCGCCGGTTCCGAACAGCGTCAACTGCTGGAAGGTGATGATCATTCCGACCACGGTGCCCAGCAGGCCCAGCAGCGGGGCGACGGCGGCGAAAACCTTGAGTATGCCCTGGTAGCGTTCGAGTATCGGCGCTTCCCGCATGATCGCCTCATCGAGCTTGAGCGCCAGAGCATCCAGATTGCCGGTCTGGTGTTCCTCGTAGACTGCCAGGATCCGTCCCAGGGCATTGTCCTTGCTTGCGCTGGAGCTCCTGAGCTGCGCGCGGATTCGCCGTCCGGCGCCCTGCAGCACGACCAGCCGCCAAAGCGCGATCAGCAGGCCGATGGCGCCCATTCCGATAATCGTGTAGCCCACGTATCCGCCCTGTTGCAGGCGCTCGCCGAGGTCCGGAGCCTGGATCAGCATCCCCAACAATTGTCCTCGGGTCGGGTCGACCGCCATTTCGACGGGCCCCGCCGTGGCATCGCCGAGGTCTTCGGCCATGCTGAGATACCTGCCTGCGGGCTGACGAGGCAGGATCTGCAACGCGCCCGTCCCGTCATCCCGTGTCAGGAACTTGCCGTCGTGGATCAGGTTGAAGGCGCCGACGCGGATCACGTTGCCCGCGCTCGTCTGGCCGGACGGATCGGTAATTTCCGCATCGAAACGTACGACCTGCCCGGACTGCGCCATTTCCTCCAGCAGCATCAGCTGCAGGCCGCGCAGGTCCTCCAGGCTGGGCAGTTCCTTCGCCTCGGCCATGCCGCGAACGAGATCGAGGCGGTCCGGATACTGCGCCGACACCAGTGACGTCACGACCTGGCTGACGGTATCGCCGGCCACGTCGCGTACGACGCCGAACAGTTCGCCGAAGTTTCCGATCCGGATCTGAAGCCGTTCCTCCAGGTCCGCAAGCTCGTTTTCGTTCTGCTCGTAGCGGCGGTTCAGCGTATTGCTGCGGCGCTCTTCCGCGGCCAGATCGCGGGACACCTCCTCAAGCATGCGCTGGCGGTCGTCGCGAGCCTGACGAAAGCGCTCCACCCGTTCCCGGTTGAGGCGGGAACCTTCCCGGGCCTCCAGGCGGACCAGTTCGAGAAGTTCGAGTACCGAATCGGCCTGCTCCCCGGGAACTTCCGGCTGTGCCTCTTCCTGGGCCGTGGCAGGCCCCGCCAGGATGATCGCCAGACCGGACAATGCAAGCAAACGGTTCATGACTTACCTCCTTCGGGCGCGGCAATTGGAAGGGTCAGGATGTCCGGCGGCGCCAGCCGGCGCGCCATGCGTATTCCCACGGTTATGGGGCTGCGATAACTGTCATCCAGCGAACGCCATTCCCCGCTGCGCGTATCCCAGTAGCCGGTTTCCTCGCGATCGGGCGTCTGGTAGGCCAGAAGCACGCGGCCGACGCGCAGGAAGTCCACCTTGCGGTTGACTCCCCCGATCTCCAGTTCACCGGGATAGGACTCCATGTTGCGTCCGATTGCCGCCTCCGTCTGGTATGCGCCCATGACCTGGCGGTATTTTTCGGCGATGCTGACATCGGCGCGGTCCATCAGGTCGCGCAGATCCGTGAGCATGTCGCGGCGCGTATCCATCAGGAACGGGACGTCGAGCGAAATGAACCGGTCCAGGTCCTCGACCATGTCCATGAGCAGCGGAACGATTCCCTGTTCGAGATCACCGAATTCGTTGATCTGCCTGGTGAGCGAAGCCTTTTCGCGATCCTGGTCGTCGATGGTGCGCTGCAGGTTGTCGTTGTAGCGGCGAATCCGGTCCAGCTCCTGCAGCCTTACACGGTACTCGCTGACCGCCTCCTGAGTCTCGTCGGCCAGGGCGTTGACCTCGGCCTGCGCCTGCCGGTCGTCTGCCGTCGCGCTCTGCTGCACCGCGAGCATCTCGTTGACGCGCTGGTCTCCGGCCGCCGGGCCGGCCAACAGGCAAAGGCCGCACGCAATTACTGCGATCCGGTGCGCTTTTCCTGTTCCAAAAAAGTGATAACGCATTTTGCTCCCCACCTACCCTTTTTCGAGCGGTCAAAATAACATATCTGTTTCGGTTTCCGGCAGGAGTTTGTCGACTGATCGATCATGAGCACAGAAAAAGCCGTCATCGCCGCCGCCCGGCGAACTCCCATAGGCGCCATGCTGGGCGCGCTGTCCCGGGTATCCGCTACGGACCTGGGGGCGACCGCGATCCGTTCCTGCCTCGGTGACAGCGGCCTGCCGTCCGGCGAAATCGATGAAGTTCTGATGGGCTGCGTGCTGCCCGCCGGGCTCGGCCAGGCGCCGGCGCGCCAGGCCGCCCTCGGAGCCGGCCTCGACAGCGCTACCCCCTGCGCCACGATCAGCAAGGTGTGCGGGTCCGGACTGTTCTCGGTGATGCTGGCGCACGACCGGATTCTGGCCGATCCCGAAATGGTCGTCGTGGCCGGGGGCATGGAATCGATGTCCAATGCTCCGTACCTGGTCGAGAAGGCACGGGACGGTCTGAGAATGGGACACAAGGAACTGCGCGATCACATGTTCCTGGACGGATTGCAGAACCCGTACGACGGACGGATGATGGGCTTTTTTGCCGAGGAGACCGCCCGCCGCTACCAGTTCAGCCGCCGCGAGCAGGACGAGTTCGCGGTGGATTCGGTGACGCGCGCGCTGGCGTCGCGCGAGGCCTTCGGGTCCGAGATCATTGAAGTGAATTACCTGTACCGCGGCAATACGTTCACGGTAAGCGAGGACGAGGAGCCGGGTCGATGCGATTTGGGGAAGATACCCGCCATGCGACCGGCCTTTGCCCGGGACGGCACGGTCACGGCGGCGTCCAGTTCCTCGATTTCGGACGGCGCCGCAGCCCTTGTCCTGCTGAGCGAAAGCCGCGCGGGCGAATTGGGCGTCCAGCCCCTGGCGAGCGTGGCCGGTCACGCCACCCATGCGCACGAACCGGAATGGTTCACCACCGCGCCCGGTCCGGCGATCGGGAAGGTCCTGGAAAGAGCGGGATGGGCCGTTGACGACGTGGACCTGTTCGAGATCAACGAGGCCTTCGCCTGCGTCGCGATGGCTGCCATGCGCGACCTGGGCCTGCCGCACGAGAAGGTTAACGTGCGCGGCGGCGCCTGCGCGCTGGGCCACCCGATCGGCGCCAGCGGCGCCCGCATCCTGGTCACGCTGATCCACGCCCTGCGAGACCGCGGCGGAGGCCGCGGCGTCGCCGCCCTGTGCATCGGCGGAGGCGAGGCGGTCGCCGTCGCCGTCGAAGTCCCCTGATCGCGCGGCCTACATCCCGGCGTAGTTCGGGCCTCCGCCCCCTTCCGGCGCAACCCAGTTGATGTTCTGCGCCGGGTCCTTGATGTCGCAGGTCTTGCAGTGGATGCAGTTCGGCGCGTTGATGACGAAACGCGGCGTGTCGCCTTCCCAGGCCACTTCGTAAACGGCCGCCGGACAATAGCGTTGCGCGGGCTCCGCGAAGTCCGGCAGGTTGTCCCGTATCGGCAGGTCCTCGTCCTCCAGAACCAGGTGGCATGGCTGGTCCTCTTCGTGATTGGTGGCCGAGAGGTACACCGAAGAAAGCCGATCGAAGCTGATCTTGCCGTCCGGCTTCGGATAATCGATCCGGCGCGCCTTTGATGCCGGCAGCAGTTCCTCGTGGTCCGGCTTGCGGTTATGCAGCGTGAACGGCAGCCGCCCCCGGAAAATGTTCAGGTCCAGCCAGGTAAACGCCGAACCGGCGAGCAGGCCGAACCGGTGCTGGGCCGGTCCGAAATTTCGCGCCCGGTGCAGTTCTTCGTGCACCCAGGACCCGTCGATCCGGTCCTGGTAGTCCTCCAGGACCGCCGGCGGCGAATCGCCCGTAAGCGCATCGAAAACCGCTTCGGCGGCCAGCATGCCGGTTTTCATCGCCGTATGGCTGCCCTTGATTTTCGCCCCGTTCAGAAAGCCCGCATCGCATCCGGCCAGGAGTCCTCCGGGAAAGGCAAGCTTCGGAAGAGACTGCAGGCCTCCCTTGTTGACCGCGCGCGCGCCCCAGGAAATCCTCTCGCCGTCCTCGATGACCTCGCGAATGCGCGGGTGGTGCTTCCAGCGTTGAAACTCCTCGTACGGATCGAGGTACGGATTGCGGTAGTTCAGCGCCACGATGAAACCGAGATAAACAAGGCCGTCATGCGCGTGATAAAGGAAACCGCCGCCTTCCGTAGTCTGTCCAAGCGGCCACCCCAGGGTGTGCACGACGGCGCCCGGGCGGCGCCGGTTCTCGGGCGCTCGCCAGACCTCCTTTATGCCGATGCCGTAATGCTGCGGATCGCTGTCCTTGCGAAGATCAAAGCGCTGCATCAGTTCCTTGCCGAGATGGCCCCGGCAGCCTTCCGCGAAGATCGTGTACGGCGCGCGCAGCTCGATTCCGGGGTCGTAGCCAGGCTTTTCGCACCCGTCGCGGTCGCGGCCCATCTCCCCCGTGACCACGCCCGCGATCCGGCCGTTCTCGTAAACGACGCCGGAAGCCGGATAACCGGGGAACACGTTGACCCCAAGATTCTCCGCCTGCGTCCCCATCCACTGGCACAATGCGCCCAGGCTGACGATGCAATTGCCGTGATTGCGCATGGGATGGGGAATGAATACTCCCGGAAGGCGCAGCGAACGGCCCGGAGACAGCAGGAAATGAAAATCGTCGGTTTCCACGGGCGTTGCGGGTGGCGCTCCCCGGTCGCGCCAGTCGGGCAGCAACTCATCAAGCGCACGGGTTTCCAGCACCGCGCCGGAGACGATGTGCGCGCCGATTTCCGCGCCCTTCTCCAGCAGACAGATGTTCAGTTCGCGGCCCGTTTCGCGAGCCATCTGGGCCAGCCGGATCGAAGCCGCCAGACCGCATGGCCCCGCCCCGACGACGATGACGTCGAACTCCATGCTTTCCCGCGCGCTCATAGCGCGGGGAGTGTACACGGCGCTGCGCCACACAACGCGAATCGACGCGGGATTTACGGCCTGCGTGCTATTATCCGGCCCGGTCATTTGTACGAACTGGAGGGGACCCTATGGCCCGAACGCTCCGCTTGCGTCTGCTTGGCGTCGCAATTCCCGCCATTGTCCTGTGCATCCCGTTGGGAGCTGCCGCACAGGAACTTGAGGAAATCATCGTTACCGCCCGGAAGCGTGACGAATCGCTGTTGGAGGCGCCGCTGTCGATCACCGTTTTTTCGGCCGAGGATCTCAGCCGGGCGGGCCTGGAAACCCTGGGAGACATTGCCCTGCAGACGACCGGGCTGTCCTTCCAGGACAACATCGCCAGCAATCGGCCGGGACGGCAGAACACGGTAATTCGCTTTCGCGGAATGTCGCCGCCCAGAGGGTCGCCCCACCAGCAACTTGCGGGACTGTTCGTGGACGGCGTGTTCGTCACGGGCGGTTCGCAGTCCATTCCGATGCTGGACGTGGAGAGGGTGGAAGTCATCAAGGGCCCGCAGTCCGCGTTTTTCGGACGCAACACGTTTTCGGGCGCCATCAACTACGTAACCCGCAATCCAAGCCTGACGGAATTTGAGGGCAAGGTGCGGGCCACCGCGGGGCAATACAGCCAGTACAACATCGCCGCCAGTTACGGCGGGCCGATCATCCAGGACAGGCTGGCCTTCCAGATCGGTTTCAGCGACTACAACAAGGGCTCCATGTACACGGCCAATGACGGCGGCGAACTGGGCAAGGAGTCGTCCGATTCCATAAGCCTGACGCTGCTGGCCGCGCCGAGCGACAATTTCACCGTGCGCCTCCGCCTCTTCAATCACGAGGACGACGATGGACCGCCCGCGGTAGGCTACCTGCCCGGTTCCGACTGGGACACCTGCACCGGCACGACCATCCGGCGTCCGGACAACGACGGCAACATCACGACGCTTCATCCCGCTCAATACATATGCGGTCGGGTCCCCTTGCCGGGGGAACCGGGCGCGCCGGATATTTCCGTAAATACCACGTTGTACCCCGAGATCTTCACGCGGATAACGCACCCGACGCGCTGTCCGGAGGATTGCTCGAACTGGCTGGTGCAGAACCTCGTGAACAACACGACGCTGGACGGCGTGCCGTCCCGCACCACGATGGGCATGAGCCGGGAGGTTTTCCGCTCCAGCATTGAATTGGACTACGGGTTCGCCAACGGCATGGACGTGTCGTTCAAGGCCTCCTACAACGACCATGGCGTGAACTGGATTCGTGACTTCGACATGACCGATTACGAGTCTTTCTGGACCTCCGACCCGCAGAGGAATGAAGACAAGGGCGCCGAGTTGCGCCTGACCTCCTCACCCGACAGCCGGATCAGCTGGATGGTGGGAGCGAGCTACACGGAACAGGAAATCGCGCTGTCCGGCGTCGGCGGAGACGTGGTGGTGGCGTGCTTCCTGCCCGAAGCCATTGGTTGCTTCGGTCCGCTGTTCGTGTCGCTGCCCCCCACCCAGGGCGAAACTGCGAAAACGAGGGGCGTCTTTGCCGCCACGACCATTCCCCTTGGAGACCAGTTCGCGATTGATATCGAGGCCCGCTACATGGCGGACCAGCGAACGACCGGCGGTCTGGCCGAGGATTACAACGAAATCGTGCCGCGGGTCATTCTTCGGTGGCATCCCAATGACGACATCAATATCTATGCCAGCTACTCACTCGGGGTCCTGCCCGGCGTTTTGAATACCAACCTGATCAATGCCTCGCGGGATCCGTTCATAGAGCCCTACGTGGATCGCGATACCGGAATGCCCAGCACGGAATCCGAGTACGACCAGATCCGCCGCAAGGCCCCGGAAGCGGGAGAGTCCACCCCGACCCAGGAACTGGACGCCATCGAAATCGGCATCAAGGCGTCCCTGATGGACGGACGCGGCCAGATCAGCGCGGCGGCCTACTATTACGAATGGGTGGCACAGTTGTTTACCAACTTTGTGGTCTATTACCAGGATGACGAGAACCCCGCCAATCGTGATGGCGTGGCCGGCCCGCAGCAGCAGCCACGCACGCTGGAATTCAACTTCCCGGGGGATTCGGAGCTCTGGGGAATTGAAGTGGAGAGTTCCTGGGCGCTGACCGATAACTGGCTGATCGGCGCCAATGCCGCCTGGCAGGACAACGAATACACGACGTTCGCCGCGACCTTCGTGCAGGACATCACCGGCAGCCGCAACCTGGCCGGCAACCAGTCAGGACGCTACCCGAGTTTGATGGGTAATGCCAGCCTGACCTACATGGACACGCTGACGGCCGATTGGGACTTCTTCGTGCGCGGAGATTTCATGTACTACGGCAAGACCTGGGCAGGCAACGGCGGCAACCTGGCCAGGCTGGACGCGTACTGGCTGACCAACCTGCGCGCCGGAGTCGAGCGGGACAACCTGCGCGTGGAGTTCTTCGTCAACAATGCCCTGGAACAGGACACCTGGGTGGCTGCCGTCAGGAATACGAATTTCACGCAATTCACGGGTTTCCGGTTCAACATTCATGGCGTCATGGTGGCGCCGCAGGACCTGCGGTCCGCCGGCATACAGGTGGACTGGAGCTTCTGATTCCCGTTACCGGGAGGGCGAGGGCGAACGCCCTCCCGGTAATTTCGGCGCCGTGAGCGCTCCTCTCTGGACTCCGCCGCCCGAAAGGGCGCATGCCAGCGCCATGGCGCGGTTCATGCGCGAAGCCGGTTTCTCCGACTACCCTGCCCTGCATCGCCGGTCGATCGACGATCCCGAGGGCTTCTGGGCCCGGCTGTGGGGCTTCTGCGGGATTCGCAGCAGCAGGAATTTCAGCGTCGCCCTCGCCGAGGGCAAGCGGATGCAGGACGCCGAATGGTTCTCCGGCGCGCGCCTCAATTTCGCCGAGAACCTGCTGTGGCAGGAAGACACAAGGCTCGCGCTGATCTATCGTGACGAAGCCGGCCGGCGGCGGGAAATGAGCTACGGGAGGCTGCGCGCGGAGGTGGGGCGCGTCGCGGCCGGTCTGCGCAGCCTTGGAGTGGAGCGCGGCCACAGCGTTGCGGCCTGGATGCCGCACGTTCCGGAGACCATCGTCTTCATGCTGGCCGCTGCGAGCATCGGGGCCGTATTCAGTTCGTGCTCGCAGGAATTCGGCGTGCCCGCGGTGCTTGAGCGGTTCGGGCGACTGGGGCCCAGGGTGCTGCTCGCCGCGGACGGCTATCACTGGCGCGGGCGGCCCGTCGATCGCCTGACGGAACTTCAGGAAATACGCAAGGGCCTGCCCGGACTGCAGACGACGGTGATGGCGCCCAATCTCGGTAGCGCCGGGGATCTTCCGCGGGATGCGGGGACCGTTCTTTACGACGATCTCGGCAGTCCGGCAGCCCCCGCCTTTGAACAGCTCCCCTTCGACCACCCCCTTTACGTGGTGTTTTCCTCCGGCACCACCGGAGCACCCAAGTGCATCGTGCATCGCGCCGGTGGCGCACTCCTGCAGCATGTCAAGGAACATCGCCTGCACGCCGACGTCGGCCCCGATGACCGCCTGTTCTACCTGACAAACTGCGGCTGGATGATGTGGAACTGGCTGGTCAGCGGACTGGCGTCGGGATGCACCCTGCTCCTGTACGAGGGTTCGCCACTGCACCCGTCGCAGGACGTACTCTGGAAGATTGCCGGGGAGGAGAAGGTGACCGTGTTCGGCGCCAGCGCCGCCTACCTGAAGGCCATGGAAAACGGGTCAGTGCGGCCGCGAGCCGTTTCCGATCTTTCCCATCTGCGGGCGCTTCTCTCGACCGGTTCGCCGCTCGCGCCCCGGAGCTTCGATTACGTTTACCGGGAGGTGAAGAGCGACCTGATGCTGGCGTCCATTGCGGGCGGGACGGATCTCCTCGGCTGCTTTATCTCCGGCAACCCCATGCTCAGCGTTTACCGGGGGGAAATGCAGTGCCGGGCACTGGGTATGGCGGTTGACGTATTCGATTCCGATGGCCGGCCGGTTCGCGAACGGACCGGCGAGCTGGTCTGCACGCGACCGTTTCCGTCCATGCCGCTCGGTTTCCTTGACGATCCCGGCGGCAGGAAATATCACCAGGCCTATTTTGCGAGGTTTCCCGGCGTGTGGGCCCATGGCGATTACGCCGAGATTACCGGCACCGGCGGCCTGGTGATCCATGGGCGTTCCGACGCGGTGCTGAATCCGCGGGGTATCCGGATCGGCACCGCCGAAATCTATCGCGTGGTGGAGGCGCTGGACGAAGTTGCGGAGGCGCTGGCCGTCGGCCAGGAATACGAAGGCGACGTTCGCATCGTCCTGTTCCTGCGGCTGACCGATGAAGCCGTCGATCGGGAACTGCTGAAGAAGCGGGTGCGGGAAGCGCTGCGCCTCGACGCCAGTCCCCGCCACGTTCCCTCAAGAATCATCATGGCCCCCGATCTTCCGCGAACCATCAGTGGGAAAATCAGCGAACTGGCGGTTCGGGAAGTCATACACGGCCGGGAGGTCGCCAACCGCAAGGCCCTGGCGAACCCCGAATCCCTGGAGTTTTTCGCCGGACTGGAGAAGGAACTGGCATGAAGAAGGCTCGAATCGAAGTGGACGGGCAGGCGCTGGACGTAAGCGTGGCCGGGGACGGCAGTTTCCGCCTTGCCGGTGGGGAGCCGCTTGAGCCCCGGGACTGGCGCTGGCTTCCGCCGGCACACACGATCATCTACGGTCTGGCGCTGAATTTCGCCGACCACGCGCGCGAACTGAAATTCGCGGAATTGCCCGCGGAACCCATACCGTTCATCAAGAACCCGTCGTCGGTCGTGGGCCACCTGGAGGAAGTCGTCCGGCCGGCGGGAGTGCAGTACATGCACTACGAAGGCGAACTGGGCGTCGTGATCGGCCGCGCGGCGCGGGGCGTGAACCGCGAGGAGGCAATGGACTACGTGTCCGGCTACACCATCTGCAACGACTTCACGGTGCGGGATTTCGTGGGTAACTTCTATCGGCCGCCCATCAAGGCCAAGGGCTTCGACACATTCGGCCCGGTCGGTCCGTGGATCGTCGACGCGGCCGACATCGCCAATCCGCACGAGATGTCCATTCAGACCCGGGTCAACGGAGAATTGCGTCAGGACGGCAACACGCGCGACCTGATTTTCGACATTCCGACGCTGATCGAGTGGTTTTCCGAATTCATGACGCTGGCGCCGGGGTCGATCATCTCGACCGGCACCCCGCACGGGCTGTCCGACGTCAAGCCGGGCGACACCGTCGAAGTTCGCATCGAGGGCATCGGCAGCCTCGTGAACCCTATCGTCGCCGAGTAACCTCCAAGGTGCTTCGATTTCGCCAAGAGCTTGCCCCTGCCTCGTGGGAGACGCATAAAGTCGTCCTGACGCTCGACTGGGGCGTCCTGCCCCAGACGCTCCCACGAGGCAGGGGCAAGCTCTTGGCTTACGCCGGCGTCTCGTGAAACATGCCGGCTATAGCCCGGTGCCTGCCCCCCTCTCGCGGGAGCGTCGAAGGCAGGATGCCTTCGCCGAGCGTCAGGACGACTTTATGCGTCTCTCGCGAGAGGGGGGCAGGCGGCGGGCGAGGAAGCACGAGCGGTAGATCAGCAGGAGGCCTATGCCGCCGGTCAGGGCGCAGGCGCAAATGAGCATGGTCATCGGCGCCGGGGAACCGTTCGGCAGCCAGCCCATCAACTGGAACCCCACGCCGCCCGCCATGATCTGCGAAAAGCCGACAATGCTGGAGGCCGTACCCCGCCTGGTGGGCGCGGCGGACAGCGCAGCGGCCATGCATTGCGGTTGCGATATGCCGTTGGCGAAACTGAGCATCGCGGCCGGACCGACGATGGAGTAGAGGTTGACCACGCCATTGACGACAAGTCCCAGCATCAGGCCGCCGCCGATCGCATAGGACAGGATCCCGCAAGCCAGCAGCCCACGGCTCGCCAGCACCCCCCAGCCGGAGAAGGCAGTGCCCAGCAGGTATCCCAGTGTCAGGTAGACGAACACGTAGCCGAAGTGGAACGGCTCGTAACCCAGCATGTCTATGACCAGGTACGGGGAGGCGGACAAATAGCCGTATACACCCACCTGAACGGCGATGAGGATGGTCAGGTGGCCGACAAAGCCGGTGGTGAGGAAAGGTGACTTGCCGAGCGTGCTGCCGCCGTTCCCATCCGAGACGGGCGCCTTGCTTCCTTGGGGCTTGTGGGTTTCCGGCATCCACTTGATCGCCATGAGCAGCAACAAGGCCGAGCACGCGCCCAGCAGCAATGGAATGCTGCGCCAGCCGACCGTGGATACCAGATAGCCGGCAATCACCGGCGCCAGCATTGGGCCCATGACCAGCGCCATGGTCATGAAACTCACCGCCCGGGCCAGTTTTTCGGGCGGCATCACGTCGGCCGCCACCGCGCGCCCCATGGTCGAACCCGCCGCCACGCCGACTGCCTGCACTACCCGGCCCAGGACCAGCATGGCGAGGGAATCGGCCCAGTAGCTGATGGCGGAACCGATGCAGAACACCGTCAGCCCCAACAAGACCACACGCCTTCGCCCGAATCGGTCGGAAACCGGCCCATACGCCAGCATGGCGAACGCAAGCGCCGCTGAGAAACCGGATATGACCCACTGCGTGTCCGCGACCGTTGCGGAAAAACTCTCGCGGATACTTGGGAGCGCCGGGACGAAGATCTGCATCGCAAGAGGGCTCAGCGCATGAATCACCGTAACGATGACGATAATGGTTCCGGTGCGCGCTTTACTCAGATCAGACATTAAATAACAGTCATAAGTATCTGTAATATTATCAATACCAATCCGGTAATCGCGCCTGCCATAAGATCATCAAGCAGAATTGCGGCGCCTCCGGTGAATCGTTTCTCCATCAGGCTCACCGGCCAGGGCTTGAGGATATCGAGCAACCGGAACAGCACAAAGGCCGTTACGACCCACGGCAGCGACGGACTCAGGAACAACAGCGCCAGGTACATGCCCAGCACTTCGTCGAGGACAACGAAGGAAGGGTCTTCCCGTCCGGACCTGCGTGCACAGGCGCCACAGGCCAGCGCGGCGGGTACGGCAGCCAGGATGAGCAACAGCGCTTGCAGTTCCCGCCCCATCGGCAGCGTCAGCCACCAGATCAACAGCCCCCCGGCGGAGCCCCATGTGCCGGGTGCGACGGGTAGATAGCCCAGCCCCAGACCGGAACCGGCAAGATCAACAAGCCGCGCTTTCACGAAAAATGCCGAAAACCGGAGTCGGACGGTTCCCAGGATCGTCCGTCGCGCGTAAATATCAACCCCTCCCCCCTTTGCAGGACGCCGATACGCGTGAGCTGCAGTTGGTCCGAGATGGCTTCCAGCTTGTCCTGCTTCTCTTCCGGGACTGCAAAGCAGAGTTCGTAATCATCGCCGCCCGCCAGCGCCAGCCGATGACAGTCGTCACGCTCGGCAAATTCCCGCAAAGCGTCTGAAATCGGCAGGTCTTCGGTCTTTACGCGCCCCTGAAGTCCGCTGCGGCGCAGCAGGCGCGGCAGGTCCGCCAGCAGACCGTCCGACAGGTCCATGCAGGCGGTTGCGATACCGCTGAGCCGCCTGCCCAGTTCGATTCGCGGTTGCGGATAGCAGAATCGGCGAACAAGCCTGTCTTCCGAGGATTCGCGGTGTCCTCCTGGGTGGGAGGGCGTCCCCGCCCTCCGGGAAGGCGAGGACGCCTTCCCACCCAGGACGGCCGCCCTGCCCTCCAGGGGCTTGCCCAGGCGTTGCTGCAGGACCTCCAGGCCGGCGGCGGCATCGCCGACGAAGCCGGACACCCAGATGCCGTCACCGGCGCCGGCGGAGTCGCGGCGCAATACCGCATCTTCACGTGCCGAGCCATGGGCGGTGACCGTGATGCTGAGAGGTCCCCGCACGAAGTCGCCGCCCACCACCCTCAACCCATGTCGATCCGCCAGCGCGTAGAGCCCGTCGGCGAATCCCCCCAGCCAGGTCTTGTCGGCGGACGGGACCGACAGTGTGACGACCGCCCAGAGCGGACGAGCGGCCATCGCGGCCAGGTCGCTGAGGCTGACCGCCAGCGCGCGGTAACCGACGGAATGGGCGGGCGTGCCCGCAGGGAAGTGCACCCCCTCGTTGAGCGTGTCGGTAGTAATCAGCAACCGCTCCCCCGGAGGGCAACGCAGCATAGCGGCGTCATCGCCCGGTCCGATCAGCACTTCGTCGCCGTCCGCCGAATGACGGGCAAACAGGGTCTCGATCAGCCGGTCTTCCGGCTCAGTCCGCATGGTCGGCTTCTGGATCGGCCCGGACTTCAGGAGTGGCCCTGGCCCAGCGATCCAGCACTGCGTTGACGAAGCGGTACCCCTGGTCGGCGCCGAATTCCCGCGCCAGTTCGATCGCCTCGTTGATGGCTACCGCCCGCCGCGTGCCCCGGCCCTGCATTTCGGCCAGGGCAGTCCAGAGGACCGCGCGTTCAACCGGATCGATTCGCTCGATGGGGATATCGCTGGCGGCCGAGATCTGCCGGTCCAGCTCGTCGCGACGCGTCGTCGCGGCGCGCAGGAGCTCGGTGAAGAACTTCGTATCGGCACGACCATAGTCTTCGCACAGACGGAACTGGGCCAGTATTTCATTCGCATCCGACCCCGTGAGCTGCTGCTGGTACAGCGCCTGCACCAGTAGCCGGCGGGCCCGGCGGCGGCGTTCCCAGCGCATAGCGTTTGCAGGCCCTAAGAATCCGCGTGCAGGATACGAAGGATTGCGTTGGCGGCCTCGCGCCCCTTGTTGCGCTCCGGACTCCGCACGCCGCAACGGTCCTCGGCCTGCGCGCGATTCCCACAGGTCAGCACGCCCAGGGCGACGTGGACGTCCTCATCGAGGCCTACGCGCATCAGCCCGGCGCAGCACTCGCGAGCGATATGATCGTAATGGTCGGTTTCACCGCGAATAAGCACGCCGAGAGCAGCCACGGCGTCCGGCGCATGGCGGCGAACCAGGCGGCGCACCTCCAGCGGCAGCTCCCAGCAGCCCGGCACTCGCCGCAGCACGATCCGGTCTTCCGCCACGCCCGCTTCCAGGAAGCGTTCGCGGGCGCCCGTCTCCAGAAGTTCGCCGAGCTCGTCGTAGTAATCCGCCGTAACGATCAGGATCTTCAGTTTCGACTCTCCGGCGGCCACGGCGACTAGTCCCCCGCATCGACGAACTTGACGACTTCCAGGCCGAAGCCCGAGAGTGCATGGATATTGCGGGGAGCGCCCAGCACGCGCATGCGCGTTACCCCGAGGTCGCGAAGAATCTGCGCACCGACGCCGATCGTGCGCAAGTCGGTGACTTCCTCGCCGCCGGCCCTGGGTGGCCCGTTCAGCGACGACATGGCGGCCATCATGCTTCTTGGCGATTCCTCGTAGCACAACAGCACGGCCACGCCCGTTTCGGACGCATAGATCTGGTTCAGTGCGGCGTCGAACGGCCAGCCCAGATCGGCCTGCACGCCTGCCGCATCGCGCAGCGTGTTGTGGACGTGAACCCGAACCAGCGGCGCATCGTCCTTGCGGAGATCGCCGTGCACCAGCGCCAGGTGTACCGTGCGGGCAACCTGGTCCTCGTAGGCAATCAGCCGGCAGGGGCCGAAGCGCGTCCGGGCGTTTCGTTCCTCCAGGCGTTCGACGAACTTGTCCTTTTCGAGGCGGTAGCGGATCAGGTCGGCGATGCTGCCGATCTTCAGGCCCCGTTCGGCCGCGAATTTCTCCAGGTGGGGCCGTCTCGCCATGCTGCCGTCCGCGTTGAGGATCTCGACAATCGCCGCGGAGGGCGGCAATCCGGCCAGGCGTGAAAGATCGCATCCCGCCTCGGTGTGGCCGGCGCGGCTGAGCACGCCGCCCGGCTGGGCCATTACGGGGAAGACGTGCCCCGGCTGGCGCAGGTCCTCCGGCCGGGCGTCCGGCGCGGCCGCGACCCGTATCGTATGGGCCCGGTCGTGTGCGGATATTCCTGTGGTAACGCCCTCCGCCGCCTCGATCGACACGGTGAAATTGGTGCTGCGCTGGACATTGGTGTCCGCCACCATCAGCGGCAGGCGCAGGCGGCGGCAGTGCTCGGGCGTGAGGGTCAGGCAGATCAGGCCACGGCCGTGCAGGCTCATGTAGTTGATGTCCGGGGCGGTGACACTGGACGCGGCCATCACCAGGTCGCCCTCGTTCTCGCGGTCCTCGTCGTCGACGATGATGACCATGCGGCCCGCGCCGATGTCGGCAATGATTTCTTCGGTGCTGGAAAACATCGTGGGTTCAGCCCTTCAAGAGGTCGCCTTCAGTCGTGCGACGTAACGCGCAATGATATCGATTTCCAGGTTCAGCCGGCTTCCGGCGCGGCAATCGGATAGCGTGGTCTCCCTGAGCGTGTGGGGCACCAGGTTGACCGAAAACGAGTCGTTCGATACGTCATTGACGGTCAGGCTCACGCCGTCGAGCGCAACCGATCCCTTGGGTGCGATGAAACTTCGCAACTCCCCGGGCGCGGACAGGACCAGCTCGACGGAGCGCCCGTCCTCGCGAGCCTGAAGCACCTCGGCGGCGCCGTCCACGTGACCCATCACGAAATGCCCGCCCAGCGCGTCACCGGCCGCCAGCGCCGGCTCGAGATTGACTCTTTGCCCAACGGTCCATGCCCCCAGCACCGTATCGGCAAGCGTTCTCGCCGAAACGTCCATGGCCACGACGCCCTTCGTGGATTCCACGATCGTCAGGCAGGCCCCGCTGACGCAAAGGCTGGCGCCGATTTCGAGCGCGCGCGCGGCAATTCCGCGGATGTCGATGCTCAGCCGCCGGTCACCGCTGTCGAAGACATCCACCCCGATAACCGTGCCGATGGTCTGGACAATGCCGGTGAACACTTCAGTGCTCCGCCGGCGCAAGTATCAGCCGAACGTCGGGCCCCACCCTGCCCGCTTCCAGCACCCGGAACGAAGGCCGCTGGCTCATGTCCTTCAGCGGGGCGAGCCGGAAAAGACCGGCGGCTCCGTCGCCCAGCAGGACCGGTGCGGTATACAGCACCACTTCATCGATGAGCTTCCCGGCCAGCAGCGCTCCGCACAGAACGGCGCCTGCCTCGACGTGAATTTCGTTGAATTCCATGTCCGCCAGCAGTCCCATCGCGGCGGGAAGCGAAACCCGCCCGTCGTCTCCCGCGGGCAGGCTGCAAACGGCCGCCCCGGCTTTCGACAGGGCAGACGCCCGGCGTCTTGCCGCCCCGTCGTCCGGCGTACAGTGCAGAACATGTATGTCGCCGGGACGCTCGAACAGGCGCGCGTCGGGCGGCGTCCGCAGGTTCGAATCCAGGACAACGCGGGCCGGCGGCTTGATCTCGCCCAGGTCATCGCGTCGCGCATCGAGGCGGGGATTGTCCGCAAGCAGGGTCCCGATGCCCGTGAGCACCGCCGAGCTGCGGGCGCGCCAGCCATGTCCGTCACGGCGTGCTTCGGAAGAAGTAATCCACTGGCTCACACGGCTGGCCAGCGCGGTGCGGCCATCCAGGCTGGCGGCCAGCTTTATGCGCACCCAAGGCCGGCCGCGTTCCCAGCGCGACAGATAGCCGGGGTTAAGTTCCCGGGCCTGCGCTTCCAGCAATCCGCCCTGGACGTCGATGCCGGCTTCGCGAAGCCGCTGTGCGCCGGCGCCCCGAACGCTCGCATTCGGATCCGTGACGGCGAATACCACGCGGGTAACGCCGGCGGCCACCAGGTCGTCCGCGCAAGGGCCGGTCCGGCCGCGGTGCGAGCATGGCTCAAGGGTCACATAGCAGGTGGCGCCCCTGGCGGCCGCTCCGGCCTCCTTCAGCGCGCGGATTTCGGCGTGATCTTCGCCTGCGCGTCGATGCCATCCGCCGCCGACGCGCTCTCCGTCCTTTACCAGGACGCAGCCGACGCGGGGGTTGGGGTCGGTGGTGTTCAGTCCCCTTGCGGCAAGCTCCAGCGCCTCCCTCATCCAGCGCTGGTCGGCCCGTTGATCGGCGACTTGAACGAGTCTGGCGCCTTGCGGCACTACGAATACACCGGAAATTGCCGGCAGGTCTCCAGCACCCGCTCCCGAACGCGCGCAATCAGGGCTTCATCGTCGGGGCTGTTCACCACCGAGGCGATCGAATCCACCAGCATCGCCATCTCCGGTTCGCCGAAACCGCGTGTCGTGCAAGCGGGCGTCCCGAGGCGCAGACCGCTGGTGATCATCGGCGAGCGGGAATCGTTCGGCACGGTGTTCTTGTTGACCGTGATGTTGGCCTGGTCCAGCGCTTCCTCGGCCTGGGCGCCGGTCACTCCCGTCTCGCCCAGATCCACGAGGAACAGGTGGTTTTCGGTCTTGCCGGAAACGATGCGCAATCCTTTCTCGCTCAAGCCGTCGGCGAGAGCCGCGGCGTTGCGCTTCACCTTCCGCTGGTAATCGCGGAAATCCGGCTGCAGAGCCTCCTCGAAAGCCACTGCCTTGGCCGCGATGGCATGCATGAGCGGACCACCCTGGGTGCCGGGAAAAACCAGCGAACGCAGGCGCCTGGTGATTTCCGGGTTGTCGCGAGCCAGAATCAGCCCGCCGCGCGGCCCGCGCAGGGTCTTGTGTGTGGTGCTGGTGACGACGTCCGCAAGCGGTGTCGGATTGGGATATTCGTCCACCGCCACCAGCCCCGCCACATGCGCCATGTCCACCATCAGGTAGGCGTCCACTTCATCGGCGACTTCGCGGAAAATCTTCCAGTCGGCAACCCGGGAATAAGCCGAGAATCCGCCGACGATCATGCGCGGTCGGTTCTTGCGCGCCTGATCGCGCAGCTGGTCGTAGTCGATCAGTTCCGTCTTCGGGTCGAGCCCGTAACTCGACACCTTGAACAGCTTGCCTGAGATGTTCACCGGCGATCCGTGTGTGAGATGGCCGCCGTGACTCAGGTCCATGCCGAGAATCCCATCGCCGGGCTTCAACAATGCGAGGTACGCGGCCGTATTGGCCTGCGTTCCCGAGTGCGGCTGCACGTTCGCGTAGTCCGCCCCGAACAGGCGCAACGCCCGCTCTATGGCCAGCGACTCGGCCACGTCCACATGCTCGCAACCGCCGTAGTAGCGGCGGCCCGGGTAGCCTTCCGCGTACTTGTTGGTGAGCACCGAGCCCTGCGCCTCCATCACGCGGCGGCTGGCATAGTTTTCCGAAGCGATAAGCTCGACAAAGTCTTCCTGCCGCTTTACTTCGGACTGCAGTGCTTCGGCAAGCCGCGGATCGAACCGGGCGATTTCGGGGTATTCAGTGGCCATGGGTCTCCGTCACGTACGTCGGTTCTCGGGACAATCAATCGTTATGAAAAGCGGGTGGTTCCGTTTCCGGCAAGTGTACCGGCAAAGACCTGCATGGGGGCGTGTCCCTGGGCGAGAAGGCGTCCCGCCTTCCCGGGAGGGCGGGACGCTCTCCTTCCGGTCGTCAGGAACGGCCTTCCACCAGGTTCCTTACCACCGCACTCCAGGCCGAAGCCAGGTTTTCGCGCGAGTAGCCGCCGCCGCCCATGGCCAGGATCCGGCCCCCGCAGGCGGACCGCGCGATGGCGCAAAGGCGCTGCGCCGCATGGGCGTGCGCCCCGGCGCTGTAATTCAGCCTGCCCAGGGGATCTCCCTTCAATCCGTCGGCGCCGCACTGCAGGAGTATGAATTCGGGCGCGCATTCGCGAACGTGAGCCTCGATTCTTTCGAATGCGGCGAGAAATTGCGAATCGCCGTCTCCCGGCTGCATGCACAGGTTGATCTTGGTGCCGTGGGCCGGTCCCCTGCCCCGCTCGTTCTCGCTGCCCGTACCGGGGTATTGCCAGCGGCCGTCCTCATGAATGTCCGCGAAGAACAGGAGAGGATCCTCTTCGTAGGCATAGTAGACGCCGTCGCCGTGGTGCACGTCAATATCGACATAGGCGATGCGCTGCACCCCATGCACCGACCGCAGTGTCTCGACGACCACGCCAATGTCGTTGAGCACGCAAAAACCCGCGGCGTGCTCCTTCCCGGCGTGATGGAGGCCCCCTATGGGCAGGAAGGCATTACCGACCCTGCCCTGCATGATCGCCTCGGTGGCGTGGAGCGCGGCGCCCACGACGCAGCAGGCGGCTTCGAACAGCCCGCTTCGGGCCGGCGTGTCGCCCCCGTCCAGGAACCCCCGGTTCTCCTCGCAGCGCCGTCTGGCGAACTCGAGGTAGTCCCGGCCGTGAAACCGCTCCAGTTCCTCCGGCCCGGCCGGCGCAGCCGACTCGAATCGGATTGCATCTCCGAAATCGAGCTTCGCCATCGCCTGCTCGAAGGCTCCGTGGCGGTCCAGCCCGAAGGGATGATCGCCGGACCAGCCGTAACCCGACAATTTTTCGCCGCCCATGACCAGCGTGGGAAGCATGCGATACGCCTCAGTCGATGGCCGAACGCGCGTTCAGGAACATCTGCATCCACGGACCATGCTCCCCCCAGCCCGGCGGATGCCAGGAGTGTTGGGTGGACCGGAACAGCCGTTCCGGGTGCGGCATCAGGGCGGTCACACGCCCGTCCCCGGATGTCAGTCCCGCCAACCCCCCGGGTGACCCGTTTGGATTGGCCGGGTAGAGCTCGGTGGGCGTTCCGTGCCCGTCCACGAACCGGCAGGCGGCCAGGCTTGACTCTTCACAAGCCCTGCGCTGCCGGCGCGTCGTAAATTCGGCTCGTCCTTCTCCGTGCGACGTCGCGATCATCAGCAGGGAGCCCTCCATGCCCGCCAGCAGCACGGAAGGGCTGGGCTCGACCCGCACGATGCTTAGCCGCGCCTCGAACTGTTCGGAACGATTGCGGGTAAAGCGGGGCCAGTGTTCGCATCCGGGAATCAGTTCCGAAATCAGGCTGAGCATCTGGCAACCGTTGCAAACTCCCAGCGTGAACCGGTTCGGCGTCTCGAAATACCGCGCAAATACTTCGCGCGCCCGTTCGTTCATCAGGATGGAACGCGCCCAGCCGCCCCCGGCGCCGAGCACGTCGCCGTAGGAAAACCCGCCGCAGGCCGCCAGGCCCTGGAATCCGCTCAAATCCTCTCCGCCGCCGAGGATGTCCGACATGTGCACGTCCACGGCCAGAAAACCGGCTTGGGTGAAGGCGGCGGCCATCTCCGCGTGCCCGTTGACGCCTTGCTCGCGCAATATGGCTACCCGGGGCCGGGCGCCGCCGGCAGGCGCCCTGCGGTGCTTGCCGGCCTCGCGCGGAGGATGCCCGGCCACGGCCGTCAATCCGGGGTCGTTTTCGTCCAGAAGGCTTCGGTACTGCTCTTCGGCTGTCTCGGGGTTGTCCCGCAGCGATTGCATTCGGTAACTCAGCTCCGACCAGCGCCGGTGCAATTCCACGCGGTCGAATTCCAGCTTGCCGTCCCGGTGCCGAATCCGGATGTCGCGCGGACGCGGCAAGCCGCCCCGCGAATTCATGACCCTTCCCAGGTCCACCAGGCATTCTTCCAGGCCGTTTTCACGGGACAGGGACCGGACTCTGTCGAGGTGGTCCTCATGAACCTGCAGCACGCCGCCCGGTTCCTCGGCGAACAACCGCGCGAGAAGGGCCCGGCCTCCCGCGCCGGGCATTTCCAGTTGCAGGCCCAGACGGCCCGCAAAGGCCATTTCGCACAAGGTAACGAAGAGCCCACCGTCGGACCGGTCGTGCCAGGCCAGCGCGATTTCTTCCGCGGCCAGCTCTCGCAAGGTCCCGATCAACGCGGCCAGCAGGCGTGGGTCGTCCAGGTCGGCGGGTTGCCCCCCGGATCGGCCGAATGCCTGGGCCAGGCAGCTTCCGCCCAGGCGGTTGCGGCCCGGCGACAGGTCGAAAAGAACCAGGCGGGTGCCGGGAACGTTCGCCAGTTCCGGTGTCAGCGTGCGCCGCACATCGCCTGCCGGGGCAAATGCGGTCACTACCAGCGAGACCGGCGCCGTAACCACGTGCTCGCGGCCGTCGGCGTTGCTCCAGGACGTCCGCATGGATAGCGAATCCTTGCCGACCGGCGCAGCAACCTTCAGCTCCCGGCAACAGGCTGAAAGGGCTTCGACGGCCGTGCGCAGGGCCGATGCCTGACCCGGCGCCGCCGGCGCCGCCATCCAGTTGGCCGAAATGCGAACACGGGCCGCCTTTCCGATGTCGGCGGCGGCGATATTCGTCAAAGCCTCGGCCAGGGCAAGGCGGCTGGCCGCGGCCGGATCGATGACCGCCACGGGCGTGCGTTCGCCGACCGCCATCGCTTCCCCGGCTTGGCCGTAAAAATCGCGCGCCGTCACGGCCACGTCGCTGACGGGAACCTGCCAGGGCCCGATCAATTGATCTCGCGCGACCAGTCCCCCGACGGTCCGGTCCCCGATGTGGATCAGGAAGGACTTGTCGGCCACCGCGGGCATCGACAGCACGCGCTTGACGGCCTCTTCGGGATCGACGCCGTCCAAGTCAAGGGAGTCCGTGGGTGGCAGATCTTCCGACAGGCGCATGGTCATGCCGGACGCACCGCCGAACAGCAGGTCAAGCGGCATGTCCACCGGTGGCTGTCCGGACTTTCGCAGCAGCCTTATCCGGCCTTTGTCGTCCATCCGGCCGAGCAGCGACCAGGGACAGCGCTCCCGCCGGCACAGGTCCTCGAATTCCTGCAGCCGCGCGCCGTCCACGGCCAGCATGTAGCGTTCCTGCGCCTCATTGCACCAGGTTTCGAGCGGAGACATGCCCGGATCGGCGCTCGGAATGGCGTCATAGGCAAGGTTCGCGCCCCTTCCGCTGTCGTGCAGCAACTCCGGAATTGCGTTGGACAACCCTCCGGCCCCGACGTCATGGATGCCCAGAATGGGGTTCCCGCTCTCCTCCGCAAGGCCCAGTTCGCAGCAGCGATCGATGACCTCCTGCGCTCGCCGCTGCATCTCGGCGTTGCCGCGCTGCACCGATGCATAGTCGAGTTCCTCGTGGTCGGCGCCGCTGCCTCTCGATGAAGCGGAGCCGCCGCCTACGCCGATCCGCATGGCCGGTCCCCCCAGGACCACCACCAGCGCCCCCGGCGGAGATTTGAGCTTGTGCACGTCGGAATCCCGAACGGCGCTCACGCCGCCGGCGATCATGATCGGCTTGTGGTAGCCCCAGTGGCGAGCGCCGTCCTGTTCGAAGCAACGGAAATACCCCGACACGGCAGGGCGCCCGAACTCGTTGTTGAAAGACGCCGCCCCGATCGGCGCCTCGAGCATGATCTGCAGGGGAGAGGCGAGCCGGCCGGGCCGCTGAAGATCATTCTCCCAGGGCCGGGCCGCGCCGGGGATCCTGAGATCGGAAACCGTAAACCCGGTCATTCCGGCCTTGGGCCGCGCGCCGCGTCCCGTTGCCGCCCCGTCACGAATCTCGCCCCCCGCCCCCGTCGCGGCGCCAGGAAAGGGCGAGATCGCCGTGGGATGGTTGTGCGTTTCGACCTTGATGCAGGTATGCGCCGGCTCCTCGACGACGGTGTATTCCTGCCTGGGGCCGCTCACGAACAGGCGCTGGGCCGGGCCGCCCGAGATCACCGCGGCGTTGTCTACATATGCCGACAGCAATCCCTCCGGGCTGTGTGCCGAAGTCAGGCGGATGAGATCGAAGAGCGAATGCTCGAGCCGCTCCTCTCCATCCCACCAGTCGGCGTTGAAAATCTTGTGCCGGCAGTGCTCCGAATTGACCTGCGCGAACATCATCAGTTCGGTGTCGGTGGGGTCGCGTCCCAGCGTCCCGAAACCCGCTTCCAGGTAGGCAATCTCCTCCGGCGACAGGGCCAGCGCCATTTCCCGGTTGGCCCGTTCAAGCGCCTCGCGGCCCTCCGAAAGCAGGGGAACCGCTTTCGGCTGCCGCGGGGCTTCCGGGGCGAACAGATCTTCCAGCGGAACGCCCTCGGGCAAAAGGTCCTGGGTCATGCGGTCGAACAGCTCGGAGCGGGCTTCCCGGTCCAGGGGCTCCGAAGAGGCTATCCGATAGCGCAAGGCGCGTTCGATTCGATGCGTATTCGGAAATCCGCACAGGCGCGCAATCTCGCTGGCCTTTGTGGACCACGGCGATATGCTGCCGCGCCGGGGCAATGCGAGAAGAACCTCTTCCCGGCCGTCGAATTCCGGTTGCGGCCAGTCCGGCCCGTAGTTCAGCAGATCACGGAGCCGGTCGAGTTCGGCGCCCTGCGGTTGCGGATCGATGCTGACAAGGTGAAGGAAACTGGCGGCTACTTCCCGGACGCCCGGTTCCCGGGCCTGCAAACGGCTCAGGAGTTGCTTGCGTCGGAACGGGGATAGTGCGCCGGAACCTGGAAGCGCCAGCATCCCCTATGGCCTACTCGGAACCGGTTCCGCCGGGGGCGTACACGGGCGCGGGAAACTGCGTCACGTTGCTCTCCTCGGCGGACGAAATCTTGCTCACGCCGCGTTTCTCCACTTCGTCGATGCGCAAAACGCAATGCATGGGAATATAGGTGCGGCGCACTCCGGAGAATTCGGACTTGATCTTCTCCTCGCCCGGATCCACAACCAGCGACGTGCGCTTCCCGAACTCCAGTCCGTCCACTTCGACGAACCCGAACATGCCGCCCTGCGAAACCCCGCGGGCGTACATTTCGTAGACCTTGCCCTGGTTCAGGAAGCTGATGCGATAAAGGGGCTTGGCCGCCATGATCGGGGCCAATTATACCGGCACGCACCCTTGCTATTGAAGATGGTAATTCGAGACGAATAATAATGATTCTCATTTATGTTAGACTCGCAACACGCTCGATGCCGCAACAAAATCACTTTGGCGAGAGAAATCGGTCTTGACGAATTGCCCAACGGCTGCGGCAGTGAAATCCGCGCCGTCAAGGGCGAAGGGCGTGTCTCCCGCGAGCTCCTGACACTGGGGCTGGTGCCGGGAGTTCGTGTCCGCGTGCTGCGCCGAGGCATAGGCGGCGATCCCCTGGAAATCGTCGCGGGCGGCCATCCCCTCTGCCTGCGGCGGGACCAGTCCCGCATGATTCGCGTCGTGGCAGCCTCTGACGAATCCTGAGTCCCGTCATGCCCCGCCGCCCGTTGATCGCGGTCCTGGGTTGCCCCAACACCGGCAAGAGCACCGTCTTCAACCGCCTTACCGGTCTCAGGCAACGGACCGGAAACTACCCCGGAGTAACGGTAGAGAAGATCACCGGCACCGCGCACCTGGAAAAGAGCGACGTGGAACTGGTGGACCTTCCGGGCACCTACTCCCTGGCCGCCGACGGACCGGAATCCGGAATCACGCTGGACGTCGTTCTTGGAATGGCCGAGGGAATCCCGAGGCCGGATGCCCTGCTGCTCGTGGCCGACGCCACCAACCTGCGGAGAAGCCTGTATCTCTTTTCCCAGGCCCGGGAGCTTGAGCTGCCGGTAGCGGTCGCGCTGAACATGCAGGACGTGGCCGAGCGCCAGGGGGAAGTGCTGGACCCCATGGCCCTCGCGCGGCAGCTTTCCGCCCCGGTCGCCCCGATCACGGCCAACCGTGGAAAGGGAATTCAGGGACTTCGTTCAGTCCTTGAACGCCTGCTTGCCGGAACGCACGCCACGACGGTTCCTGTCATGCCCGAGGTGCGGGAGGCAGCCGCGCGAATGCGGGCAGACCTGGATGCGCCGGCGCCTGAAGCTCCGTGCCTGGAACGCGCCATCATCGACACCGGGGGCGAGTTCGAACGGCGTCTGATCGTGGCCGGCGGCCAAAAGGCCAGGCGCCTTCTTGAAACCACCCGGCGGCGCCTGCGCACGCAAATCGGCGACGCAAGCCTGCAAAGCCGCGAAGCGCGCCGCCGCTACCGCGAAGTGGACCGGTGGCTGGCACGGGCCGGAGCGACCGGCTCCCCGGCGGGTTTGGCTCGGATTGGCCGGCTGGAGCGCCTGGTAAGCCATCCCGTATCCGGTCCCATCGTGTTTCTTGCCGTGATGAGCGCGGTGTTTCAGGCCGTGTTCGCATGGGCCACGCCACTGATGGACGCAATCAGCGCTTTCTTCGAACAGGCAGGCGCCCTGGCCCTCGCGACGCTGCCGGCCGGAGCACTCTCCAGCCTGCTGATCGACGGCTTGTGGTCCGGCGTGGGCGCGGTCGTCGTCTTCGTTCCGCAAATCGTGTTCCTTTTTGCTCTGGTCCTGTTCCTCGAAGACTGCGGCTACATGGCGCGGGCTTCGTTTCTGATGGACCGGCTGCTGAGAATCTGCGGGCTGTCGGGACAATCGTTTATTCCCCTGCTATCGGGGTTTGCCTGCGCGGTGCCTGCCATCATGGCCACAAGGGTGGTAGGAGATCGCCGTGCGCGGCTCGCCACCATCGTGGCGATTCCCCTGATGACCTGTTCGGCACGCCTGCCCGTCTACGCGCTGCTCATATCCGGCTTCGTGCCGCCCGCCTACTACCTGAACGGATGGATCAATCTCCACGGTCTGATCCTGCTGGGGCTGTACCTGCTGGGAATCGCCGGCGGGGCCGTGAGCGCGCTTCTTACTCGGCGCATAGCCTTGCGTGGCGCGGGTGCTTCGTTTTTCATGGAAATGCCGCCGTTTCGGTGGCCGAACTCACGAGTTCTCGCGCTCAAGCTGACGGCAAAGGTACGGGTGTTTCTGACCCGCGCGGGAACCGTTATTGCCGCAGCCTGCGTAATGATCTGGGCGCTAGGATACTTCCCGCGTTCTGACCTGATTGCGAACGATTTCGAAGACCGGCGCGCGGAAGTTGCCGCGCTGACGCAAGAGCCCGCTGACCTGCAATCCAGGCTTCGCCGTCTCGAAGCGGAAGAGCGCGCGGCCCAACTGGAATACAGCCTGTTGGGACGCATAGGCAAGACCATCGAACCGGTCTTCAGGCCGCTGGGATGGGACTGGCGGGTATCAGCCTCCGTGGTCGCGGGTTTCCCGGCGCGCGAGGTCGTGATCGGCGTGATGGGAACGGTCTATGCGCTCGGCTCCGAGGCTGAAGACGGCGTTGGTCTGAGGGAGCGATTGCGGGCCTCACGATGGCCGGACGGGCGGCCCGTGTTTACCCTGGCCATGGCCCTGGGACTCCTGGTCTTCTATGCCTTTGCCCTGCAATGCGTGTCGACCGTCGCGGTCATAGGCCGGGAAACGAACAGTTGGCGATGGGCCGCGGGAGCCTGGATTTACATGTCCGGATTTGCCTGGTTGGCCGGCATGCTCACCTACCAGTTGGCGGCGTGAACGTGGGCCTTCAGGAAGCGTTGGCGCTGTTGATCGTGGCGCTGATCGCAGGCGCCTTCATTTTTCGGAGGATACGCGCCCGACGGCGCAGGAAGGCAGCCGGGGAAGCCAGCGTTTCGCCGGACGAGATCGGCCGACGGCGCTAGCCTGGGAGTGGGGGCATGTCCCCCACGGCGTCCCGCTCTCCGGGAAGGCGGGACGCCTTCCCTCCCGGTCAGGCGCCGGGAGTGTAGCGAAGAATCAGCTTCAGGCGCCGGCCCTTCGGGTTATGGGTCATGCCGTCGTAGGCGTGCTCCACGTTGGCGAAGGGCGGATCTTCGTCGGCGAGATTCAAGGCTGACAGCGTCAGGTTCAACCCGTAGCGCGGCAGGCGCCACTGGAAGCTCAGGTCCAGGGTCGTGAAGCCGTCCACCGTGAAACTCTCGACCGGCACGCCGCCAAAGCCGTCGTGCGCGCCATCGTCCTTGTAGGAAGACACGTGGTTCAGGTATGCGGAAACGCTGTAGTCGTTCCAGTGGTAGGCGGCGTACGCCTGGCCCTTCCAGTCGGGAATGGGAACCGTCAGCGGATTGCCGAAGTTCAGCTTGCCCGCCGCGGCGACGAAGTCCTGGATCAGGAACTCGTTCAGGTACAGCGCGCGAATGTCGTAATCCAGCGTATAGGTTCCGTTAAATCCGGTATCCAGCACCCCGGGTCCGACATCGAAGGAGCTGCGGACTTCCCAGTCGATGCCCGACGTCTCGACGCCGGGCCAGTTGACGAGTGGCACTTCCACGCGCGTAATGGATCTGGAGCCGCAGGGTTGCGACAGGGTGTCCGCCCTGCCGTCGGCGCAGTAAATGTAGTGCAGCACCTGGTGGGCAGTAGCCGGGTCCGCGTACAGTTCGTCGATCGTGTCATGCGGAAGGCTGCCGATGACGTCCTTGAAGTCGTAGTTCCAGTAATCCAGGGTCATCTCGATCCCGGAGTCGAGCAAGAAAATGAACCCCAGGTTCCAGGTAAATGCGCTTTCGGGCTCAAGTGAGGGGTCGCCGTAGATGTCCACCGGTATCCAGGCGCCGACCTGGCTGATGTAATTCGTGACGGTAAGCGGCACCTCCTGGAGAAGGTCGTCCACCGAGGGCGTCCGGAACGTGGTCTGGACCGACCCCCGCAAGGTCACGGTGTCGCTCAGTCGCCAGCGCACCGCGAGTTTCGGATCGATGCTGTCGGCCTCGTCGTACCGCTCGTAGTTCGCCGCGACCTGGGCGTCCAGGCGGTCGCTGATGTTGATCGCGAGTTCGGCGAATACGCGATGCACGGTCTGGTCTTCGTCGTACGGGTTGTAGGCGTTGATGAAGGTGAACGGGCCGAAATTGCCGGTCAGGCAACTCCTGTCACCCAGCACTGCGCAGGGATTGATGCTCAGGTTTCCGTGCGGATTGGGGTTGCCCTGCGCATTGAACCGCCGGAACTGGTAGCCCGCGGCGTATCCCAGCACGTCGCTCATCCAGTTTCCGCTGACGGTCGCGTCGGCAACCAGCATCGTGGTCTCGCTGTGCAGATCGGAAACGCTGTTCATCCATGCAAACAGTTCGGGGGAGTTTGCCTGGGCGGGATCGTAGTGCGGGTTGGGCGTGTCGTAGAACGGCGCCCCGGGCAAGGCGGAAAACTGGCTCGCGCTGCTGAACGGGTTGTAGTACTGGCAGCCGCCGGCGCCGGGCGCTCTTTCCGTGTCCTCCACCCGCATGCCGGGGCCAAGCGTTGTGTCCGGCACGACTCCGACGCCGCAGTCCGGGCCGCCGTAGCCGCGAAACGCCAGAAACAGGCGCTCGGTGAGAATCGCGGGTATGGAGACATTCCCCCGGCTGCCGGACCAGGAAAGTCCCAGGTCGTAGAAGGTCTCCCGGCCGCCAGGACCGGCGAACGAGCCCTCGATGTTTCCCGCCAGGCGCCAGGTGCTCGTATCGCGCCGGTCTGTTCGCGCCGGATCGCCGTTACCGAAAGGCCGACCCCGCCAGTACCAGTTTTCATTGCCCATGCACTCGGCGCGAAACTCCCGGCTGAATTCCTCGTTGGCGCAGAAGGCTACCCGGTTGGGATGGCCGGGAGCGATTTCCATTACGCCGCGATGCAGCAGGGGGAACGGGGGATGCGAAGGCTGGGTCTGCCACTGCGGCATGGCCGCGTCCGACCACAGTGCTTCGACGTGGTAGTCGGCATTCGTTCCCAGGGGACCGTTCAATTCGGCAAAAACCCTCGTGAACGTCAGTTCCTCGATCAGGTTGTCGAACGGCTGGTAATTGAAAATGCAGTAATACGGATCGACGGCCGGATTTTCCGGGTAACCATTCAGTTCGTTGCACATGGGATCGGTCTTGCCGCTCCATTGAACCGCCTTGAGCGTATCGATGACCTGTTCCCTGGGGGTGGTCGCGGTATCGATTCCCTCGGGGAACCAGAAATAACCGGGATTGCCGACGCTGGACCAGCCGGCCCTCCAGGGGTCCACCAGCGGACGCAGCGCCCAGTCGCGGTCCTCCGCTTCCAGTTCGCCCCGTCGCTCATGCTCGACGGAAATGACGAAATTGGACTCGCCCACGGAGGCGCCCCAGATTACTCCCGCCATCTGGTCGCTGGCGCTGTCGTAGCCGTCGTAGGAAGCGATGACTTCCAGTCCCTCGAATTCGCCCCGCGTAACGAAGTTGGCGATGCCGCCCACGGCGTCCGAGCCGTAGATGGCGCTGGCGCCTTCCTTCAGTACTTCGATGCGTCGGATGGCGATGGCCGGGAGAACGCCCAGGTCCACGAAGCGCCCGCCGATCAGCCGCGCGGGCAGATAGGTCTGTCGGCTCCCGTTGAACAGCACCAGTGACCGCGATGCGCCAAGGCCGCGCAGGTTGACGTTGGAAACGCTCTCAAGGACCGCTGCCGGCAGGCTGGTGTTGTACCAGCCCGAACGCTCGCCCACGACGCCGTTGCTTGCGCCCAGGTGCTTGAACAGGTCGACCATCAGCGGGGCGCCCTGCTGCTCCAGGGCTTCGCGGTCAACCACGCTCACCGCGTGCGGCGCGTCGATGGGTGTGCCGCGGATCGCCGTGCCGACCACGACGATTTCCTCGATTGCCCCGGATGCTTCCTCGGTTTCCTGAGCGACGGCCGGCAGTTGTGCGGCCAGCGAATGCAATACGGCTGTCGCGGCAAGTCCCGCTGTTCGCTTCCACCAATTCATGTTCCCCCACGGTTCCAGACGGTGCCGGAAAGTGCCGAGTTTCGTTCAAAGTCTAATGCACGTATGATGAGCGCCGCCGGCAGATAAGCCGTGAAATGCCGTACCTTTTCTCCCAAGCCAGCACGTAAGACCTCATATGAATCGAATATCGGCGCCATTGGCGCACAGCATGTGCCTGTCCGGCCTGCTCCTTTTCTGGGGCTGCGAGGCGCCGCGGGAGGCGCCGGAAGAGGTGCAAACGCCCCAAACTGCTCCGCGGAGCGAGGAGAATGTTGTCATGACCGACACGGGCCAAGCCTTTCTGGAGCGCAACGGCGCCCGCGAGGAAGTAATCACGACCGACTCCGGCCTCCAGTACGAAGTGCTGGTTTCCGGTGATGGGGCGAGTCCCGCTCCTGCCGACCTGGTAACGGTGCATTACACCGGCACGCTGATTGACGGGACCGTATTCGACAGTTCCGTGCAGCGCGGACAGCCGGCGGAGTTCCCGGCCAACCGTTTGATCGCGGGCTGGGTGGAAGCCCTGCAGCTCATGCGGGTCGGCGACAAGTGGATGCTTTACATCCCGCCGGAACTTGCCTACGGCGACCGCGGAGCCGGAGGCCTGATCGGTCCCGGCGCCACCCTGATCTTCGAAATCGAACTCCTGGGCGTTCGTTCCGCGGGTTAGAACTTCGCGCGAGCGGCGGTGCTGCCGCCGGACTGTCTAATCGGACCAGCGTACCCAGCCGGTCCCTTCGTGACCGAAATCAAAGGTTTCGGGGTGCAGGAGTTCAGCCAGGATTTCCGCCGACTCGACCAGCCGCGGCCCCGGACGATTGAAATACTGGTTCCCGTCGGTGACGAACACCCGCCCGTTTCGCACCGCTGAAAGCCGGGACCATTGGGGACGGCCGGTGAGCGCCGGCATCTCCTTCATCGACTGCGCGATATCGAAACCGCAGGGCATTACGGCTACGACATCGGGGTCGCGGGAAGCCAGTTCATCGAAATCGAAGTATCCGGAATGCCGGCCGGCTTCTCCCATCATGATCCGGCCGCCCGCGATTTCCACCAGGGAAGGCACCCAGTTGGCTGCGAACATTAGCGGGTCGATCCACTCGATGCAGGCAATGCTCGGCTGCTCCGCAAGCCGCTTTGTCCGCCTGGCGAGGTCACCCAGTCTCCTGGTCAGGCCGGCCACCAACTCCTCTCCGCTCCCTGCGGCCTCCAGCGCTCCGGCCACCCGGCGGATGTCCTTCCACACATCATCCAGGTCCATCGGTTCCAGCGAAACGACCTCCGGCCTGGAGGACACCAGTTCGCCCACCGCCTGCTGCACGTCGGCCAGGCTGACGGCGCAGACTTCGCACTGCGACTGCGTGATGATCAGGTCGGGCGCCAGGCGGTCCAGGAGTTCGGCATCCACCCGGTAGACCGACAGCGCCTGGTCAACCAGCGCCTTTACCTGAGCGTCGATACGCCGGCTTGACGCCTGTGTGTCTATCTTCGATGCGGAACAGACCGGAATGCGGGCAATGGCCGGCGGAAAATCGCACTCATGAGAGCGGCCGACCAGCTGCTTTTCGAAACCCAGCGCGGCTACGATCTCGGTGGCGCTGGCGATAAGCGAAACGATCCGCTGTTCGCCCATCGGGTTCCGTGCTTATGCGATGCGGACGGCCGCTACCGGAGCGGGGCTGCGCAAGGCCAGACGGCTGAAAAGCAGCGGCAGGAAAACTGCCATGCTGATCAGGGTATTGCGGAAGAACGGAATTGCCATCACGTAACATTCCACCAGCCCGGCCCAGGTCTTCGGGTAAGTCGTGCCCAGCGCCCAGGTGCCGAAATTAGATACGACGAAGAAAAGGACGGCCGAACCCAGTCCGGCCACGGCGATTCTCCCCCAGGAGCGCTGTGAGCGGGCAATGAAACCGCAGCTGACGACCAGGAGCACGGAAAGGTAGGTTATCGGCTGATCGGCGTAGAAAGCCCAGTCGGCGCGCCCGGAAATCGCCCATATGCCCAGGTCGCCTGCCAGGTAGATCGCCAATGGCGCCAGGTAGGCGACGCTGCGCCTGGCGAAACAGGCGGCGCCGAAAATGCACAGCGGCAGTATCGGCGAGAAATTCCAGGGATAAACGGTGTTTTCCGGATCGATGGGAACACCGAGCGTGTGCAGCAGATACGGCAGCAGCCGAAAGCCCACCGCTATGGCCACGAGCATCGCCAGCGTGACAGGTCGAGGGCGCAACATTAATCTCTTCTCCCGGGACGCACCTGTTCGCGCAATTCTATACAAAGCGCTGAACCGGGCGCACCGGATCAGGCCGAGTACGCGTAGTACTCGATCCCCTCGTCCTGAAAGTCCTGGCCGGTCTTCGTTCCGATGCTCTCGACGCGAAAACCCGGCGGGTGCGGCAGATCATCCACCGCAAGCCCGGCGTGCAATGCCTCATATTGACTGCGGCCAAGGTCGTAGGCCGGCTCCAGGGCGCTGTTGAAGTGAATGCGCCCCGCCGCTTCCTTCCAGCCTTCGCATACGCGCATGGGCAACGCTTCGGCGGCGTCTCCGCTGCCGTAACCGATCAGCAGGATCTCGTCTCCCGCCCAGTTCTCTCCGGCCTGCGCGGCTTCCTCAAGCCCTGCCGCCAGCCAGGCGAACAATGCGCCCGAATAGATATTCCCCAGTTGCATCATGCTGTCATCGCCCCAGCGGAGGGGATGCAAGACCAGCTCCTCGAACTCGGGCATCGCGCGCAGTCCTTTCATCAGCTCGTTAGTCCTGGGAAACGGGTTCCAGGCGCTCTGCCCGGCCGCATCGTGATCCGGCAATTCATGCCGCTCGCGCATTTCACCGAGGGCTTCGTCGAGCGCGATTCGGGATTCGGGGCAAAGCCGTTGAAGCAGGCGGGAGCCGTCGCCATGACTCAGCGCCTCTGCGCACAATCGCACCAGCGCAAAGGCGCTTTGCGGCATGCGCCGGTACGGACGGTGAAAGAAAACGGCCCGCAGTCCCTGCAGCCACTCCGCCGGCGACACGCCCCGGCGCTGGTACAGGTGCGACAGCGCGTTGCGGACCTGGTCCAGGTAGCAGTAGGTAGAGAACCGACCATTGAACACCGGGTAATGAAGGTTGGAGCGCGGCCGCCGGTCCGCGTCCATCAGCGGCTTGCGGAAATCGGAGATCCGGTAGTCCGAGGCGCGTCCCGCGTGCCCCAGGTCCAGGCTGGCAAGGGCCGGGTTGCGCTCCACCAGCAGCGCCACGGCGCCGGCCCCCTGGGTGGGCTCGCCGGAGCTGCCCCGCGCGTAGAGGGCCAGGTCGGAACAGATCACAATCGCCGCGGAATCCTCGAGCAAACAGTGGCGCACGGCATTCTTCAGCGCGTAGACGCCGCCCAGGCAGGCGTGCTTGATTTCCGGAACTTCGCAATGCTGCGAAAGGCGCGGCAATCCATGGTCGACCAGCGCCTGATCGAGCATGCCCTTGATGATGATGGACCCTGCGGAGTTGTCGTTGCTCGATTCGGTCCCCAGCGCCAGCAGCCCGATCCGGGCCGGATCCACATCATTCTGGCGCAGCAGCTTCAGCGCCGCATTTGCGGCCATCGTATAGACGCTCTGCGCGGGTCCGGGCACCCGGAAGGCATGGCCGACCACGGCGGAGATCTTGTCCCAGGAGGCGCCGGTCCACCGGCACCAGTCCTCAAGGCTGACCCGGTACGGGGGCAGGTCCATTGCCATGCCGCTGATACCGGCGGTAAGCCCTGCGTCTTGCGGCGTCCTGCGGGCCGGTGGGGTTCGCTGAAGTGCCATGAAGTGCTATTACCCTCTTGTCGAGCGCGCGCAGGGCGAAATGTGCTCATGACAAGCCCCCCGCAGTCAATTGATTATAAGTGCGGCCGTTACCCGGTACACGGACCTGGCATGAGATTCTCAAACTCGATACGCATGGATCTGTGCGCGGCCTTAGCGGGCGGCGTTCCAGGCATCCATGCCGCCCTCCAGACTCATCGCTTTCCCGTATCCAATACTGTTCCAGAAATTGGCGGCTTGAAGGCTACGCAGTCCGGACTGGCATACGAAAACAACTTCGTCATTCGGATCATAGTCTGCGATAACGTCGGACAGTGCCGTGAGAGGCACATTCCTGGCGCCGGCGATGTGACCCTGCCTGAATTCCACCGGTTCCCGCACATCAATCAGAATGGGTTGTATGCCCGATTTCAAAAGCTCGATAAGCTGTTCCGACGCAATCACTGAAATCATGTAATACCTTTCAAAAACAGATTCTTACGATTGAGGGCTATTCAGTTTCTCAAAAGATTGGCGATAATTTTTCAAAATCCACGGCACGGCAAGAAACAGGGGAATGCCAAAAATCACGGGCAAGGACGCCATCGAGTAACGCAGATTGTCGTATCCGAACACGTAATCGTTCATAAGCCCGATACATAGCGGACCAAGGCCCTGCCCAAGCAAGGCGGTGGCCATGTAATAGATTGCGACGGACTGACCGCGTACATTGGACGGAATGATATTCAGGAGCGCGGTTACGCCCGTTGCGGTGGACAGGGCGACAGCGGCAAGCATCGCGCCAAGGAAAACGAGCCCCAGGCCTGCAGACGGCATCAGGGGCCAAACGATCCCTGCAACCGTCATTACAGGCACTCCATATAAGCCCACAAGCAAAGGCGCCGCAGTGTGGCCTTTTTGCAACAACCTGTCGGACATCCAGCCGCCAAGGTTTACGGCGAGCGGCCCCAGCACAATGAACAATATGCCGATGGCCTGCCCGTACTGGACCGGCGACCAACCCCATGTTCTGGCAAATGCCGCGGCCCCCCAACTGGAGCTGAAGCCGATCAGAATCACGTATCCAAAGACCCAGACCACTCCAAAAAAGCCGGCCGGACGACCGCGGATATAGCTGAAGACGGCCCGGTATCCGATGCCCTGCGCATTGGACGTGACGGTGTCCACCGTGCGTTCCGGCTCTCTCAGGAACAAGACAAACGGCACCAGCAAAAGACCCGGCAAGCCCACAACCAGCAGGCTCACTCTCCAGGGCGCCAGATCGCCCAATCCGGGAATGGTGACGTAATCCGATTGCGTTGCCCAGGCGATGACCGCCGCTCCTGTCAGGGCGGCAATGCCCGCTCCCAGAGAAATTGCCATCGAATAAAAGGCGATGGGTTTACCGCGCTTTTCTTTCGGGAAGCAATCGGCCATCAGGGACATGGCGCATGGGCTGAGGGAGGCTTCACCCACTCCGACCGACATTCGCGCGATAAACAGTCCCAGGAAGGACCGCACCAGACCGGACACAGCGGTTGCCGCAGACCATATTGCCAAACCGGCAGCCACGATGAACGTTCTGCGTTTGCGGTCCGCCAGCCAGCCGAAGGGCAAACCCATCAGGACATAAAAAATGGCAAACGCCGGCCCCAGCAACAAGCCTATTTGCGTATCCGTGAGATCGAGATCAGCCTGTATGGGCTGAATAAGCAAGCCAAGAATGAATCTGTCGATGAACGAGAAAATATAGACAATGGTCAGCAGTACGACCATGTACCAGCTATAGCGTGGCGCGGGCCACCGTCGATCGGGGCCGGCTTGACCGCAAGTGTTACCGTCGATCAAACTCATCTTCGACGCCGGGGGTGGGCAGCAGACATGGAGAAAAAACCGTGACCGAAACACCGCAGATTCGTGGTTTGTACGAAAGTTGCATAGGCGTGCCCGACCTTACGGAGGGCATGAAGTTCTGGGGACAGTTTGGATACAAGGTTACCCGGCAAGGTTCACTGCCCGCCCGGGAAGCAAAAGGCCTTTACGGTGTCGATTCAGCGCTGAAATCGGTCCAGATGCAGCATCTGGACACGGACCACAGCTTCCTGCGTCTCATGCAGTGGGACAAACCGGTCAATGCCGGTATCGGGATCACAAGGCACTTGCGTCAGGATGGCGGACGGTGGGGGGTTGTCCTGACACGAAGTATTCTGAACGTTCTCAATCATGTGGAGGATGCGATCGCCCTGGGGCAACCCTGGAGCTACATAATTCCGCATTGGTTACAAGTGTATGCGATGGACAAGGGTCAACCCTTTTTCTCCAAACCCATTGGTATTCGTGAAGGCATTGTCACGCATCCTTTTCATCGATTGGCGCTGTTTGAGCGCTACAACTACGAAAAGCCGACCTATGGCCTGATTGATGACAACAGCTTCCTGAAGACGAGTCAGTTTACCCATCACGGCATCATGATCCGCTCGGACGACCCTTCAAATCTTGCGTTCTATGATCAGTGCCTCGGCCTGCTGAAGCAGAAAGAGCACAGCCTTGGAGGCAAGCCGACCTGTGCTCCCGGCAACAAGGCGACTTTTGCCCTGAGCGACGAAGAGGTTTATCACATTCACGACTTTGATGACCCGCGCTCGTCACTCGACATTTCCGGCCATTTGTCCGGGCGCCTGAAGATCGTACGCATGGCCGAAAGCGCGGAAATGCCTGACGTTTATGACAAGAGCCGTCCGGGTTCGCTCGGCATGTCGCTCTTCACTTATCAGGTTCGGGACATCGATGATTACCGTGCCCGCGTTATTGATGGCGGCGCCACCGACGTGACCGACGTCTGCGGAAACGAATATGGCGCCCCAAGCATTTCGTTCGTTGCGCCGGACGGAAACTCCTGGAACCTGGTCGGAAACCTCTGATCCGATAAATGGCGGCGGAGGGAGTGGGATTCGAACCCACGTGGGGCGGATCGCCCCCATCTGATTTCGAATCAGCGCCGTTAGGCCTCTCCGGCATCCCTCCGGGGGCGGATTATATTGCGCCGCTCCCTGATCCGCTGTCGCGCCACGCTAATCCAGGCGCTTGGTGAATCGCAGCACCGGAATCGCGATCGACACCAGGAACAGGCCCGAGATGGCGTACATCTGTGGCGCCATATCCGCCAGGGTCGCACCGCGAAGGATGATGCCCCGTACCAACTCCACGAAGTGCGTGATCGGGAACAGCAGCCCCACCCACTGGGCCACCCTGGGCATTCCGTCGAAGGGGAACATGAAGCCGGACAGCAGCAGCATCGGCAACATGAAGAAGATCGCCCCCTGGATCGCCTGGAACTGCGATTTGGCGAACGTGGATATGGACAGTCCGATGCCCAGTGTGGCGGCAACGAAAACAAGGCTGGCCAGATATAGATCGAGCAAGGACCCCACGGTTGGCACGCGGAACAGCCAGGTTCCCGCGAAATAGACGATCGACACCTGGATCAAGCCGATCAGGATGTAGGGCGCGATCTTGCCCAGCATCAGCTCGTAGTTGCGCACCGGCGTGGTGATCAGGAACTCCAGGTTGCCGCGCTCGCGCTCGCGCACCACTGCGACCGCCGTGAACACGATCATCGTGAAGTTGAGAATCAGGCCGACGAGGGCGGGCACGATCTGCACGGCCGAGCGCCGTTCGGGGTTGAAGTAGAAGCGAAGCGCCAGGGGCATGTCCGGCTGTCCGGTTTGGGCGCGCGGCGACGGAAGAAACTGCACCAGCCGCTCTATCGCGCTGATGATGGTCGGATCGCCGGCGTCGACCATCAATTGCGCCAGCGGACGGTCGCCGTCGCTCAGGCGGCGCTCGAAATCCGCGGGGATGTAGAGCACGGTACGCAGGTCGCCGCGGCGCATCTGGCCCAGCAATTCGGCCACGTCGCCCGACCGGCTCACGAAATCCAGCACCTGGCTCGCTTCCAGGGCGCCCGCGAGTTGCCGCGACATCGAGGTGTCCGCGTGGTCCACCAGCCCGGCCGCCATGTGGCGCACGTCGGTGTTGATGGCGTAGCCGAACAGGATGATCTGGATGAGCGGCAGTCCCACGATCATTCCCAGCGTCAGCCGCTCCCGAGCCAACTGGCGCATTTCCTTGTCGACGATCGCCGAAGTCCGGCGGAACCAGAACCGCACCAGGCGCAGCAACGGAGGTACCCAGGAAAGGCTGAACACGAAGGCCCGCCACAGGCCCACCACGATGAACGTGAACGCCCGCCAGAGGTTCACCGGGACGGCCTTTGAAAGTTCGTGGCGGCCACGAATACGTCTTCCAGCGTGGCGCCCGTTCGCCGCACCGCAGCCTGTAAAGACGCCTGCTTGAGTAAGGCGTCGATCCGTTCAACCGGGGACGCCGTGTCCGGATCGAGCATGACCCGCAGCCGGTTGCCGAGCTGGGTCACGGCCAGGACCCAATCGTTCGGGTCGAGCAATGCACGGGTGCGCCTGGGCATCCGGGTCGCGACTTCGACCGTGATCGCCTCAAGCCGGTCCATCAGTTCCTGCGGAGGGCCTTCCCGCACCATCGCGCCCCGATCGAGAAAAGTGAGGCGGTGACATCGTTCCGCCTCGTCCATGAAGTGAGTGGAGACGAGGATCGTCGTGCCCTGGTCGGCCAGCTCGAACAGGCGGTCCCAGAAATCCCGCCGGCTCTGCGGATCCACAGCGCTGGTGGGTTCATCGAGCAACAGCAGCCGGGGTTCGTGCAGCGTGACGGCGGCCAGGGCCAGCCGCTGCTTCTGGCCGCCGCTCAAGGTCCCGGCGAGGCGTGAATGCAGGTCGTTCAGTTCATACAGGGCGCTGTTGACCTCGATGCGTTCCCGCATGCGCCGCAATCCCAGGTCGAATACGCGGGCGACGAAACGCAGGTTCTCGAGGACGGTCAGGTCCTCGTACAGCGAGAATTTCTGGGTCATGTAGCCCATCTGCAGGCGCAGTTTCTCGGCTTCCTCGGGCACGCGGCAGCCGAGAACGGTGGCCTGCCCCGCGGACGGCACCAGCAGTCCGCACAAAAGCCGCATCGTCGTGGACTTGCCGGAACCGTTAGGGCCCAGGAAGCCGAAGATACGGCCGCGCGGGACATCGAGATCGAGATTGCTGACCGCGGTTACGGGACCGAAGCGGCGCGTCAGGCCGCGGCAGGAAATCGCAAAGTCGTTATCGTTCACCTGAGCGACGGAAAGTCGACTTCCACCGGCTGCCCGACCGGTAAATCACCGTAGGCGTCTTCCCTGATCGAAACCTTCGCCAGGTAGGCGAGCCGGCTGCGGTCGCGCTGTGTCAGCGAGAAGTAAGGCGTAAACGCCGCTTCCAAGGAAACGAAGGTCACCGTGCCCTCGATTTCGTTTGCAAGGCCATCCACTCTTATCCGGGCGGCCAGTCCTGGCTGAACGCGCGCCCGCAACGGTTCCGGCACGTAGATCCGCGCATGCAGGGTGTCGCCGGCCAGCATCACGGCCAGCGTCGACCCAGGTGGAGGCCGTTCTCCCAACTCGTACGGCAGCGCCTCGACCCGGCCGTTTCGGGGCGCCACGATTTCTAGGCGCTCGGCGCTGATCCGCAGGCGCTCCAGCCGGGCCTGCGCTTCGTCCACGGCGGCCTCGGCCTGTCCCAGCTCTTCCACCGTGGCCCCGTCCAGCAGGTCTTCCAGAACGGCGCCCAGCGCCTCCACGTCGGTCCGGGCGATTTCCACGGCCCGCAACGCGCGATCCACGTCGGTCCGGCTGGCGATGTTCTGTTCCGCCAGGTCCCTGACGCGCAAGTGTTCGCGGGTGCTGACCTCAAGAATCTCCCTTGCGCCGTCAAGGCGCGCGCGGGCGGCGCGAATCGCCTCCTCGCGAGGGCCGCGAACGAGTTCCGCCAGGCGCTGGCGTGTCCGGGTAACGGCCGCTTCCGCCGCCTTGAGGTCCTGAGCGACCCGGGCGCCGTCTTGCCGCATCAACAACTGCCCGGCCTGCACCCGCTCCCCTTCGATGACGTTCAGTTCCACGATGGACTCGTGGAACTCCGCCACCAGCTCCATGCGTTCGCGCTCCAGCGTGCCCACCAGCGGCAGCGGCGAAGAGTCGCCTGTGCAGCCCGCGGCGAGCAGAGCGCACGCGATCACCCCGGCGAACGCTGCCTTTTGCAGCGCAGTGTGGGGTATTTCAGGATTCACTCTTGTTACCGATGGTTTTCGAAACCAATGATAACGAAAGCTCTCCTAGCGGCGGGACTGGAAAAAGGCGCGCAGCAATTCGGCCGATTGCTGCTCCAGCAGTCCTGCCTGCACTTCGCATCGATGGTTGAGGGCCGCGTTGTCCAGGACGTCGAAAACGCTGCCGCCGGCGCCCGACCTGGGATCGCGCGCCGAGAAAACCACGTGGGAAATGCGCGCCAGAACGATAGCGCCCGCGCACATCGCGCAGGGTTCCAGCGTCACGAACAGTTCGGCGCCCGGGAGGCGGTAGTTGCCGAACGTCCGGCAGGCAGTACGAATAGCTTCCATCTCCGCGTGCGCAGTGGGGTCTCCGCTCGCGATCATTCGGTTCCTGCCCTGGCCCAGGATGCGCCCGTCGTGGACCAGGACGGCGCCGACCGGCACCTCGCCCTCTTCGCCCGCCTGCGCGGCAAGCTCAAGCGCCCGCCGCATGTAACGCTCGTCGTCGCCCGCAGGCCGCGGCCCCGCTTTCACTCCCACTCGATGGTCGCCGGTGGCTTGGAGGATATGTCGTAGGTCACGCGGGAAATGCCGGACACCTCGTTGACGATGCGCCCCGCGACCCGTTCAAGCAATTCCATCGGGAGCCGGCTCGGACTTGCCGTCATGAAATCGGTCGTGTTGACGCAACGCAGGGCAATGACCGGTTCGTAGCGGCGCCCGTCGCCCTTCACCGCAACGCTGCGCGAAGGGACGAACACGGCGAAGGCCTGCGCCACGCTGTCGTACCAGCCGGAACTGCGCAACTCCGAAATGAAGATATCGTCGGCGCGACGCAACAGCTCAACCGCCTCCTCCTGTACCTCCCCCAGCACACGCACGGCCAGTCCGGGACCCGGAAAGGGATGCCGGCCGATCAAATCCGCCGGCAGGCCCAGCTCCAGACCCACTTTTCGGACTTCATCCTTGAACAGCAGGCGCAGCGGTTCGAGCAGCTTGAGCTTCATCCTCTCCGGAAGGCCGCCCACGTTGTGATGCGACTTGATCAGGTGGGCCTTGCCGGTATGGGCGGCGGCGGACTCGATGACGTCCGGGTAGATCGTGCCCTGCGCCAGCCATTCCACGCCCGGGATACCGGCCGCCTCCTCCTCGAACACCTCGATAAAGCAACGCCCGATGGCCTTGCGTTTGTCCTCCGGGTCGCTCAGGCCTTCAAGCGCCGCAAACATCCGCTGTCTCGCGTCCACGACGTTCACCGGCACGCCCAGCCGGCCCAGCGTGTCCACGACCTGCCCGGCCTCGTTCAGTCGCAGCAACCCGTGATCCACCAGTACGCAACGCAGGCGATCACCTACCGCCTTCTGCAACAGCACCGACAGCACGGAGGAATCAACCCCTCCCGACAGGCCGAGCAGGACCTTGCCTTCGGTTGCGGTCCGGCGAATCTCATCGATCGCGCTGTGGGTGATGGCGGCCGGCGCCCAGTCGCTGCCCAGGCCGCAGATATCGTGCACGAAACGCTGGATCATCTGCTGCCCGTGCCGGGTGTGGGTCACTTCCGGATGGAACTGCACGCCGAACAGGCCACGTTCCCGGTCGGCGATCGCGGCCAGCGGCGCATTGTCGCTTGCGCCGATGCTCTCGAAGCCCTGCGGCAAGGCGTTTACGTGATCGCCGTGACTCATCCAGACTTCCAGCGGCTCGTCGGAAAGCCCCGAAAGCAGGGCGTTCTCGGACGTCACGCGCACCTCGGCCGGACCGAACTCGGACCGGTCGGCCAGTTCCACGCTGCCGCCGAGCTGATGGGCGATGGTCTGCATTCCGTAGCAGATCCCGAGCACCGGCTTGCCCAGGTCGAAGACGCTTTGCGGCGCGCGCGGCGTGCGCCCGCCCGTAACCGAAAGAGGCCCACCCGACAGCACTACGCCCGCCGGCGCGAATTCGCGCACGGCGCCGTCGCTGATGTCCCACGGCAGGATTTCGGAATACACGCCCGCCTCGCGGATACGGCGGGCGATCAGTTGCGTGGTTTGCGACCCGAAATCAAGGATCAGGATACGTCCCTGTGTCACACGCGACCCCGGTAATTGGGGGCCTCCTTGGTGATGGCGACGTCGTGCACGTGGCTTTCCTTCATGCCGGCCCCGGTGATGCGGACGAATTGCGCACGGGACCGCAGTTCGTCGATCGAAGCGCAGCCGGTGTAGCCCATGGCCGCGCGCAGTCCACCGCTCAACTGCTGCACGATGGTCACGAGGCTGCCCTTGTACGGCACCCTGCCCTCGATTCCTTCCGGCACCAGCTTTTCGAGCTGCTCGGTCGAGTCCTGCTGGTAGCGGTCGGACGAACCGTGCTGCTGGGACATCGCGCCCAGCGAGCCCATGCCGCGATAGGACTTGTAGGAGCGGCCCTGGTAGAGTTCCACCTCGCCCGGGGCCTCCTCCGTTCCGGCGAAAAGGCTGCCGATCATCGCGCAGTGCGCGCCGGCGGCCAGCGCCTTGGCAATGTCGCCGGAATAGCGAACGCCGCCGTCGGCGATCACCGGAACATCGTACTTCGCCGCCGCCGCCGATACCTCGGCCACCGCCGTGATCTGCGGGACGCCCACGCCGGCCACGATGCGGGTCGTGCAGATCGACCCCGGTCCGACGCCGGCCTTCACCCCGTCCACGCCGGCCTTGATCAGCGCTTCCGCGCCTTCGCCGCTGATCACGTTGCCGGCGATGAGGCGCATGTCCGGGTAGTTGGCGCGCAGCCATTCGACCCGTTCGATGACCCCGCGACTGTGACCGTGCGCGGTATCCACCACAAGGACATCAACGCCCGCTTCACTCAGCAGCGCCGCCCGCTCCTCGGTATCGGCCCCCGCGCCCACCGCGGCGCCGACCCTGAGTGCGCCCCGGGCGTCCTTGCAGGCGTTCGGAAAATCGCTGGCCTTCTGGAAGTCCTTGGCGGTAATCAGTCCCTTGAGCTGAAAGTTTTCGTCCACCACCAGCACCTTCTCGATGCGGTGCTTGTGAAGCAGCGACAGGACCTCATCCTCGTCGGGATTTTCCTGAACCGTGACCAGGCGGTCTTCCGGCGTCATGACTTCGCGCACCGGGCGGTCCAGGTGGGTTTCGAAGCGCAGGTCGCGGTTCGTTACGATCCCCGCCAGGCGGCCGTTGTCCTCCACCGGCAGACCCGAAATATTGTTCCGGCGCGTGATTTCCAGCACCTCGCGCACGCTTTCTTCCGGATTGACGGTAATCGGGTCGGAAACGACGCCAGACGCGTATTTCTTGACCGCAGCCACGTGGCGCGCCTGGAGTTCCGGCGTCATGTTCTTGTGTATGACGCCCAGGCCCCCTTCCTTCGCCAGCGCGATCGCGAGCGCCGATTCCGTGACCGTGTCCATCGCCGCGGACATCACGGGAATATTGAGTTCGATGTCCCGCGCCGCCGCCGTTGCCAAGCTTACTTCCCTGGGCAGGACCTCCGAATAGGCGGGCGCCAGAAGGACATCATCGAAAGTCAGGGCTTCCTGAATGATTCGCATGGACCGAACCAATCGCGTAACAAGCTATTATCTTACAAATGCGTGGCGAAGTGGTAAACCTCGGCGCAGGCGAGCGGACCGAAGACGCGCCATTGCTTCAAGTCGGCCAGTTGGTCCGGCTCATTGCGGCCCGCCTCAGGGACGAGTTTGCGGCAGTGAGGGTGGAAGGCGAGATCGCCGATTTCCGGCATGTCCGCGGGCTTCACATGTATTTCAAGCTGAAGGACGAGGATGCGCTGATCGATTGCGCGATGTTTGCCACCGCCAATCGCCGCCTCAACTTCAAGCCGGCCGACGGTCAGCGCGTCATAGTCACCGGCCAGGTGCAGGCCTATACGCCTCGCAGCAGATATCAGATCATAGTCTCGGGCATGCGCGAGACCGGCGTCGGCAAACTGTTGCAGCAGTTCGAGGCGCTCAAGCGCCAGCTCAGGGAAGAGGGGCTGTTCGACGAAGAGCGCAAGCGGTCGATTCCCCTGCTGCCGAACCGAATCGGGCTGGTCAGTTCGCGGGAGAGCGCGGCGGCGCGCGATGTGGTCACGGTGTTGCGCAACCGCTTTCCGGCATTGCCCGTGGCGCTGTACCACACCCAGGTGCAAGGCGCGGGAGCCAGCGAACAGGTTGTCGGGGCCTTGCGAGCCGCGGCGGAGCAAAAGACCTGCGACCTGGTGATTCTGGCGCGCGGCGGTGGCGACCTGGAAGACCTGGCCACGTTCAACGACGAACACCTGGCGCGTTTCATTGCGGCCTATCCCATTCCCCTGATCAGTGGAATCGGGCACGAAACGGACTACACGATCGCGGACTTCGTTGCCGACCGACGGGCGGCAACCCCGTCTCAGGCGGCCGAGATCGCCACGCCGGATGCGGCCGACTGGCTTCGGCGGGTGGAACGCGCCCGGAGCAGTATCGGGGAGGCGGCCGGATCGGTGCTGTCGTGGCGGGGCCGATCGCTGAATCAACTGTCGGGCAGGCTGACCCGCGCCGGACCCCCCGCGCGGCTGATGCAATGCGGTCAGCGCCTCGACGAACTGCACGACCGAATGCGCAGCACGGCAGTGCGGCTGCCGGATTCCGGCGCGCAATCGTTGACGACGCTGCGGGCCCGGCTTCTTGCCGGTTCGCCCCTGACCGTGGCCGGCCGCCACCAGACCCGGCTTGAGTGGCTGGTCCCTCGTCTCGGCGCAGCCGCGCATAGCCTGCTTGCCTCCTCGTACCGGCGGTTGGACGTGGCGCGTTCAGCGCTGCGCGGGCTGGGTCCCCAGAACACGCTGAACCGGGGTTACGCCATCGTGACCGGTCCCGAAGGCCGGGTTCTCACCGATGCTTCTCAGGCGGCTCCGGGGAGCGACATACGGGCGCGACTTGCCCGCGGAACATTGCACGCCCGGGTGCGAAAGTAAACCCCGGGAGCGAGGGCGTGTCACTCGCGGTGTTCCACCTTCGCGGAGGTCGGGACGACGTGTCTCCCAGGCTTGGCGTCACGATTCCTTGTAGGGATTGGACCCCGTGCGCAATTCGATGCGCACCGGCGTGCCCCGTAAACCGAAAGTGGTTCGTACCCGGCGCGCCAGGTAGCGCCGGAAACTGTCCGGCAGGTGTTTCGTCTGCCGCCCGTGAATGACGATCAGCGGCGGCCGTTTGCCTCCCTGATGTGCGTAATTGAGCCGAATCCGGCGTCCGCCTCGTCTGGGCGTCGCGTGTTCTTCCACGGCCCTTCTAAGCACTGCATTGAGTTGCCCGGTGGGCAGGTCCCGGCTGGCCGACTCCACACCCGCAAGCGCGCTGTCGAGCAGCTTCGTAACGCTCCATCCACGCAGGGCGGACACACGGTGCAGATCGGCGAAGTCCAGGAATTTCAGTTGCCGCGCTAATTCGTCGTTCACGCGGGCCCGGTCGGAAGCCGGAACCCGGTCCCATTGATTGGCGCCGATGACCAGCGCTCTGCCCCGGTCCAGCGCCAGCGAGATCAGCCTCAGGTCCTGCTCCGTTGCGCCTTCCCGGGCGTCGAGGAGAACGATGACGGCGTCCGCCTGTTCTATCGCCTGCAACGCCTGCGTTACCGATAACCTCTCGGGCCCTGGATCGACACGCGCGCGGCGCCGGATGCCGGCCGTATCCACCAGCGTGCAGGGCTCGCCGCCGTACTCGAAGTCCAGCGGCACGCTGTCGCGGGTGGTGCCGGCCTGGTCCCGCACCAGCATGCGCTCCTCGCCCAGGTAGCGGTTCACCAGGGTCGATTTGCCGACGTTCGGGCGGCCGATGATCGCTATCCGGGTGCGTCCCTGGTCTGCATCCAGGGTTGCGGCGCCCGCCGGCAGGGCCCCCGCTACCGCTTCCGCGAGCAACGTCACACCGTCGCCGCGAAGTGCCGATATCGCATGAGGATCGGGGATGCCGAGGGCGTGAAACTCCGCCACGCTGATTTCCCGCGGCTGCCCTTCGCTCTTGTTGACGGCCAGGATTACGGCACAGCCGGCCTCGCGCATCCAGCCCGCCGCCGCTTCATCGGCCGGGCAAAGTCCTTGGCGGGAGTCAGTCAGCAGGACGGCGAGATCGCTCTCGGCCAGCGCCCGTTCGAATTGCCCGCGAAGCGCCTCGTCCCAATCGCCGCCCTCGCCGACGCCCGGCGTATCAACCAGGATTACGCGGCGGCCGGCCAGCCTGGCCAGGCAGTGGCGGCGGTCGCGCGTCAGCCCGGGATAATCGGCGACCAGGGCTTCGCGTTTACCGGCAAGCCGATTGAAGAGCGTGGACTTGCCTACGTTGGGCCGCCCGGTAATGGCCACGACCGGCAACATGGACCTGCCCCACCAGGGTCACGAGCCGGCCGCGGAGCGCCAGGCGGTCAGTTCGCCGGATACGGTGAGCGCGAACAGCCTGTCTCCCATCACAAGCGGCTGCGAACCGATGCGGCTGTTCCCCGCTCGGGTGCGCGCCTCCAGCCTTCCGGTGAAAACGTTGAATCCGTGCAGATACCCCTCGAGGTCACCGACCATCACGTGGGCGGCGTACAGCGACGGACGGGAAAGGTCCCGATAGCCGAGCGAATCGGAGCTCCACAGCGGGGTGCCTCCGGTGCGGGCGTGGGCGCTTATCTGCCCGTCTTCGCTGACCGAATACACATTGTTCGCGTCCACCACCAGGCCGTTGTAGCCGGAAAATTCCCGCGACCAAAGCAACTCGCCCGACTCCGCCGCTACCGAGGTCAGCAGTCCGTTGTAGCCTGCGACGTAAACGTCGTTGCCCACCACCTGCACGTCGCCGTTGAGGTCCACCAGACGTTCCAGCTCGTTGCGGCCCGCCGGCGCGGCGAGCGGTACGTCCCACGCCTTGGCGCCGTCGGATTGCTGATAGGCGGTCAGCCGCCCGTTGTCGAACCCGCAGATCACCATCTGCGCCTGCACCACAGGTGCGGACGTACCCCGCAGGCTGAGCCGGGGAACGCTCTGGGAAACCGACCAGAGTTCCTGGCCTGTAGACAGACTGAACGCGTAGAGAAAACCGTGCACCGTGCGCACGAACAACCGGCCGCCGCCGATGGCCGGCGCCGCCAGCACTTCGCCGCTGACATAGGCGCGCCATTCCTCGATGCCGCTGTCCGCATCCAGCACCACGACCCAGCCGCCGGAGGAACCCACGGCGACTACGCCGTCTCCGACAACCGGGCCGGCGGATAGGCTGAGGTCCGTGTCGCGTCGCCAGCGCTGCCTGCCGTTGGCGGCGTCGAAGGCATGAACCACGCCGTCCACGTTGGCCGCGTAGATCCTGGCGCCGTCGCCGTCCAGCCGCAATGCGAGGCGCAATTCATCGCCGCCATCGCCGACCCTTGCGGACCAGACACGCCGAATCCGGAACTGTTCGCTGAATTCCATGAGTTCGCGGGGCTGGCGCGCCTCGCTCTCCTCGTCGCCGCCGAAAATTCCGCAACCACCGACCGCCAGCGAACCCGCGACGAGGATTAGCAGAGTAAGAGCCTTCATGGTTATTCCTTGCCTGCAGGTGCGCTTTCGTCCACCGTGTCCGGCTGAGGCGGCTCAGCTTCGGCGGCGCCGGTCCCCGACAGGTGGTCCAGTTTCAGACGAATCCAGGCTGCATCGATCTGCCCGCTATGTTCCAGCGCCGCCTGGTAAGCGGCGCGCGCCGCCTCCGTCTGCCCCAGCGCCTGGTGCAGGTCGCCCCGCATGTCCTCCGTCAACTGCCGCCAGGCGGGCGAATATACGTCCGAATTCAGCGTTTCCAGACCATCTTCGGGCCGATCCATGTAGAGGTAGACCCGCGCCAGCCGCAAGCGCGCCAATTGCCGCAGGTCGCCGTTTGAAGTCGTTGTGATGACGGCCTGCAACTCCTGCTCCGCCAGGGAAGGCTGCGTCGTATCAACATATTGCTTTGCCATGAGCAGCCGGGCGTGATCCTCATAGCCGCTGCCTTCGTGGTTCGCAATCAGGCTTTCCAGCAGCGTCGCGGCGGAATCCCGGTCGCCGGATTCGATAGCGGCCCGGAAATCCTCATAGAGTTCGGATGCTTCGGCGGCCTGCCGGTCCTGCCGCACCTGCCATTGGGTATACCCGAAGTAGCCGCCGATTCCTATCGCGACGGCCAGAATAGCGGTCGGCGCGTACTCGCGCACCCAGCCCTGCACGCGCGCCGCCTGCTGTTGATCGGTAAGAAAATCATCCATGATCCCGAATTGTACGGTCGGAGCGCCCCCGCAACACGCGCGAAAGTTCCTCGATCGGGACATCCTTTTGTTCGCCTTCCTCGCGCAGGTCCTTCATGCCAACGGTTCCTCCGTCCAGCTCCCTCTCTCCGATGACCAGCGCGTAGCGCGCCCCCGAACGGCTTGCTTGGCGCATCTGGGCCTTGACCTTGCCCCCGCCGCAGTGCATCTGCACGGGCAGGCCGGGGCACTCGTTCCTTAGCTTCTCGGCCAGCTTCAGGCCGGCCTTGCGCACGGCGCCCCCGCCCAGCAGGACCAGGTAAACACCCTCGGCTTCGGCCGAGTCCGGAAGGCGCGCGAGTTCAAGCACGCGTTCGACTCCCATCGCCCATCCGATAGCGGGCGTGGGCGGTCCTCCAAGCTGCTCGACCAAGCCGTCATAGCGGCCCCCGGCGCACACGGCGTTCTGCGCTCCCAGCCGGTCGGTCAGAAACTCGAACACGGTCCTGCTGTAGTAGTCCAGACCCCTGACCAGGCGGGAATTGACGCGGAAATCCAGCCCGATTGCGATCAGCAGAGCTTGCAGCTCGGCGAAGTGATCGGCGGATTCCGGCTCGAGAAACTCGGAAACTTCCGGGGCGCCGCCGATCAGGTCGGCCATGTCCGGGTTGCGGCTGTCGAGAATGCGCAGGGGATTCCTGTCCAGCCGGGCGCGACTGTCCGCGTCCAGCGACTGCATATGATCTCCGAAGTACTCCCTCAGGCGGTCCCGGTACGCCGCACGGCAGCTGGGCCCGCCAAGGCTGTTGAGTTCCAGCGTGATTCCGTCCACTCCCAGCCTGGCGAAGATGCGCGCGGCCAGCGCGATGAGCTCCGCGTCGATGTCGGGCCCCGCGAACCCGATGGCTTCCACGTCGAACTGGTGGAACTGCCTGAGACGCCCGCGCTGCGGCCGTTCCCGGCGGAACATCGGCCCCGCGCACCAGACGCGATGGCGGCCTCGGTGCAGACCATGTTCCAGTGCCGCCCGCACGATGCCGGCGGTCGCTTCCGGACGCAGGCTGATGGTCCGGCCCTTGCTTCCCCGGGTGGTATACATTTCCTTCTGCACGATGTCGGTGTCCTCACCCACCGAGCGAAGGTAAAGTTCGGCGTGCTCCAGGAGCGGAACGCGGAGCTCGCGGTATCCGTGCTCCTCCAACGTTCCGATGACGATTCCCTCGGCGCTGCGCCAAAGAGCGGCGTCCTCGGGAAGAAGATCGCGAACGCCCCGAACCGATTGAACGGACTTTCCCGGCACGCGCCGCCTCCAGTCTGACTTTGGACCTGTTGGCGCCGGTCCGGAATCAGTCCGAGAACCAGCCAAGCACCATGTCGCCCCAGAATTGATAGGCGATCAGGCACAACGCCGTAGCGACCAGGATCCACGTAACCAGCTTCAGCCGACCCCAGCGCTGGACCCGGGAAGGCGCCAGGCCGACTTTGGCGGGAAGGCGGTCCCAATCCGGGTACTTGCGCCGGTAGTCGGATATCAGCTCTTCCGCGTTGATCTTGAGAAGCTTGCAGTAACAGCGCAAATGACCCACAACGTGAGCATGGGCGCCGAACATCTCGATCTGACCTGCCTCCAGTGCGCTCACGGCATCGGTCGACAGCCGAAGCTCCTGGGCGACATCCTCAACCGTGATCATCTGAGCCCGGCGGGCGGATTGCAGCCGCTCGCCGTAGGAACCGGTCGGATTCTGGGTCGTTTCTGCCATCTCAACAATTCTCCTGATCAATTCTGCGCTACTAGCCGCTCCAGCAGCAATTGTGCCTCGACATGAAGGGGATCGATCGCCAGCGCGCGCCGAAACCAATCCTCCGCGCCCTCCCTGTTCAGCGGCAGTTCGCACATGCCAGAGTTCACGTAGACGGCCGCGCGGCGAATTCCGACAGCTTCCCGGGCAGCCCGTTCAAGCAACTTTAGGCCCTCCCGCGGCATTCCGGCCCGGCGGCACTGGAAAACGCCCAGGCTGTTGAGCGCCTCGACATCGCGCGGCGCCAACCGGACCGCGTGCCGGTAATGCAGCCCGGCCCGTTCCTGATCTTCAAGGCGCTCATAGGCCATTCCAAGAACGCGGTGGGCCTCCGATGAATCGGGATCCTGCCGCGTGGCCCGCAGGAGCTTGTCGCGAGCCAGTTCCAGTCGGCCCTGGGCAAGGTACGCCGCGCCCAGTTCGAGGTTCAATGCCGACGCGTCCGGACCGGCATTCAGGCCCGCCTGGCATCCGGCCGTCAGCAGGGCGGCGGCCATGAACCACAGCAGCCTCATGCCCGCGCGCTCATTCCGGCCGGAACGCTCCTGCCGTTCAGCACCGTCCCCCGCAACTGGCCACAGGCAGCGTCGATGTCGTCGCCGCGGGTCTTGCGCGTGATGGTCATGATGCCGGCGTCGAGCAGAACCTGGCGGAAGCGGTCGATCGCGTCGCGTGGCGAACACTTGAACGGGGCGCCTTCGACCCGATTGTAGGGTATGAGATTCAGCTTGGCCGGCCGGTCCCGAAGCAGTTTTGCCAACGCCCTGGCCTGGTGGGGCTGGTCATTGACGCCGTCCAGCATCACGTACTCGAACGTGATTTCACGGCTCTCCGTCTCCCGCGCATAGTTCCAGCAGGCATCGAGCAATGGTCCAATGGGGTAGCGCTTGTTGAGCGGGACCAGGAAGTTGCGCAGTTCGTCGTCCGGCGCATGCAGCGACAGGGCCAGGGCGACGCGGGACACCGCCGCGAGCTTGCGGATACGCGGCGTAATGCCGCTGGTGCTCAGGGTTACGCGTCGCCGAGAGAGTCCCAGGCCCAGGTGATCGACAAACACCGACGCGGCGCGCACGACCTCGCGGAAATTCGCCAACGGCTCCCCCATCCCCATGAACACGATATTGGTGATGGCGTTCTCCCCGTCGTCGAGTTCCCGACGCGCGACCAGGACCTGGGCAACGATTTCGGCGGCGCTCAGGTTCCGGTTGAATCCCATCTGGCCGGTTGCGCAGAACGGGCAGTTGACCGCACAGCCGACCTGCGAGGATACGCAGAGAGAGCCGCGTGTGCGTTCGGGAATGAAGACCGTCTCGATGACCTGCCCGCCGCCCGCGTCCAGCAGCCACTTGCGCGTACCGTCCGCCGAGCGCTCAAGCTTCAGCACGTCCGGAAGGACCAGGCCGGCCGTCCGCCCCAGCGATTCGCGCAGCGTCAGCGTCATGTCCGTCATCCTGCGCGGCTCCAGTTCGCCGCGGTGGTAGAGCCACCGCATGAGTTGGCGGGCGCGGAACGCCGCCTCGCCCCGCGACACGAACCACTCCTCCAGTTCGCCGCGCGGCAAACCCAACAGTGAAACGGCGCCCGCTTCCCTGTTCACTGGAGTCGCGTCACGCCCGCAGGCCGGGCCAGGTGTTGTTTCTCACAACACTTAGTGCGGATGCAGTTCGGCGCCCCGGAAGAAAAAGTCGATTTCTTCTCCGGCCGTCCCGGGGCCGTCCGACCCGTGAACCACATTGCGCTCCACGCTCTCGCCGAAGTCCGCGCGTACCGTTCCCCCGGCGGCATCGGCCGGATTCGTGGCGCCCATCAACTCGCGATTGCGGTCAATCGCATCTTCGCCTTCCAGGACCTGGACCATGATGGGGCCGGAGGTCATGTAGGTCACAAGGTCGTCGTAGAACGGGCGTTCGCAATGCACCCGGTAGAAATCCCGGGCCTGCTGGTCGTCAAGGTGCAGCATTCGGGCGGCAATGATCTTGAGTCCCGCGTCCGCGAACCGCTTGTATATTTCTCCGATCAGGCCGCGCGCAACGCCGTCCGGCTTGATGATCGAAAGGGTGCGCTGACTCATACGGTGAAGCTTTCGCCGCATCCGCATTCGCCGGTCGCGTTAGGATTGGTGAAGACGAACTGCTCGTTCAGGTCCTTCTGCACGAAGTCCACTTCGGTCCCTTCCAGCAGCGGCAGGCTCTCGCGCGCCACGACGATGTTCAGTTCGTTCTGACGCATCACCACGTCGTCCCGTCCCACCTCGTCGGCGTAATCCAGCACGTACGAATACCCGGAGCACCCGGTCTCCGTAACGCCCACCCGCAAGCCGACGCCGCTGCCGCGGCGCTGCAGGTATTCCAGCACCCTGGCTTCGGCGCGAGATGTAAGGCGCAAGCTCATGGTTCTACCTCACAGTCATTCCAGGCAATCAATTATCCCCGCCCCGCAGGCAGGCTTGCAAGGCGTCACGCGCGCGGAGCAGCAGCGAGCGCGCCTCCGGCGGCGGCTTGAGGTCGTCGTTCAGCCGCTTGTTCCATTCGTCCACCGCCAATTGCCGGCCTGCCGATTTCAGCGCCGTCGCGCCGTCGCGGGCGGCGGCTGCCAGTATCGGCGGCCCCAACACGCGAAATGCCGTCTCGATCGCCTCGTTCCGATCCCAGCGCGCCTCCAGGCGTATCCAGTCGCCGACGTTGCGCCGCCCCGCTTCACCCCGGGTGACGTATCCCGGGCCGTCCCCCAAAGCCGGCCGTTCGTCCGACAGAGCGCGCAAACCGGCAACTGCTCTTTCGAATATCGCGCTGACCTGGTCGACCTCCCGCTCGGTGCTGAAGCGCCCCACGCTGAACCGGATCGTGCTCCCGGCCAGAAGCAGGGATCGCCCAAGGCAACGCAGAATGGCGGACGGCTCGTCCTGCGCCCTGGAACAGGCCGACCCCAGCGAGAAAACAACCCCTTCAAGCGCATTCGCCAGGCTGCTGCCTTCGACGTCTTCCACGCTGACGCTGAGGATCCCGGGCGCCAGCTCCGCGCCCGCTCCGTTCCGTACAACGCCCCCGGCTTTACTTAAGCCCCGCCATAACCGCTCGCGCAGCGCGCCTACCCGCAAACCCTCCGACTCCATGGCCTTGCCGGCTATCTCGCAGGCGGTCCCCAACCCGGCGACCTGGTGGGTCGGCAGGGTCCCGGGACGCAGCGAGCGTTGCTGTCCTCCGCCGAAAAACAGCGGTTCGATGCGCGGGATTCGCTCGCGATTGATGCACAAGGCCCCTGCTCCCTTCGGGCCGCATATCTTGTGCGCCGTAAGGGACAGCAGGTCGATGCGCTGCCGGCGCATGTCCAGCGGAAGCTTGCCTGCGCTCTGCGCCGCATCGACATGCAGCCAGGCACCATGCTCCGCGCAGAGACTGCCGAATTCCGCGACATCCTGCACGACGCCGATTTCGTTGTTCACGTGCATCAGCGACACGAGCACGGTGTCGGGGCGCAGGGCGGAGCGCAGGGCCTCGCCCGTGACTACGCCACGCGAATCCGGTTCGAGGCAGGTCACGTCAAAGCCCTCGTTCCGCAATGCCATGCAGGACTTGAGCCCCGCCGGATGCTCGCTCAGGCCGGTTATGACGTGGCGCCCGTGCCGCGATCGATAGCGGGCTGCGCCGATCACTCCCAGCCCGATGGACTCGGTCGCGCCGGAGGTAAAGATGACCTCCTCGCCCGAAAGCCCCACCAGGGCGCCCACCTGCGCCGCCGATTCCGCGATCAGTTTCCCGGCCTCGATCCCGCCTGCGTGCTGCGCGGAAGGGTTTGCGTGAGGCCCGGCCGCGAGCAGTACGCTCATGCCTTCGGCCACGCGAGGATCCACCGGCGCGGAGGCGGCGTAGTCCATGTATATCGGCGCGGCGGGAGGCATCAGTCAATCACGGCGCAATATCGGCAAACGAGGCTTTAGGATACCAACTGGATCGGATTAGAATAGGGTTCCGGGACAGGACAACCAGCGGAGAACCAGCTTGCAGGTTTTCGATCTCGTAGAGCGGGGAGCCAGGGCCGCGAACGAACCGAACCCCGGCGCCGCCATGCACGGCATGCTGAGCGGGTTGCGCGAGCGGCTCGACGACGTTCACGAAGCGCTGGATTTCTGCGGCTGCGGCGAGGAAACGGACACTCCCGACCGCCAGATCTTCTACCGGTCACCCAACCTGTTGATGATGCGCGTCTGCTTCTGCCCCGGCCTGCGCACCCCGCCGCATGATCATGCAACCTGGGCGGCGATCCTGATGCTCAGCGGCAGCGAACGAAACGTCCTGTACCGGCGCTGCGGCCGGCACGGGCTGGCCAGGACGGGGGAAGTGATGCTCAAGCCCGGTTCGATCTTCCGGATGAACGACGATACGATCCACGTGGCGGAATGCGCGACCGACGAGCCGGCCATCGCGCTGCACGTCTATGGCGGCGATCTGGACTACCTTCCTCGGCGCATGTGGCATCCGCATACGCTTGAGGAATTCCCCATGAAGATTGGCCACTACCAGGAATTGTCGGTTATTGCCTCAAACGACTTGCACGCTCCCCTGGCCGGCCCGCCGCTTGCCGCCTCCGCCTGATACCCTGAGAACGCCGTTCCACCGCCCCGCCGGCTCCGGCCGGTATGGGCGCGTATCCCTCAGCAGCGATCCCTCCCTCGTAATTCCCGGTTCCGCACGATGATGCCCCTGCTCAATACCGCGACCGCCGCCGCCCGGCGGGCCGGCGACATGGCCCTGCGCTACGCCGACCGTATCGAGCAGCTGACGGTGCGCAGCAAGAGTCCCAACGAACTCGTGACGGAAGTCGACGAGGCTGCCGAACGGATCATCGTCGAGCACATTCGCACCGGCTACCCCGACCACGCGTTTCTCGGCGAGGAGGGGGGCGCCAGCGGCGCCAGCGAGTACGAGTGGATCATCGACCCGCTCGACGGCACCACCAACTACATCCATCGCTTTCCGGTTTTCTGCGTGTCCCTGGCATTGCGGCGAAGGGGCGAACTGCAGCTCGGCGTGGTCTACGACCCGATGCGGCAGGAAATGTTCACCTGCACGCGCGGAGGAGGAGCGCGGATGAACGAGCGGCGCATACGGGCCAGCCGCCAGGAGACCCTTGCCGGAAGCCTGATCGGAACCGGATTCCCCTATCGCCGCAACCTGCAATGGGTGGACGTCTATATGCGCATGCTGCGCCAGGTGATGCGCCACACCTCCGGAGTGCGGCGTCCCGGCGCGGCGGCGCTGGACCTGGCCTACGTCGCGGCGGGGCGCCTGGACGGCTTCTGGGAATTCGGACTCAAGCCCTGGGACATCGCGGCCGGGGCCCTGCTGATCGAGGAGGCGGGAGGCTGGATTTCGGGACTGGAACCGGACACCGACTGCATGGAGACGGGCCATGTGCTGGCGGGCACGCCCAAGGTGTATGCGGAGCTCAGAAAGCTGTTCGACAAGTCCTTCGGATAACGCTCAGGTCACGGCCCCGTCGTTGGCGGTTTCCTTCTTCGGCGGCAGCAGGTCCACCGTGGTCACATTGAGCGCCAGCGCGGTATTCCCGGCGACGTAAATGGAGGAGTAGGTTCCTACCACGACGCCGATGATCAGGGCCGACGAGAACCCCTTCAGGGCCTCGCCTCCGAACAGGAACAACGCAATCAGGACCAGCAGCGTGGTCAGGCTGGTGATGACGGTGCGGCCGAGCATCTGGTTCACGGACGTGTTCATCACCGCTTGCGCGTCGCTCGTGCGGATTCTTCGGAAATTCTCGCGTATGCGGTCGAACACGACGATCGTGTCGTTGAGGGAATAGCCGATCACGGCCAGCGCCGCCGCAAGAATGGTCAGATCGAACGGCAACCGGAATACCGAGAAGATGCCGAGGATGATGATCACGTCATGCGCCAGCGCCGCCACCGAACCGACGGCGAATTTCCACTGGAAACGGAACATGACGTAAAGCAGGATCATCAGCAAGGCGAAAAGAACCGCCAGGCCGCCGCGCTCGGTCAGTTCCTGGCCCACCTGCGGCCCCACGAACTCGACGCGGCGCAGTTCCACCTGTTCGCCGCCGGCGCGCAGGACGCTCAGCAACTCCTCGCCCACTCCCTCCGCATCGATGTCCTCGCGCGGCGGAATCCGAATCAGCACGTCGCGGGCCGCGCCGAAGTTCTGCACCTGCGCGTCGGCGTAACCGGCGCCCTCCAGGTCCGATCGAATGGCTCCGAGGTCGGCGTCCGCCTGGTAGCCGGCTTCCAGCAGGACGCCGCCGGTGAAATCGATGCCCAGGTTGAGCTGCCGCGTCGCCAGCGAACCCAGGGAAACGAGCACCAGTATCACGGACAGAATCGTGGCGATCCGGCGTTGGCCGAAGAAGTCGATTTCGCGGCGCAGACGCAGCATTTCCATCGCTACACCGCCAGCCTGCTCAGGCGCCGCCTGCCGTAAACGAGATTGACCACCGCCCGGGTTCCCACGATGGCGGTAAACATGGACATCAGGATGCCCAGCGACAGCGTGATCGCGAAACCCTTGATCGGTCCGGTGCCGAAGGTAAACAGCACGATCGCCGCGATGAGCGTGGTGATGTTGGCGTCGGCGATCGTCACCAGGGCCTTCTCGTAGCCGGCCCGGATGCTGGCCTGCGGCGAATTGCCATTGCGCAGCTCCTCGCGGATGCGCTCGAAGATCAGCACGTTGGCGTCCACCGCCATGCCCACCGTCAGAACGATGCCGGCAATCCCGGGGAGCGTCAGCGAGGCCTGCAGCAACGACAGCAACGCCACGATCAGAACCATGTTGGCGGCCAGCGCCATCGTCGCGATCATGCCGAACACGCGGTAATAGACGCTGATAAACAGCACCACCAGCATCAGGCCCACGAGAATGGCGCGCAGGCCCTGGTCGATGTTGTCCTGGCCGAGTGATGGCCCCACGGTTCGCTCCTCGACCTTGAAGATAGGCGCCTCAAGCGCGCCGGCGCGCAACAGCAGCGCCAGGTCGCGCGCCTCCACGACGTTCAGCCCGGTGATCTGGAAGCGGCTGGAGAACACGCCCCGGATAATGGCGTCGCTGATCACCGTTTTCTCTTCCCGCGTTACGGGTTCGCCCCGGTCGTCCCATTCGCGCTTGGTCTCGATGAACAGTACGCCCATCGGACGGTTCAGGTTTTCCTGGGTGGCTTCCAGCATCGCGTCCGCTCCGCGCGCCGCCAGGTTGACGTGCACGGCGGGCTGGCCGTTTTCGTCGAACCCCTGCCGCGCATCCACCAGCTGACCGCCATCGGCGATCACGGCGCGTCGCAGGAGGATCGGCCGCCCGTCCGTGTGATACTGCAACTCGCAGCCCAGAGGCGCGCGCCCCAGCCGGTCGGCCTCCAGTGCGTTCTCTTCGTAGCAGGTGATCCGGAACTCCACGGTGGCGGTGGACCCCAGAATCCGCGAAGCCTGCGCCGGATCCTGCACGCCCGGCAGCTGCACGACGATGCGTCCCAGGCCCTGGCGCTGTACCAGCGGTTCCGCCACCCCCAGTTCGTTCACGCGGTTGCGCAGTATCGTGATGTTCTTGCTGACGGCGTTGTCGCGCAGCTCCCTCAGACGCGCCTCGCCCAGCGTGGCGGTGATCCAGGCCCCTTCACCGTCAAAGCCCGAATCGTATTCGAGATCGGGTTCAATCTCCGTGAGCAGGTCTTCCGACCGTTCCAGGTCCTCGCGGCGGCGCAATTCGACCCGCACGACGCCATCCAGGGGCTGCACCGTGCGCCGGATTCCATCTTCGCGCAGCCGGCGGCTGAAATCGTCGGCGTAGCCCTCGACACGCTTGGTCACGACCGAATCGGTGTCCACCTCGAACAGGAAGTGGACGCCGCCCTGCAGATCCAGCCCGAGGCTCATCGGCCTCAGACCCAGCGCCGCAATCCAGTCCGGCGTTCGGGGCACGAGGTCCAGCGCAAGGATATAACCCGGCCCGAGCTGCTCCACCAGCAGGTCCCTTGCGCTCAACTGCGCTTCCACCGAATCGAACCGGATCAGCAGCGAGTTGCCGCGCGTCCTTGCGCCAAGGATTTCAAAGCCGGCCACGGCCAGCGCCCGGCGGGCGGAGTCGGCCTCCATTTCGCTGATCGCCCCCTGGTCTTCGCGCGAGATCAGCACCGCGGGGTCGTCGCCGTAAATATTCGGCAGCGCAACCAGCCCGCCGCCGACCACGGCGATCAGCACCAGCAGGTTCTTCCATAGAGGATAGCGATTCATGCGCGCAACGGCGCCGGCGCGCCGCTTTCGTGGTTCAAATGCCCTTGATCGTGCCCTTGGGCAATACCGCGCTCACGCTTTGCCGTTGCACCTTGACCTGCACGTCGCTGGCCACCTCCAGCGTAACGAACTGCTCGGCGAGGCCGGTAATTCGGCCTACGATGCCGCCCGAGGCCAGCACCTCGTCGCCTTCCGACAGCCCGGCCACCAGCGCGCGGTGGGCCTTGTTGCGCTTGCTCTGCGGGCGAATCACCATGAAATACATGACCGCGAAGATCAGCACCATCGTGAAGATCATCGGCAGCATGCTCGGGCCTTCGCCGCCCTGCTGGGCCCAGGCGGGAGAAATCAGTATGTCGAGAAGCATGACGGGTGGGTCCGTTTGTGGCTCATTCCTGACCGTAAATTATCGCACAGCGCGCGCTTCGATCACGAGTCGTAGGGGGAGAAGGTGTCGAGGGTGCCGGCGTCTATGGCTTCGCGCAGGCGGCGCATCAGGTCCAGGTAGAAGTGCAGGTTGTGCAGCGAGTTCAGGCGCAGTCCCAGGGTCTCGCCGCAGGCGTCCAGGTGCCGCAGGTAGGCGCGGCTGTAGTTGCGGCATGTAAGGCACTCGCATCCGGGATCGATCGGCCGGGAGTCTTTGCGGTATTGCCGGTTGCGGATGCGTATCGGCCCCTTGCGGGTGAAGAGCTGGCCGTTGCGCGCATTGCGCGTGGGCATGACGCAATCGAACATGTCCACGCCCAGGCGCACGGAATCGACGATGTCTTCCGGTTTGCCCACCCCCATCAGGTAGCGCGGCTTGCCCTCGGGCATGCGCCGGACCAGTTCCGCGAGCACGGCATTGCGAAGACTGGCGCTTTCCCCTACCGACAATCCGCCGATGGCCAGGCCGGGGAAATCCAGTTCCTCGAGCCGCTCAAGCGACTCACGCCGGAGATCGTGGTGCATGCCCCCCTGAACGATCCCGAAGACGGCTGCGCCGTCGGCCGTGCTGAAAGCCGTCTTGCTTCGCGCCGCCCATCGCATCGAACGCAACATCGATGCGCGCGCCTCGGAGTGGCCGGCGGGATACTGCGTGCACTCATCCAGGACCATCTGAATATCGCTGCCGAGCTGCGCCTGGACCCGCATGCAGGTCTCGGGGTCCAGGTGCACCTCCGCGCCGTCGATCGGCGAGCGCAGTTTCAGTCCGTCCTCGCTGATCCCCTTGCCCCCGGCGAGGCTGAATGCCTGAAAGCCACCGGAATCGGTCAGTATCGGTCCCTGCCAGCGGCCGAACTCGTGCAGGCCGCCAAGTTCTTCGACCAGCTCCGCGCCGGGGCGCAGCATCAGGTGAAAGGCGTTGGCGAGGATGATGTCCGCGCCCAGGTCTTGCAGGTCTTCCACCGACACGGCGCGCACCGCGCCGTAGGTCCCTACCGGCATGAACGCAGGCGTGCCGACCGTGCCGCGGGCCAGTTCGAGCCGGCCCCGCCGGGCACCGCCGGAAGTAGCGATCACCGAGAACTTCATGTGCCCCGCCCCGACTTCTCCAGAAGCATTGCATCGCCGTAACTGAACAGGCGGTAACGCTCGTCTACGGCATGCCCGTATGCGTCGAGCATGCGTTGCCGGCCAGCAAACGCGCACACCAGCATCAGCAGCGAGGACCCCGGCAAGTGAAAGTTCGTGACCAGCATGTCCACCACGCGAAACTCGAACCCGGGCATGATGAACAGCCGCGTCTCACCGTGAAACGGCTCGATTTCGCCGCTCGAGGCCGCCGTCTCCAGCGCGCGCGTCACGGTGGTGCCGACCGCACAGACTCGCCCGCCCCGGCGCCGGCACGCCCTGATCCTCCGGCATGCTTCTCCGGACACCTGCATGCGTTCCTGGTGCAGTTTCCCGTCGCGTATCTGGCTGGCGGTGACCGGCTTGAACGTCCCCGCGCCGACGTGCAACGTGATTCGCGCGGTGTCCACCCCGCGGCCGGCCAGTTCGCCCAGCATCGCGTCGTCGAAGTGCAGGCCGGCCGTGGGGGCGGCAACCGCTCCGGCGTGCCTGGCGAACACCGTCTGGTAGGCCGCGCGGTCCGCCGACCGGTCGGGGCGGTGGATATACGGCGGAAGCGGCACGTGCCCGTGGCGGTGCAGGTGCGCGTCGAGGTCGCGGTCGAATTCGAGCACGAAGAAGGCGTCCTCGCGCCCCGCGACCCGGGCCGTGGCCCCACCTTCAAAGACCAGTTCCTGTCCGGCGCGCGGCGAGCGATTGGCCCGCAACTGCGCCAGCGCCCGGTTCCGATCGAGAAAGCGCTCGAGCAGCATCTCCACCCTGCCCCCGCTTTTCTTGGTCCCGAACAGGCGCGCCGGAATGACGGCGGTATCGTTTACGACCAGCAGGTCCCCGGGCTCAAGCAACCGGGGAAGATCCGCGAACTGCCGGTCCCGCGGTTCGCCGTCGGCCGGAAGGTGCAACAGTCGGCTGGCGCCCCTGTTCTCAGGAGGCCGTTGCGCAATCAGTTCCTCGGGCGCGTGGTAGGAAAAATCTTCAGCCGCCACGCGCGCATTTTATGGAACCGCGGGCGCCGGTGGGCGGAGCAGATTGCCGCGCGTGATCCGGCCGGAGCGCTCCGGCAACTCGAAACGGATCGTGCGGCTTCGCTTGTGCCGCATCACTTCCAGCTCGACTTCCTCGCCCGGCTCATACGAGCGCAGTATGCGCGTGGCCTGGCGCGCGTCCCTGAACGTCCGGCCGCCGATCTTGCGGATCACGTCGCCGTCCTCCAGCCCGATGTCCTCGTTCTCGGGCGCGCGGACCACCAGAAGGCCCTCGTCAACGCCGAAATACTCGCCCAGGGCGGGGGTCAATTCGGCGACCTGCAAACCGCCCAGTCGCCACGCCATGTCGGAGAAAGACAGAAGTTCGGCGGGACCCCGGCGCACCCGCACCGCCCGTCGCTCCCGGCCGCCGCCGTCATCCACGTCGACCTCCACGTCCACGTTGCCGCCGCTGAAACTGTTCGCCAGCCTCCGGGCCCAATTCTCGGCCCGCGAGGCGAAACGGCGAGGCGCCACGAGGTCTCTGCCGGCAACGATCTGCGTCCACGCGTCGGTCGTGACCTGAACTTCAAGGTCGTCACCTTCACGCCGGTATCCGATGGAGATTTCACTGCCCGGCTCGGTTTCGGCAAGCATGTCGCGAAGGTGCTCATAGGACTGCTCACCGCTTGGGCCGGCCAGGGATTCCCCATTGATCGAGGTCATCAGGTCTTCCGCCCGCAATCCCGCCTGATCGGCCGGTCCTCCCGGCGATACCGACAGCACGTTCAGTCCCTCGACCGGGCCATCGGCCCAATTGCCCAGGCTTATGCCCAGACGTGCTCCCTTGGCGCGCTCCTGCAAGGCCAGGACCTCCTGACGGAGCATGTCGGCGAACTGCTCTTCGGGTAATCCGCCCTCATGCGGGTGCGCCTGGAGCCCGACGGGGGACAGCATCAACATCAACATTGGCGTCAGTGCAAGAATTTTCATGATTCGGTACTCCGGTCCACTCTTTCGGACATGCTAGAAATCGGCGTAAATGAAGCCGGCCTCCGCCGCCTCGGCGCGGCGCAGGTCAAAAAGGTCTTCCATCAGCAGGGCCCGCTCCTGCAGCAATCGGCGGGGAACCGCCTGATCGCCGGCATTCAGCGTAGCCGGGATCAGTCCTTCGTCCAGCAGCGCAATCTGGTCCTCGAGCTCGGTCTTGAGTCCGAAGGAACCCACCTCCACGACCCGGCCCGGCCGGGCCGGTTCGAACAGCGGCAGCGATCTCAGGCGCTGCTCCTGAAACTGCGAGATGGCGACCAGCGCGTCCATGTCCATCTGCTCGAGCTGCCGCCCGAGTTCCGCCGTGATTCCGCCCATCGTACCGGTTGCGACCTGGGAGACAGGAGGCGCCTCACTCGAGGAAGGCGAGACGCCTTCTTCCGCGAACATCGCCGCTGCCGGGCCGGGGCTGACGCCATCGGTTTCAATCTCCGGCCCCGAAAGGAAGCCTGCGCCCAGTCTCAATCCAATCACGGCGACCGCAATACTCGCCGCGGCCGCCATTCCGCCGCCCCAATAGCGCCGACGGCGGGAATCGAGCTGCGTTCGGGCTTCATGCCGGTCAAGCACGCGTTGCCAGCCGCCCTCGGGGGCCCTCTTCGGGGGCAGTGCCCTCAAGGCCTCGGCAATGCCGCCGCCCTGGACGGAACTGTTCTCGATTTGACTGCTTGTCATCGGATCTCCTTCAGGCGATCATCGCCTGCCGCACCGGCGCCGCGGACGCATCGGCCGCGGGAGCCAGCCGCTCCCGCAGGCGCTTGTGGGCGCGCGCCAGTTGCGATTTGGAAAAACTGCTGGTGCGATTCATCATGTCGCCGATTTCCCTGTGCGTGTATCCCTCCACGTCGTGCAGCCATACGACCGCGCGGGCCGTAGGCGAAAGACTGTCCAGGGCCGCCTCCAGGTCCATGGCCAACTCCGGCGTTTCCTCCCTGGCCCGGATTTCGTATGTTCCTTCGTCACCGACGATCTCGGAGAAGAGCAGGCGCCGGCGGTTCCAGGCGGCGCGCATGTGCATCAGGCAGCGCGAGACGGCGATGCGCCGGATCCAGGTGGCCAGAGAGGCCTCTCCCCGGAATTTTGCAATGCCCCGCAGCACTTCCACGAAACTCTCCTGAAGAATGTCGTCCGCCACCGTCGGCGACCCCGTCATCCGCAGCGCGAGCGTATAGACCGGGTCCGCAAACTGGCGGTAAATGATCTCGTGCGCCTTCATGTCGCCGCGCTGGGCGGCACGCACGAATGCCGGATCGATGGTCCTGTTGGCAAACCCCGACATGCTCGGATAGATGCGATTCCCTTACGGATGGTTGCAATGCGCTGTGTTGCAACGCACTAGTGTATCCTTCCGTTCCGGCGCCGGGATGGCGGAATTGGTAGACGCACCGGACTCAAAATCCGGCGGGGTGAAACCCGTGAGAGTTCGAGTCTCTCTCCCGGCACCGCCCGAATTCAGATTCTTCATTCGATCCAACGCTCTCCGGAAAACCCTGTGCCTGCGCCCCCCAACAAGTTCTGCGGCCAGTGCGGCGCGCCCGTGACCCGCCGTATCCCGGAAGGCGAAGACCGGGAGCGGGAAGTGTGCCCGGTATGCAACTTCATCCATTACCGCAATCCCATTCCGGTGGTGGGCTGCGTGCCGGAATACAAGGGGCGCATTCTGTTGTGCCGGCGGGCCATCGATCCCCGGTTGGGCTACTGGACCGTCCCGGCCGGGTTCATGGAACTCGACGAGACCCTGGAGGAAGCCGCGTCGCGCGAAACCCGGGAAGAGGCCTGCGCCGAGGTCCGCCTGGGCGAACTCTTTTCGATCGTGGATGTGCCGCGAGCGGGCCAGGTCCACTTCTTCTTCAGGGCGGAGGTCATAAACGGCCAATTCGAACCCGGCGTCGAGTCGCTCGACGTCCGCCTGTTCGCGCCTGACGAAATTCCCTTCGACAGCATTGCCTTTCGAAGCGGCATCATCGCCCTGCGCCGCTACCTGGAAGGTCCGGAGAAGGGCCTGGTCCTCGATGCGGTTCGTCCCGGCGCTCCGGATTGAATATCATTAGGGGTTGGCGCCGGAAACCTTCGGAATAACTGATCAATGACCTTCCTGGTACTGGAAAGCTGCATCAAGTGCAAACTGATGGACTGCGTGGAAGTCTGCCCCGTGGACTGCTTCCACGAGGGCCCCAACATGCTCGTGATCGATCCGGAGGAATGCATCGACTGCACGCTGTGCGAGCCGGAATGCCCGGTGGACGCGATCGTTTCCGAAGACGAGATTCCGGCCGGCCAGGAGCAGTTCCTGGAGCTGAACGCCGAACTGTCGCAGGAATGGCCGGTCATCACGGAGGCCGGCGAACCGCCGCCCGACGCCGACGACTGGCGCGAGACTCCCGACAAACTCCAGTACCTGGAACGCTGAATGCGCCGTGCCCGGGTAGCCCGCGCCGCATTCATTCCGTTCACCTGGATCGTCGCACTGACAGGTACACTGCTGTTGTCCGCCTGCGGCGGCGGTTCTTCCCCGTCCCCGCCACCTCCCGCTCCGCCCAATCGCGCGCCGGTCGCCGACGCGGGCAACGACATCATGCAAGTCATCCAGTCTTCCCCTGTTGCCCTGGACGCCACCGGCAGCAGCGATCCGGATGCCGACACACTGACGTATCGGTGGGAAGTCAGCTCGCAGCCGGAATCTTCCGCTATCGAGCTCGATGACCCCGCAAGCGCGCAACCGTCCTTCGCCGCCGCGCTGACCGGGGAATACGTTTTCGAACTTGAGGTGAGCGACCCGGACGGGCTCTCAAGCACCGATACAGTTACCGTAACCCTCACCAACGAACCGCCCGTAGTCGATGTAGCGAGTGTCGACCGGATTGCCCTTGTCGGCGCCGACGTATCTCTCGATGCGCAGGGATCGAGCGACCCGGATGGCCACGAATTGAGTTTCACCTGGCGAATCGTCGAGCTGCCGGCGGAATCCGGCATGCAGACTGTCTACGACGGCCCGGTGCAGACGATTCGCTTTGACAGCCAAGGCACCTACGTATTCGAACTGGAAGTCGACGATGGTTACGAGCCCGCGCTCCTGACGCTCGAGTCCTTCGACGTCACGGTCTATACCGTGATTGTGCTGGACGAATCGATCATCGACGCGGAGTTCGATCCCGTCGGCGAGCGGATTGTCGCGCTGACCGAAGAAGAACTCCTGACGATCCGTCCCGACGGAAACCGGGCGGCGGTCGAACTGCCGGCAGCCGGCAAGGCGGTTTCGGTCTCGCCGGATGGAGCGTATGCCGCAGTGGGCCACGATGGGTCGGTATCGCATGTCGACCTGAACGAAATGCGGCTGCTGGAAACCCACAGCGTGGCAACCAGCCTGGGCGACGTCGTTCTCGACGAGTACGGATATGCCCACGGATTCCCCGACACGGGCCAGTGGGTCTCGATTTACAGCGTGGACCTGGTGTCCGGCGCAGTCAGACTGGGTGTAGAGGACTTTGTGCGCCATCGGATGCGGGCAAGGTTGCATCCGTCCGGCGCCAAGATCTACGGTGCGAACACCGACCTCTCACCGAGCGATCTCGAGCGCTATTCGATCGTCGCCGGCGCAATCGACGGCAACTACGATTCGCCCTATCACGGCGATCACCCGTTCTGCGGCAATGTCTGGTTCGATCCGGACGGCGAGCTCATCCTCTCGCCGTGCGGCGTGGTCGTGCGCGCCACCGATGATCGCGCAACGGACATGATCTTCGCCATGCGGCTTGAAGGTTTCAGCGCCACCGACCGTATTCGCGACGCGGCATCATCGAGCGCCGACGGCAGATTATGGTACGTGGTGGCGGAGCGCGACGGGTGGGCCCCCGATCACGTTCAGACGTACGACATCGAATTCGGCCGGCGGGCCGAACGTTTCAATCTGCCGCTGGTCGATGCGGCCGGAGAACGGCGCTGGTTCGCGGACTTCGTCTTCGCCAGCTCGTCCTCTCAGGCGCACTACGTGATTGCCACCGACGACTCGGGCGATTCGGAGCGCCAGGCGCTATTGGTCAGGCGGGCTCCCTAGGCATCGTCCTCAAACCTTGTGCCCACCGCGTTAGCCTGGGCTTCAGTCGTCGGTTTCGTTGAGAATCGCGGCCAGGCGAACGGGCGGTACGTAGCCGGGAATCAGTTCGCCGCCGGGGGTCAGGAGCGCCGGCGTGCCGCTCAATCCGATTTCCCGTCCCAGTTCGAAGTGCCGCTCCACGGAAACGGAATCGCACTGCCGCTCGGGCACGAATCCACCGGCTTTCGCCACGGTCAGGGCTGCCGGGCGGTCGTCGGAGCACCAGATCGACTGCATCGTGGTCCAGCTGTCGGTGTCCGGTCCCGAGCGGGGGAAAGCCACGTAGCGCACCCCGATGCCCAGTTCGTGATATTCGGCCATCTGCTGGTGCAGCCTTCGGCAATAGCCGCAATCCACGTCGGTGAAGACGAGTAATTCGTGCTCGGTCCTGTCCGGCAGAAAGTCCAGCGTGTCCCACTCGTCCAGACTCGCGAGCAGCTCGCGGCGCATGTCGGCGCGGCGCGATTCGGTCAGGTTCTCGCCGTTGGACACGTTCTGCAGATCGCCCGACCCCAGGAAGCCGAACTGCCCTGTTGCATCGACATAGGCAATTCGGTAGCCGAACTGCAATTCGTACAGGCCCGGCACCGGCGTCGGGCGCACATCGTCCACGTTCGCATACTTCTCCTTGAGGTAAGCGATATCGGCATCGGTGTCGGCGGAATCGCTGGAGTACAGACCAATGGGCGCGAGCAGCAGCATCAGCGGTGCGATGCGCCTGAGAAGGTTCGTCTTCATGTTCCTCACTCTATGGTCTAAGCCGAAATTATAGTTTGGCCTGCGGCCCGGAAAGGCTCAGGACGCCAGGGCCTGGTCCGAATCGGGAATGCCGAGGCCGTCGCGCCGCAGCTGCAGGATTTCGTCTCGCAGGTTCGCCGCCTCCTCGAATTCGAGGTCCTGGGCATGCCGATACATGCGTTTTTCGAGCTGCTTGATCTTCTTCATCACCTGCTCCGGCGTCAGGGCCCGATATTCGGACACCCGTTCCGCCACCCTGCGCGCGGGTCCGCGGCGTCTGCGGCCCCGAACCACCGCTCCCTCCATGATGTCGGGCACGTCCTTCTGGATGCCGCGCGGTTCTATGCCCCGCTCCTCGTTGAACGCAAGCTGCCTGCCGCGCCGGCGGTTGGTTTCGTCCAGCGCCCCCCGGATGGCCCCGGTGCGCTTGTCCGCATACAGAATGGCCATGCCGTTCAGGTTGCGGGCCGCACGTCCGATCGTCTGGATCAGCGAGCGTTCGGAGCGCAGAAAGCCCTCCTTGTCGGCATCGAAGATCGCGACCAGCGAAACCTCTGGCATGTCCAGGCCCTCGCGCAGCAGGTTGATGCCCACCAGCACGTCGAAGGCGCCCAGGCGCAGGTCGCGGATGATCTCGACCCGTTCCACGGTATCGATGTCGGAATGCAGGTAGCGGACCCGCACGCCGTGCTCCTCGAGGAACTCCGTCAGGTCCTCCGCCATGCGCTTGGTCAGCGTGGTGATCAGCACTCGCTCGTTGCGCTCGACGCGCAGCGCGATCTCGGACAGCACGTCGTCCACCTGGCGTGACGCGGGGCGAACCTCCACACCCGGGTCGATCAGCCCGGTCGGGCGCACGACCTGCTCTACCAGCGCGTCCGAATGTTCGTGTTCGAACGGACCGGGCGTCGCCGAAACGTAGATGGTCTGCGGCGAGATTCGTTCGAATTCCCTGAACCGAAGAGGGCGGTTGTCGAGCGCCGACGGCAGCCGGAAGCCGTATTGCACGAGCGTCTCCTTGCGCGAACGGTCGCCGCGGAACATGCCTCCCAGTTGCGGCAGGGTCACGTGGCTCTCGTCCACGAACAGCAGCGAATTGGCCGGCACGTAGTCGAACAGGCAGGGCGGCGGTTCGCCGGCGTTTCTGCCCGACAGGTAGCGGCTGTAGTTCTCGATCCCGGTGCAATAGCCGACCTCAAGCATCATTTCGATGTCGAACAGGGTGCGCTGCTCCAGCCTTTGCGCCTCCACAAGCCGCTGTTCCGAGCGCAGGATCGTCAGGCGCTCCCTGAGCTCCCTCCGGATCTTGTCCACCGCGCCCTCCAGGGTCTCACGCGGCGTCACGTAGTGCGTCTTCGGATAGATGGTGACGCGCGGGACGCGTCGGCCCATTTCGCCCGTAAGAGGATCGAAGTAGCGGATGTCCTCGACTTCGTCGTCGAAGAGCTGCACGCGGACCGCCTCGCGCTCCGATTCGGCCGGAAAGACGTCGAGAATGTCGCCGCGCACCCGGAACGTGCCCTGCCTCAACTCCGCCTCGTTGCGGGTGTACTGCAGGTCCGCCAGGCGTCGCAGCAACTCCCGTTGATTGACCCGGTCGCCGCGCACCAGGTGCAGGATCATCTGGAAGTAGGTATCCGGATCGCCCAGGCCGTAAATCGCCGAAACGGTGGCCACCACGATGGTGTCCTTGCGCTCCATCAGCGCTTTGGTCGCCGACAGCCGCATCTGCTCGATGTGCTGGTTGATCGATGCGTCCTTCTCGATATAGGTGTCCGTGGACGGCACGTACGCTTCGGGTTGGTAGTAGTCGTAGTACGAAACGAAGTACTCGACCCGGTTTTTCGGGAAAAAATCCCGGAACTCGCCGTAGAGCTGGGCGGCCAGCGTCTTGTTGGGCGCCAGCACCAGCGCAGGGCGCTGCTGGCGGTCCACGACGCTGGCCAGCGTGTAGGTCTTGCCGGAGCCGGTCACGCCCAGCAGCGTCTGGCGCGCCAGGCCCGCATCGAGCCCCTCGCAAAGCCCTTCAACGGCCTGCGGCTGGTCCCCGGCCAGTTGGAAATCGGCCTGCAGTTCGAAGCGGTCCGTATTCATGCCGGCACTGTAGCATTTTCGCCGGCGCGCGCCGATAAAATACGGCCCGCAGAAACAAGCGAGTCCGATCATGACTACCGTCCAGCTTTCCGAGCGTATTCAACGCGTCAAGCCGTCAGCCACCATTGCCGTATCGTCCCTCGCCCGCGAAATGCGCGCGGCGGGGCGGGACGTGCTCAGCCTGAGTGCGGGCGAGCCCGATTTCGCTACGCCGGAGAACGTTTGCGCCGCGGCGGTTCAGGCGATGGAATCCGGCGACACGCGCTACACCGCGGCCGACGGCACTCCGGCCCTGAAGCAGGCCATCTGCAACAAGTTCGAGCGCGATAACGGGCTCGGCTTCGAACCCGGCCAGATCAGCGTGGGGGCCGGCGCCAAACAGGTCCTCTACAACGTGTGCGCGGCGGTGCTGAACCCCGGCGACGAGGCCATCGTGCTGGCGCCCTACTGGGTCTCCTATCCCGACATCGTCAAGCTGTGCGACGGCGAGCCGATTGTCGTGTCCGCCGGACTGGAAGCGGGCTACAAGGTGACGCCGGAGCAGATCGAAGAGGCGATCACCGAGCGTACCCGGCTGATCTTCTTCAATACGCCGAACAATCCAACGGGCGTCAGTTTCACCCGGTCCGAGCTCGAAGCATTGGGCGAGGTACTCGCCGCGCATGAGCAGGTACTGGCAGTTTCTGACGATATCTACGAGCACATCTACTGGGGTGACGAACCTTGGCTGACGCCGGCCCAGGTCTGGACCGGCATGCAGGACCGCATCGTCACGATCAACGGCGTATCCAAGGCCTTCGCGATGACGGGCTGGCGCATCGGCTACGCGGCGGCCCACGTGGACCTGGTCAACGCGATGCGCAAACTGTGCAGCCAGAGCACCTCCAATCCCTGCAGCATCTCGCAGGCGGCCGCCGCCGCGGCGCTGGAAGGCGACCAGTCCATTCTTTCGACCATGCGCAACGCCTTCAAGGAGCGCTACGAGTACATGTACGAGGCCGTCAATGCGCTGCCGGGAATGCGCTGCGCTCCGGCGCAGGGCGCCTTCTACGTCTTTGCCGACGCACGCGAGGCAATTCAGTCCAAGGGCCTGGAGAACGACACGCAGATGGCCGAACTGATTCTTTCCGAGGCCGAGGTCGCATTGGTGCCCGGCGCGGCCTTCGGCGCCGAAGGCCATCTGCGGTTCTCCTTCGCCTGCGGCATGGACGACCTCGAGGAAGCCATCAGCCGTATCGGGCGATTACTCGCCTGAAACGCCCGATCCGGCTAAAATCGCGCCACGCTTCCCCGGTAGCTCAGTAGGTAGAGCGGTTGGCTGTTAACCAATTGGTCGCTGGTTCGAGTCCGGCCCGGGGAGCCATCTTCGAACGGCCGTCCTTGATCCTGTTCGATCTGGATGGAACTATCAGTGATCCGATCACCGGCATTGCCAGGTCGATCAACCATGCGCTGAAGACGCTGGGCTTTGAGGAAGTCTCCGAGAACAGGATAGCGAAGTTCATCGGCATTCCGCTCGATGAAACGCTTGCGGCCTTGTGTGAAACCGAGTCGGGCAAGCTCGTCAATCAACTCGTCATCAAGTACAGGGAGCGATTTTCCGCCGTCGGATACTCGGAGAACGCGCTGTATCCGGGAGTGTGCGAGGCTTTGATTGACCTGCACGAGAAGAACCTGCACCTGGCCGTTTGCACTTCCAAGCGCGCCGACTATGCACAGCGAATACTGCAGATGTTTGAACTCGACAGTCTGTTTCGATTTGTCAACGGTGGAGATGTCGGGATCCGCAAGGAGCATCAGATTGCGAGGATGCTGGCCGACGGAAAAATCACCGGGAATGCATTGATGATCGGCGACAGGTCCGTGGACCTGGCGGCCGCGCATACCAGTGGGCTTGCGTCCGCGGGAGTACTCTGGGGTTACGGCTCGCGCGAGGAGTTGGAGAGAGAGAATCCATCTCTCCTGTTCAAGTCTCCCGCAGAGTGGCACATCCTTGCAGATCTTTCGGCAGCTTGTCCGAAGGAGCCAAATTCGCGCTAGGATAGCGGGCACTCGCCGCCGCACTCGCTCTATTCCGTGGAAGAACTCAACGGACTCCTGCAAACCGTCCTGGACACTGTGCTGTCGGTTGTCCCGAGCGCCGTAACGCTGCAGGAAAGTCTGCTGCAGCTTGCGCTTGCGGCTGTGCTGTGCCTGGGCGCGTGGCTGATCAGACGGCGCATGCACCCCGCAATCGTGGATTGGTGCGAAACCCGCCCGCGCTGGGAAAGTGCGCGGCGAATACTGGAGCCGCTGATCTGGCCCCTGACCTGGCTGGTGTTCCTGAGCCTGCTGCTGGGCCTGTACGTCGCGGCGCAGCAGGATACCTGGCTGCTTGAAATCCTTAACAGCCTGCTCGTGGCATGGATCGTGGTTCGCCTGGTGTCCAGGGCGATCCGCAATCCCATGCTCTCGCGCATCACCGCGGTCATCGCCTATGGAATGGCGGTGCTCAGCATCTGGGACCTGCTCGGCACCACGATCGAGATCCTGGACGGGCCGAATTTCACGCTAGCGCTGGGCGAGTTCAGCCTCAGCGTCTACCAGGTACTGGCTACCGCCCTGCTGTTGGCGGTACTGCTGAGCCTTGCTGGATTTACTTCCCGGGTTACGGAGCGGCGGTTGCGGGAGGCAGACTGGTTGACTCCGGCGGGCCGCGTACTGCTCAACAAGTCGCTCCGCATAGCGCTCTTTGTATTTGCCATCCTGATCACCATCGGGTCGGTGGGCATCGACCTCACGGCGCTGGCGGTAGTCGGCGGCGCGGTGGGCTTCGGAATCGGTTTCGGACTGCAGAAGGTCTTCTCCAACCTGATCAGCGGTGTGATCCTGTTGACGGACAAATCGATCAAGCCCGGCGACGTGATTACCGTCGAGAACACGTACGGCTGGGTCAACAAGCTGGGCGCCCGCTATGTATCGATCATTACGCGCGACGGGATCGAGCACCTGATACCCAACGAGACGATGATCACCGAGCCGGTGTCCAACTGGACGCATTCGGATGCCAATACACGCCTGCGCATACCCATTGGCGTGCACTACGACACCGACCTCGAAGAAGCCACAAGGCTGGGCGTGGAAGCGGCAAAGAGCCAGCCGCGGGTGCTCAAGGACCCGGAGCCGCGCTGTCTGGTGAAGGGCTTCGGCGAGTCGGCGATCGATCTGGAGATCCGGTTCTGGATCCAGGACGCCGACAGCGGAGTATCGAACATCAAGAGCGCCGTCATACTGGAAGTCTGGCAGCTATACAGGGACCACGGGATCAAGATTCCATATCCGCAGCGCGATTTGCATATCAAGAGCGACGAGACCCAAAAAAAAGCGGCAGGATGAACCTGCCGCAAGCCCTTTACCAGGGAGGGGGGATAGAGTCAGGTGGCGATCATCGGGCAATCACGAAGGATCACCGGAGTCGGTTTCTATCTTGTCATTCAGGAGAATATCTTTCCTGTTATCCTCCAATACTTTAGGACCGATACCTTGAACTTTTAACAGGTCCTCGACGGTTTCGAATGGGCCATTTTCCTCACGGTAGGTGACGATGGCACGGGCCTTGGCGGGTCCGATGCCCCGCAGCTCGCGGGCTATCGTGTCGGCATCGGCCTCGTTGACGTTCACCGGTCCGCCGAATACCCAGACCGGCGCCAGGGCCGCGACGATCATTACGATCCATTTGTTCATGCTTGCGTCTCCTCTTAAGCCAGGCTCCGCTCCAACGGGGAGCGCAGACGGCGGAGGAGTTTGTTTTGCGCGGGGCTGCAGGGAAAGCAGGAAAATGGCCGCGTTTGCCGAATTAGGCCGTACTCGGGTGATCAGGGCGCAAGAACCGAGATTAGGCGGGCCGATTCCCAGGCGCCACATTCATTGCATCGCCACCCATGCGCTTCATCCTGATGTCCGCAGATGGTGCAGCGCCAGCGCGGCGGCCCGCCGCTTGCCGCGCCCAACTCGTCGATCAAGGCATTGAGCGATTCCTTCGAGAACTCCGCGGGCTCGCCCGCTCCATACATTCCGGCGAAAGCGGGCAACCTTTCCTCCAGTGCGGCAAACAGGCACCGGGCCGAGGCGGGGCACAGGAGTTCCGGCTCCATCAGAAGGGCGCAGCCGACGGCCGTACACAGTGACGGATGCTCCGCCGCCAGCTCCTCGAGCAGTTCGTCGATCTGCGGCCCGGCAAATCCATGATGCCCCGCCAGACCCAGAAGGATCAGTACGGCGGCTTCGGGATTGCAAGCTGCAAGAACCAGGCTTCGCTGAGGATCGCGCGGGTCCAGAACGGCCGGGTCAACCAGCAGCCTTGCGCTTCCGTCGGCCCCCCGCGACGCTTTGCGCCAATAACTGCGGGCCCTCCGCATGTCCCCTGCCCCCGCGGCCTGCGCCGCCAGTTCGCACAGGTAGTGGGAACGTAATCTGGATCCCAGCGAGCTGTCCTCGCTGCGCACCTGTTCGGCCACGCCGACGGCCCGCTCCCAGTCGGCCAATTGCTCGCAAACCCCCAGTTGCCGCTCCAGGGCGTTCAGGCGCAAGGGCAGGTATTCGGCCGTGCGGACGTAGGCCTCCTCGGCCCGATCCAGCATTCCTGCTGCCCGGTAGTCATCGCCGATTTCCAGTCCGGCGTGTGCCCGCGTGGCGGCATCGAGATCCTCCCGCGCAGCCAGCGATTCGTGAATCTGCAGGGCCCTCCGCCAGTCCCCGCCGGACCGGAAATAGGCGGCCAGTTCAAACGCCGCGCCGGGTTCGCTGCTCTCCTCTTCCGCCTGCGCCAGGTAGGCGCTTACGGCCTTTTCCGAGCGCCGCGGCAATTGCTGCGCATATTCCCTGAACCGCCGGTGCAGACCCCGCCCGGAATCGCCGGAGCGCGCATACCAGTAGCCCAGGGCGGCTGCAAGAATCAGACCGCCTGCCATCGACACAAGAAAATCGGGTGGCATGGCGGACCTCAGGTTTCGGCCGGGGCGGTTCCTTTGGCGTCCTGGCGCGATTTCCTCCCGGCAGCGCGCCGCTTGAGCACGGCGCCGCCGGCGCACAGCAATCCGAAGAGCCAACCCAGGCCGAAAGCGACGGTGAACGCAAGCGGCTTGGACAGGCTGACCTCGGCAAAAGCGAGATCCAGTTCCACCATGCCCCGGTTAAGCAGCGCGAGGATGCCGGCGAGGGATACGACGCCGGCCAGCAGCAGAATGTATATGCCGCGTTTCAGCCAGCGTCCGGCTTTCATGACACAACACTACCGGCGCGCGGCATTGACTCGTTCGCGGAGCCGCTTTCCCGGACGGAACTTGGGGACGTATTTGCTCGGCAGCGCCACTGCCTCCCCCGTGCGGGGATTGCGTCCGATGCGCGCCCGCCGATAGCTGAGGCCGAAACTGCCGAATCCCCGGATCTCAATGCCCCCTCCGGAAGCGAGCGTCTGCCCCATGAGGTCTATGACGTGCTTGACGGACGCTTCCAGGTCAGAGGACGAGAAATAGCTGAAGCGTTCATCCTCGAGCAATCTGCGCGTGACGATCCGCACCAGCTCCGAGCGCGTTATTGCCTTGCTGGCGGCGGAGGCGCTCATGTATCTTCGGCGTTCTCTTGCTGCTGGCTGCGCAGGAGTTCACCGAGCGTCGCACCCTTGATCCGGTCTCCCACTTCGGCCTCGTAGTCCCGCAGGGCCTGAGCCTCGGCCTGTTCCTCCATCGCCCGAACGGACATCGACACCGTCCTGGACTTGCGGTCCACACCCACGATGCGCGCCTCGATGGACTGCCCGGGCTTGACCACCATGCGCGCGTCGTCGACATGCTCGCGCGACAGCTCCGCGACCCGCATGCGTCCCTTCACTCCTTCGCCTACCTCCAGTTCGACCATGCGCTGCTCGACGTTGGTAACGACGGCGGTCGCGATACTGCCCTTGGGATGGTCCTTGAGGAAGCTGGCCAGCGGGTCGCCCTGCAACTGCTTGATGCCCAGCGAAATCCGTTCCCGGTCGGCGTCAACCGAAAGCACGACGGCCTCGACCTCCTGGCCCTTGCTGTAATTCCGCACCGCCTCGTCGCCGGGCAGGTCCCAGGAGAGGTCCGACAAATGCACCAGCCCGTCGATATTGCCCTCGAGCCCGATGAATATTCCGAAATCCGTCATCGAACGGACCTTGCCGGTCACGCGGTCGTCCCGCTTGTAATTGTTGGCGAAGTCCTGCCAGGGATTCTCCAGGCATTGCTTCAGCCCCAGGGAAACCCGGCGCCGCTCTTCATTGATGTCCAGCACCATCACCTCGACCTCCTGGCCGACGTGAACGATCTTGCCCGGATTCACGTTCTTGCTGGTCCAGTCCATCTCCGATACGTGAACCAGCCCTTCCACGCCTTCCTCGATCTGCACGAAGCAGCCGTAGTCCGCCACGTTGGTGACCTTGCCGAACAGCCGCGTGTGTGGCGGATAGCGGCGCCCGATGTCCACCCAGGGATCGTCGCCCAGTTGCTTGAGCCCAAGCGAGACACGATTGCGTTCGCTGTCGAAGCGAAGGATCTTGACTTCCAGTTCCTCTCCCACGTGAACCACTTCCGACGGATGCTTGACGCGTCGCCAGGCCATGTCGGTGACGTGCAGCAAGCCGTCGATGCCTCCGAGATCAACGAAAGCGCCATATTCGGTAAGGTTCTTGACCACGCCCTTGACCACCTGGCCTTCCTCCAGGCTGGCCAGCAGCGCCGCGCGTTCGGCGCTGTGCAGTTCCTCGATGACCGCGCGGCGCGAAACCACCACGTTGTTGCGCCGCCGGTCCAGCTTGATGACCTTGAAGTCCAGTTTGCGGCCTTCCAGGTAGGTCGTGTCGCGGATCGGATGCATGTCCACCAGGGAGCCGGGCAGGAACGCCCGAACGCTGGAGACATCGACCGTGAATCCGCCCTTGACGCGCCCGCTTATGGCGCCCTGCACGATCTCCTCCTGCTCGAACGCCGACTCCAGGCTCTCCCAGACCCGCGTTCGCTTGGCGCGCTCGCGCGATAGGCGGGTCTCGCCGAACCCGTCTTCCATCGAATCCAGGGCGACTTCGACCTCGTCTCCTATGTCCACTTCCAGTTCGCCGGTCTCGTCGGTGAACTGGCTGGCGGGGATCAGCGCCTCGGACTTGAGTCCGGCGCTCACGGTTACGATCTCCGGTGATATGTCGATCACCTGCGCCGAGAGTATCTCTCCCGGCCGGAAATTCTTGTCAGCGAGATTGGCTTCCACCAACTCTGCGAAACTTTCTGCCATTAAGGGCCTCAATTCAGTGCGGGCGTGCAATCCAGCTACGCTCGCGGTTGCCATTCCACGCGCCTGCCGTCCTGGCCGGCGCCAATTCCGCTATCGGACCGCCTTCTCCGGCCAGACTTCCGTTACAAGACGCCAAGCCGCTTTCCTGGTCTGCCGGATATCCAGCTTCGTTGTGTCCAGCACCACCGCATGAGGCACTACCTTCAGTGGCGCCAGCGTACGGGCCGAATCGCGATGATCACGATCGGTCAGATCGCGGATCAAGTCGCGCATATTAGCATTGATTCCCTTTTGCTTCAATTGGTTATGGCGACGCCTGGCGCGTTCTTCGGGGGTCGCCGTGAGGTAGATCCGCAGCTCGGCATCCGGAAAAACCACCGACGCCATATCGCGGCCCTCGGCCACCAGTCCGGGCTCCCTGCGAAAGGCGCGCTGCCGCTTGAGCAGAAAGTTCCGAACCGCCGGCAACGGGGCGACGACCGACGCCGCCACGCCCGTTTCCTCTTCACGGATGGCGCTGCTGACGTCTTCGCCGTTGAGGTAGATCACCTCACCGTCGCGGGCGGCTTCCAGCTCGGGAGGCGAATCCGCCAGGTGCGCGGCGATCCTGGCCTCCCCCGCGTGGACCAGCCCGGCGCGCAGCAGGGACAGCGATACGGCCCGGTACAGGGCGCCGCTGTCCAGCCTCCGCCAACCCAGTCTCTTCGCAAGATAACGTGCGATCACTCCCTTTCCCGCAGCGGCAGGTCCGTCAATGGCAACGACCGGCGCCTGGGTGGGAGGGCGTCCCGCCCTGGAATCAGTCGATCGGCTCAAGATTCAGGCCCAACTGCAATGCGGTATCGGCGAATCCCGGAAACGAGGTATCAACGCAATCCACGTCACGAATGACGATCGGGCCCTTCGCCACCAGCCCCAGGACCGCAAAGGCCATCGCCACGCGATGGTCGCCCTCGCAGTCGATTTCCCCGCCCTGAACGCGACCGCCGCGTATCCGCGCACCGTCCGCAGCCTCCTCGCAATCCACTCCCAGTTTCCTCAGCCCAGCCACCATGGCCGCGATCCGATCACTTTCCTTGAGCCGCAGTTCCCCGGCGCCCTCGATCACGGTTTCCCCCATCGCGCAGGCCGCAGCCGCAAACACCACCGGCATCTCATCGATCGCCGAAGGAACCAGAGAAGCGGGAAGCAGCGCGCCCTGTAGCATCCCGGGCCTGGCCATGACGTCCGCCACCGGTTCGGACCCCGAAGTGCGCCGCGCAGCGATCTGCAGTGTGCCTCCCATGGCGTCCACCATCCGAAGAAAGCCCGTGCGGGTGGAGTTCACGCCCACGGTGGCGACCTCAATCTCCCGCGGGCCGATCAGTCCCGCCAACAACAGGAACGCCGCCGAGGAAAAATCTCCCGGAACGTCGATCCGCGCAGCCCGTAGCGGCTGCCTTCCGGTCAGGCAGGCACGGCCGTTGGTCCGCTCGATCGACACCCCGAAGCTGGGAAGCATCCGTTCCGTGTGGTCGCGCGTCGGCACGGCCTCGCCCACACAGGTCTCGCCCCGCGCGCCCAGACCCGCCAGCAATATCGCGGACTTCACCTGCGCGCTTGCTACCGGGAGCGTGTAGGAAACACCCGTGATCCCGGAGTTCTCCGCGATGCGCAGCGGTGGGCGTCCGTCCTTGCCCAACGCTTCGATGCGCGCGCCCATCCGCGCCAGCGGTTCGATGATCCGGCGCATGGGCCGGCGGCTGAGCGAGGCGTCGCCGTGCAATTCGGCGGCCACGCCCTGACCGGCCAGCAGGCCGGCGAGCAACCGCATCGAAGTCCCGGAGTTGCCGCAATCCAGCGGTCGTCCGGTCGGCTTCAGGCTCGCTCCGCCGCGCACGAGCAAGCGGTCCGGGGCCAGCCGGGAAATCCGCACACCCAGCGCCGCCAGTGCCTCTGCCGTTGCGACGCAGTCATGCCCCGGAAGGAAATTGACGATCTCGCTCTCGCCCTCCGCGAGCGCCGCGAGCATTACGGCGCGGTGGGAGATCGACTTGTCTCCCGGTACCGTTAACGGTTCGGGCGACGGCGCGGCGGGAGTGCGGCTGACGCGCCAGGACCTCAGAAGCGTACTCCTTTCACGAATTCATCCCCAGGTCCCGTACCCGCAGGATTCCCTCCATGCCGCGCAGGCGATTGAGGACCGGGTCGGGGGCTTGGTCGTTGAGGTCCAGCATCGTGTAGGCAAGCCGGCCGCGCGACATGTTCATCATCGACTCGATGTTGAGATTCTCCTGCGCCAGCACGGCGGAGACTCTTGCCACGATCCACGGCACGTTTTCATTGGCGATCGTCAGCCGGAAGCCGCCCCCGCGCGGCTGATCGATCACCGGGAAGTTCACCGATCCGCGAACATTGCCGTCTTCCAGGTAGGCCCGGAGGTTCTCCGCGGCAATCACGGCGCAGTTTACCTCCGCTTCGGAAGTGGAAGCGCCCAGGTGCGGGAGCAGGATCGCGCCCGGATGACCCATCAGTTCGGGCTCGGGAAAATCGCAGACATAGCATGACAGCCAGCCCGAATTCAGGGCCTCGAGAACGGCGCCGCTGTTCACGATGCCGCCGCGGGCGAAATTCAGCAGGACTCCTCCCTTGCGCATGCTGCTGATCAGCTTTTCTCCCACCAGCCCGCGGGTCTCGTCCATCAGCGGAACGTGGACGCTGACGAAATCCGCACCGGCAAACACGTGTTCCAGGCTCTGCCCCTTGCCGACCTGCGAGGACAGTTCCCAGGCCCGGTCCAGCGCCAGGGCGCGGTCATAGCCGAACACCTTCATCCCCATCCCGATTGCGGCGTTGGCCACTTTCACGCCTACCGCGCCCAGGCCGACCACGCCCATGACCCGTCCGGCCAGTTCGCGGCCCGCGAATCGTTTCTTGTGCGCCTCCACGGTCTTGTGCAGATCCTCTGCGGGCAGGTCCATGGCCCGCAGGTGGTCCCAGGCCGACAACAGGTTGCGGGCCGCCATCAGCATGCCGGCCACGACCAGTTCCTTGACGGCGTTGGCGTTGGCGCCGGGCGCGTTCAGCACCGGAATGCCCCGCTTTGCCAGGGCGTCCACCGGGATATTGTTGACGCCGGCGCCCGCGCGCGCCACGACCTCGACGCTGTCGGGGATCGTTTCCGAGTGCAGGTCGTGCGAGCGCAGCAGGATTCCGTCGGGGGAATCGTCCCCGGACGGGGCCTTGAAGCGGTCCCCGGGCAGGCGCGCGAGCCCCTCGTTGGCGATGTTGTTGTAAATCCGGATGTTGAACATTGCTTTTTTCCAGTGGAGGCGAGGCCCATGGGGGTCCGCCTCAGGCCCTGCGTTCGAACTCCTCCATGAAGCCGACCAGCGCCTCGACGCCTTCTTCCGGCATGGCGTTGTAGATCGAGGCGCGCATGCCTCCCACCGCGCGGTGGCCCTTCAGTCCATACAGGCCCTCGGCCTCCGAGTCTTTCAGGAAGGATCCGTTCAACTCCGGTTCGGCGAGCGTAAACGGCACGTTCATCCACGAGCGCCAGTCCCGAGCGACGTGATTGGCGTAGAAATCGGAGCCGTCGATATAGTCGTACAAGCGCATTGCCTTGCGCCGGTTGCGCTGCGCCATCCCGGCCACTCCGCCCTGTCCGGCAACCCAGCGAAACACCAGCGAGGCCACGTACCAGGAAAACGTCGCCGGCGTGTTCAGCATGGACCCGGCGGCGGCGATTTTCCGGTAATTGAAGGCCAGCGGCGTGTTCTCGGGCACGCGCTCCAGCAGGTCGCGGCGAACGATGACCACGGTCACGCCGGCCGGACCGAGGTTCTTCTGCGCACAGGCATAGATCAGTCCGAAGCGCTCCACCGGTATTGGCCGCGATAGCAGGGTGGAGGACATGTCGCAAACCAGCGGGGCATGGTCCACGTCCGGCGGCGGGTCGATTTCCAGTCCATGCAGCGTTTCGTTCGCGGTGTAATGGAAATAGGCTGCGTCTCCCCCCGTCGCCCAATCGTCGCGCGCCGGGACCGAGCGATACTGCAGCGCTTCCCCATCGGCAACGACGCGAAGCGGCCGGAGTTTGGCCGCCTCGGACGAGGCCTTGCGGCCCCAGTGCCCGGTTATCAGGTAGTCGACGCCCTGCCCTTCACCGGCCAGTGTCATCGGGACCGTTGCGAACTGAAGCGTGGCGCCGCCCTGCATGAACAGCACGGCATATTCATCCGGAATCCCCAGCAGTTCGCGCAGGTCCCGTTCGGACTGCTCGGCGAGTTCGATGAACTGACGCCCCCGGTGGCTGTCCTCCATCACCGACAGTCCGCGGCCCTGCCAGCTCAGCAACTCCTCGCGGGCCTGCTCCAGCACGGCAAGCGGAAGATTCGCCGGCCCGGCGCTGAAGTTGAAGATCCGGTCCATGCCTATTGCGTTGAGACAGGTTCTTCCTGATCCCCCGTCAGGGTGCAGAACCCGGCGACGCGGTCGTCCTTGTCGGGCCGCATCAGCCGCACGCCGTGCGAATAGCGCCCCTGTACGGAAACGTCGCCGACCGCCGTGCGCAGCAGGGTGCCTCCGGCGGTCATCAGCATGGCCTCGTCGCCCTCGCGAACCAGGGCGGCGCCGATCAGCTTGCCGTTGCGCCCTTCGGTGCGGATCGAAATCACGCCCTGCGCCGCCCTGCCCTTGCGCGGGAACTCGCTCACGGCCGTTCGCTTGCCGAAACCCTTGGTCGTGGCCTGCAGTACCCAGGCATCGTCGGCCTCGCCGTTCACGATAAGGGCCGCCACGACCCGCTGCTTCTTCTTGAGCCGCTGGCCGATCACGCCCGCTGCGGTACGCCCCATCGGCCGCACCGTGGACTCGGAGAAGCGCGCGGCGCGCCCGTTGCTGGCCAGCAGGATGACATCACTGTCGCCATCGGTGATCGCCGCCTCCACCAGGCGGTCCTTCTTCTTCAGGCTCAACCCATAGATACCGGTGCGGCGGATCTTCGCAAACGCGTCCAGCCGGGTCTTTTTCACCCGACCCTTGCGGGTAGCCATGAACACGAAGCGACCGGGATCGAAGGAATCGACGGGCAGGACCGAATTTACCTGCTCGCCTTCCTCGAGCCCCGGCAGCAGGTTGGCGATCGGCAGCCCCCGCGTTGCGCGGCTTTGCGTGGGTATCTGGAAGGGCCGAAGCTGAAACACCCGCGCGCGGTCGGTAAAGCAAAGCAGCGTCGAGTGCGAATTGGTCACGAACAACTGGTCGATGAAGTCCTCCTGACCGACCGAGGCGCCGCGCTTGCCTCGTCCGCCCCGTCCCTGGGTACGGAAAGTCTCCAGTTCCTGCGTCTTCACATAGCCGCGCCAGGACAGGGTGACGAGCACCTCGCGCCGTGGAATCAGGTCTTCATCCGCCGTGCGCGTGTAGTCGGCGATGATTTCGGTGCGGCGTTCGTCACCGTACTCGCCGCGCAATTCGATGAGTTCGTTGCGCACCACTTCGAGCAGCCGATCCGGATCGCGCAGGATATCCGTCAGCTTCTCCATCTTCCGCAACAGTTCGGCGTATTCGTCGAGGATCGCTTCCTGCTCAAGTCCGGTCAGACGCTGCAGGCGAAGTTCCAGTATCGCGCGCGCCTGGCGGTTGCTGAGGCGGTAACCCCGGTCGCTGAGATTGGGAAGTTCCGTCAGCGCAGCCTGCGCCCTCTCCAGCAGTCCCCGCACCGCCCCAGGCGCCCAGATTCTCGCGGTGAGCGCTTCGCGCGCCTCCTGCGCGTTGCTCGAAGCCCTGATCAGCGCGACGACCTCGTCGATGTTGGCCAGCGCCACCGTCAGGCCTTCCAGGACATGCGCGCGCGCCTTGGCCCGGCGCAGATCGTGGACGCTGCGCCGCGTGACCACATCGCGGCGATGGTCGAGAAAATGCTCGAGCATCTGCTTGAGGTTCAGCAGCTGCGGGCGTCCTCCGCACAGCGCCACCATGTTGATGCCAAAGCTTGACTCCAGCGGCGTGCGGCGATACAGGTTGTTGAGGACGATCTCGGCGCTGACGTCGCGGCGCAACTCCACAACCACCCGGGTTCCGTCCTTGTCGGACTCGTCCCGGACTTCCTGGATACCGGCGATCTCCTTCTTGCGGGCCAGCAGCGCGATTTTCTCCACACAGCGGGCCTTGTTCACGCGATACGGAAGCTCCGTGATCACGATCGAATCGCGCGTCTTCCCCTCCTCGATCTCCGCCCGGGCCCGGAGCTGAATCGTCCCGCGGCCGGTCCGGTAGGCCATGGCCATGCCGGTTTCTCCCACGATCTGGGCCGCGGTCGGAAAATCCGGTCCCGGCACGTGTTCCATCAATTCGGCAATGCCGATATCGGGTTCGCGGCTCAAGGCCAAAGCGGCGTCGATTACTTCCCGCAGGTTGTGGGGTGGGATATTGGTGGCCATGCCCACGGCAATCCCCGACGCGCCGTTGACCAGCAGGTTGGGAAGCCGTGCCGGCAGCACCGTGGGCTCCTGTTCCGCCCCGTCGTAGTTGTCGGCGAAGTCCACCGTCTCGCGGTCGATGTCGGTGAGCATCAGCGCGGCGATCGGCGCCATCCGGATCTCGGTGTAGCGCATCGCCGCAGGCGCGTCGCCGTCCATGGAACCGAAGTTGCCCTGGCCGTCCACCAGCGGGTAGCGCAGCGAGAAATCCTGCGCCATGCGAACGATCGCGTCGTACACGGCGGTGTCTCCGTGCGGATGGTAGCGGCCTATGACGTCGCCGACGATCCTGGCCGACTTCTTGTACGGCCGGTCATGCAGGTTCCCCAGCTCGCGCATGGCGTGCAGGATGCGCCGATGAACGGGCTTGAGGCCGTCGCGAACGTCGGGGAGGGCCCGGCCCACGATGACGGACATCGCATAGTCCAGATAGGACCGGCGCATCTCCTCTTCGAGCTTTACCGGTACGATTTCAGGGGCTGGCCCGGCCATGCACAAAACGCGCCGCTTCAGACGCGGCGCAGTACGGCTTCTACAGGGTCAATTCTACCATCAGGGGCCTGCCGCTAATAGGAGCGCGGCATGCCGAGGACGTGCTGGCCGATGTAGCTCAGGATCATGTTGGTGGACACCGGCGCGACCTGGTAGAGGCGCGTCTCGCGGAACTTGCGTTCCACGTCGTATTCCTCCGCGAATCCGAATCCGCCGAAGGTCTGAACGCAGGCCTCCGCCGCTTCCCAGGCGGCTTCGGAAGCCAGAAGCTTGGCCATGTTGGCTTCCTTGCCGGCGGACAGTCCCTGGTCGAATTTCTCCGCCGCGTCAGTGACCATCAGCGCCGCCGCTTCAACCGAGGCGTAGGCCCGGGCGATCGGAAACTGCACCCCCTGATTGCGGCCGATCGGCCGGCCGAACACTTCCCGCTCGCCGGCGTACGCGGCGGCCCTGTCGATGAACCAGCGTCCGTCGCCGATGCATTCCGCCGCGATCAGCGTGCGTTCGGCATTCATTCCGTCCAGGATGTAGCGAAAGCCCTTCCCCTCCTCGCCGATCAGGTTCTCCGCCGACACGCGCACGTCATCCATGAAAACCTGCGTGGTGGCGTGATTCATCATCGTGCGGATCGGGGTGATGCTCAGGCCCGGCGCCTCGCGCATGTCCACCATCAGAACGGAAAGGCCCTCCGTTCGGCGCTTTACCTCTTCACGCGGGGTGGTCCTGGCGAGCAGGATCATCAGGTCGGAGTGTTCCGCCCGCGACGTCCAGATCTTCTGGCCGTTCACGACATACTCGCCGTTCTCCAGACGGGCGCTTGTGCGCAATGCCAGCGTGTCGGTGCCGCTGCCCGGTTCCGTGACGCCGAAGGCCTGCAGGCGCAGGTCGCCCGAGGCTATGCCCGGAAGCCAGCGCTGCTTCTGTTCCCTGCTGCCGTAACGAAGCACCGTGCCCATCGTGTACATCTGCGCGTGGCAGGCGCCGGCGTTGCAGCCGGAACGGTGAATTTCCTCCAGAATCGCCGTGGCCGCCACCAGGCCCAGGCCGCTGCCGCCATACTCCTCGGGGATCAGCGCGCCCAGAAAGCCGCTCTCCGTCATGGCCTTCGTGAACTCCGTGGGATAGGCCCGCTCCCGGTCCAGCTCGCGCCAGTACTCCCCCGGAAAGTCGGCGCACACCGCTTGCACCGCCTCCCGGATGTCGTTCAGCTGTTCCTTGTCCACGAGCTTCGATTCCGCTGGAAGTCAAAGAATTGCGCGGGATGCGCCGCCGTCGGCCGTAATCGATCGGCCGGTAACGTGCGGGGCGGCATCGCTCGCCAGAAATGCAACCAGCCGGGCGATTTCGCCGGTCGTTCCCAACCTCTTCTGTGGGATTGCGTCCAGAAAACCCTGTTCCTCCTGTTCGGGCGTTTTCCCGCTGCGGGCGGCGAAGGATTCCATCATGCCTTCCCAGCGGCCCGTCCGCGTGGGGCCGGGATTGACGGCATTGATGACCACGCCGTGTTCGGCCACTTCGCGCGCCAGTCCGGCGGTGACCGCGAGCAAACCCGCATTGGCCGCGGCGCCGGGCAGCATCCGCGAGTCCGGTTCGCGGCCCGAATTGCCCACCAGGGTCACGATCCGTCCGTAGCGCCGCTCGATCATGCCGGGCAGGACCGCGCGGATCATCCGGATGGTGGCCATGAACTTGAGCCCCAGGCTGTCTTCCCAGACCGAATCCGGTATTTCCCAGAAAAGACCGCCGGCCGACGCTCCGGCGCAGTTCACCAGCACATCCACCCTGCCGAAGGCCTTTTCCGCAGAAGCCGCAACGTGGATTGCCGCCTCGGGGGACGTCAGGTCCACTGCCTGGCAGCGCACGTTTTCGCAATCGGACTTGACCAGCTCCGCCGCCAGTTCCGCAAGATCGCTCTCCGTGCGGGCGCAGAGAAACAATGTGGCGCCCTCGCGAGCCAGTTCATGCGCGCAGGCCGCGCCCAGGCCGCCGGTGGCCCCGGTAATCAGCGCAACCTTACCGTTCAACTGCAAGTCCATACCGGCCCGCATTATCCCGCAGTTTTCGCTACGCCGGTCCGGCATGGAACAACATGCAATGTTCGCTGGCGCTGCTGTACGGCCCTTCTGGGAGTGTGTGAGCCAGGGATGGCGGAACCAAGCTCCATGGATGGATTCATGCGTCTCCCGGAAGGGCCGTACAGCAGCGCCAGCGCGCCAGTTGGGATTCAGGGCCAGTCGCGGGAAACACTGACGAACGATCCACGGGACTGCGAAGCCATCAGCCAGTAGTAGCCGGTCGCGGCCGGGTCCCCGTCCATCGGGTAAAACAGCACATTGACCGGAATCCCCGAGGGAAGGTCGCGCACCGCGCGGGTAAAGAACCGTTCCCGCGCCCGCGTATCCACCCATCCGACGCGCGACGGAGGACTCGCGCCCTGCGTCGGCAGCCCGTCGGTCAGCAGGTAGACGTTGTCCGGTAACGGCTGCATGGCGCGTATCGCGCGCATCGCGGCATGCAGGCTGGTCCCGCCCTTGGGCGCAAACTTGCGCAGGGCCTCGATCGCTTCGCTGACCCGCGCCCCGTCGGCCACGCTCAGCCACTCTCCGTCCGTGCCTTCGAGGATGCTCCTGTGTTCCACCCCGAAGACGTAGACCTGAAATCTCTGCTGCGGCTCCAGCCGCGTGGTGATCCAGTCGACCGAATTCACGACCTGGACCCACTTGGGCGCGCGGGGTTTGAGTTCCTCGTCCATCAGGCGAAAACGCAAGACGTCGATATAGGTGCGCCCCAGCATGCTGGCGGACGCGTCCACCAGGATCATTACGCGGTCGCCGCCCATCTGCATGCCCGTTAGGTATTGCCGCGCGCCCTCGCCTTCAAAGCCACGCACTCGCTGCCCCGTTCCTTCCTCCGCCTCGGCGACCCGCGCCTCCAGTTCCGACTGCATTTCCCTGAGCCGGTCCACATCGGCCCGCAGCCTCTCGACCGACTCCTGGCTCTGCGTCCCCAGGCGTTCGTATTCGGCCAGCTCCGCCAGCAGCGCGGCCAGCCGTTCGCGCAGCTTTCTCAGCTCCTCTATTGCCGTTGCGCGGCGCTCGTCGAGCGTTTCGCGCTCTCCGCGCAACTGCAGCAGGTCCTTTCGGCCTTCCAGGACCTCCTCTTCCAGCCGTGTGGATTCGCTGAGCAGATCGATCCGCTCGGCGTCGGCCCGCAGGCGCACCTGGGCATTGATGATCACGAAGAACAGCACGACCGCGCCGAAACCGCAGGAAATGATGTCCAGAAACGACATGCTGAATACGTGGAAACGCCTACGAGCCATCGTCCCCCACCTCGCGCGCGATCAGGAACTCCAGCGGTCCCACGCCCACCACGTCGCCCCCGCGCAACGGCGCCGAATCGGCCACCGGCGCGCCGTTCAGGCTGGTTCCGTAACGGCTGTGGTCATGCAACACCACCTGTCCATTCTCCAGCACCACGGTGCAGTGGTTTCGCGAAACCCCGCCTTCCGGCGACAGCACGATCGACAGGCCCCCGGCTTGCGGCGCCGAGCCGAGATGCAGGCCTTCGGCGCCGATGCGCCAGGCCCGGCCACCGAACACGACATGCGTCGGTGTCCGTTCGCCCCTTTCCCCGCCTCCGATGGTCGACGGAGCGCCGGCATCGGGCCCGGCAGTGCTCGCCGTATCCGGCCCGCCCGCCGTGTCCACGGCCGGCAGGGACTTGAGCAGCACGTATCGGTCCCTCGCGCCCGCCACCGGACTGAAACGCTCCAGCGCGCCCAGCGCCGCGGCGCCCGCCGGCAGCACCTGGACCCCGGTGGCGAGCAGGCGGGCAAACGCCTCGGCGCAGCCGGGGACATCCGCAAGGGCGCCTGACAGGTATATGTCCGCGGCCCCGGGGCCCGTGCACCAGGATCGCAAACGATTCCCCGCGGCCCCCAGCAACCGCTCGATCGAAGCAAGGAATTCATCGCGGCCCAGGACCGCGGTAGCGGTCACAGGCGCCGCCTCAAGTTCGATCCTGAGGTCACCGCCGGACAGGACCGCCTGCAGCCACGTATCCAGTTGCCCGGACAGCTCATGTTCGGTTGCGGGCAGATCCAGCGGATCAAAGCGGGAACCCGCCACGAACCGACCGGCAACGTAGCCGGTCATGGCGGCCCGCAGGTGGCGCAAGCCCGGACGGCCGTCGAACAGAATTTCCTCGCGCCGGACTCGCCCGTCGCCCGCGATGAGCCGGGAAACCGCCAAACGTTCGGCGGTTGCTTCAATGTGCAGGCAGGCGCGGCCTTCCGGAACGCTCCGCACCGCTGCCACTCCGCTTTCCACCAACCCGGCCACGGGCAGCCCGGCTTCCTCGGCGATCCCCAGCAGCAGCGCAAGGCGGTCTTCCGCAACGCCGGCAGGAATGACCAAAACCACACCGCTTATGTCTCCCACCGAATCCCGGAAGCGCTTCCACAACCCCTGCATTTGTCCATGAGCAAGGTCGGCATAGCTGCGAAATCCCCGCGCCGGCCTCGGCAGGGGCTCGTCCGACAGCAATTCCCAGTAATTCCGGTAACTGCTTGCGGGGTCACGTCGCGCCTCTTCGGCCGCTTCGCGTCCAAACGCCACCCGGCGCCCTTGCACCAGCGCCACACCGGGCTCGTTGAACAGCACTCCGGCGGCGGTAGCGCCTGCCAGCGCCGCTCCATTGACTTCCAGGGCGACCAGCGCCATGCCGGCTAGCCTCGGCTCAGTCGCCCTGCAGGCGGCGGATCAGCCGTTCGTCGCAGTAATCCGAGGTCTCGAAAACCAGCCGCTCCTGCAACAATTGAAGCTGGTGGACCAGGAACATGATGAAAATGCTGACCAGCAGTGCAAAGAAGGTGGAATTGAAGGCCACGCCAAGGCTCTCGGTCACGCCGCTGATGTCGCCTTCCACCGCGCGGTAGGCCAGCGTCAGGGCCTGGCCGATCCCGCGCACGGTTCCGATGAAACCGATCGAGGGAATCGCCCAGGCGATATACCGGATCATGGACAGTTCCGATTCCAGCCGCTCGGCCTCGGCGTTGACCAGCGTCTGGGTGGCCGAAGAGACGTCCTGAACATTGCCCGTTGCGCCGAACCGCTGCAGTGCGCTGAGCAATACCCGCGGCAGCAGCAGGCGCTGTTGCGATTCGGGCAGCGCACGCAATTGGCGCGCGTGTTCGCGCGTGTCCTCGGGCAGGATGCGCACTCCTTCCGCCAGCGGCAGCAGGTCGCGCTGCAGCAGCGAGCGCTCGCGCAGCGCCCCCCGGGCCTTGTAGCCCATGATCGCAAGCGCCCATAGCGCCAGGATCAGGCAGGCCTCCTGCTCGAAATCGCGCACGATCACGTACAGCGAGCGTTCGGGCACGTAGTCGGCGTCCTGCTCCAGCATTATCCGTTGCTCTTCCATGACCGCGTTCGCCTGCGGGCGGATCCAGGCCACGTACATGGCATGCACCAGGATGACCGACAGGAACAGCGAGAAAAGCTGAAAAACGAATTCGACCGGTAATTGTCTTCTCATCGATTGCTCACTAGTCGACCAGGGGAGCCCGCAAGTGTCGCGGGGGGCGGGGCGTCAGGACACGCCGGAGAAACGCGCTGCCCTCGTCCCAGTCCGTCGCGTGCGGCGACTCCGGAAATTCCAGCTCGGCCACCGCGCAGGTGGGAAACTTTCCGTGGAGCACGTCGAAAGCCTCCTCTTCGCCCCGGCCGGCCAGATACAGCGCCAGTTCCTGCAAGGCAGGATTATGTCCGACCACCATGACGTCGCCGGCGTCCTCCGGCAGCGCTTGCAGGCACTGCAGCACGGTCCCCGGACTGAATGTGTAGAGCCTCCGCATCACGTCGATGTGGAGATCGGCGGGAAGATTGGGCAGGACACCGCACATCGTCTCCACCGCCCGGCGTCCGGCGGAACAGAGAATCCTTCCCGGAGCGCATCCCACGGCCGCCAGTTTCTCGCCCATCGCGGGCGCGTTTTTCCGGCCTCTGGGGGCCAGAGTCCGACCGAAATCGTCGGCGGAATACGGCCCGGCCTTGGCATGCCGCAGCAGCCACAGGCGCTTCATGCCGGACCACCTCGCTCCCGGGAATTGCTCATGACTCCTGTATGCTAACCCCATCATGGGACACATTCCACGCCATCCCGGAACGCCCGAATGACGCCTGCGTCCGGCAAACCACGGGCGCTGAGCGAGGCTGAGCGCGCCGCAGGCCGCCTGATCAACCGCGAACTGTCCTGGCTGGAATTCAACACGCGGGTACTGGAGGAAGCAGGCAACGGGAACCACCCGCTGCTGGAGCGCGTGCGGTTTCTGTCCATTTCGGCCAGCAACCTGGACGAGTTCTACATGGTGCGGGCGGCCGGCCTCATGGCCCAGGAAGCGGCGGGAGTCGCAAAGACCAGCGACGACGGACTGACCCCCGGCGAACAGCTCGAGGCCATACGCGAACAGGTAAAGAAGCTCCTCAAGGCCCAATCCAGGCGCAGCGCGCAATTGCTGACCGAATGCCGCGAAGCCGGAGTGGCGGTCGTAAAACCGGAGGAACTGGGCGAGCGGGCCCGCGAGTGGCTGTCGCGCTGGTTCGAAAACCAGTTGTTTCCGGTACTGACGCCCCAGGCAGTCGACACGGCGCACCCCTTCCCCTTCATACAGACCGGCTGCCTGGTTTACGTGCTGCGGCTGATGCGGCCCACGGACAAGCACGAGATCAACGGCCTGGTGCTGGTCCCGCCCCAGATCGAGCGGTTTGTGCGGGTCCCCGGCAAGGCCCTGCGTTTCGTCGCCGTCGAGGAAATCATTGCCGAGAACTTCAGGTTGCTGTTCCCCGGGATGAAGATCCTGGACCACGGCATCTTCCGCATCAGCCGTGACAGCGACCTTGAAATCGACGAGGAAGCCGAGGACCTGGTGCGGACTTTCGAGACCGCCCTGCTGCGCCGGCGCAGGGGCAACGTCATCCGGGTGGAAGTGGCGGCCGGCATGCCGAAGAACTTCCGCCGGTTCGTGCTCAGGGCGTTCGATGCCTCGCACGCGCATGTCTTCAATATCGACGGCATGCTGGGGCTGGCGGACATTAATCAGATCATCACCGCCCAGCGCCGCGACCTGCAGCACGAACCGCTCAACGTGCGCTTCCCCGAACGGGTCCGCGAATACGGCGGTGACATCCTCGCCGCCATACGCGCCAAGGACTTCGTCGTGCAGCATCCGTACGAGAGTTTCGACGTGGTGGTGCAGTTCCTGCGCCGCGCCACCGAAGACCCGGCGGTCGTGGCGATCAAGCAGACGCTGTACCGCACTTCCGAGGACTCGCCGATCGTCGAGGCGCTGATCGCCGCCGCCGAGGCCGGCAAGCTGGTCACCGCCATGGTCGAGCTCCGGGCGCGTTTCGACGAAGCGGCGAACATCCGCTGGGCGCGCGAGATGGAGCGCGCCGGCGTGCAGGTCGTATACGGCTTCATGGAACTCAAGACCCACGCCAAGGTCTCGCTGGTGGTGCGCAGGGAAGCGGGAGAGCTGCGGACCTACACCCATTTCGGCACCGGCAACTACCATCCCGTCAACGCGCGCGTGTATTCGGACCTGAGCTTCTTCACCTGCGACGCGGCCCTGGGGCGCGATACCGCGCGTCTGTTCAACTACATGACCGGCTACGCGACGCCCGAGGACATGGAAAAGCTTGTGTACGCGCCCGCCCAGCTGAAGAACACGCTGGTGGAACTGATCGAGGACGAATTCGGCCATGCCCGCGCCGGGCGTCCAGCGGAAATCTGGGCCAAACTCAACTCGCTCGTGGATCCCGAGATCATCGACTGTCTCTACCGCGCGAGCCAGGCCGGCGTGCGGATCGAACTCTACGTCCGGGGCATCTGCTGCCTGCGCCCCGGCGTGCCCGGCATGTCGGAGAACATCCAGGTGCGCAGCATGGTCGGCAGGTTCCTGGAGCACTCCCGCGTCATGTGTTTCGGCGCCGGCCACCAGCTTCCTTCAACCGAAAGCAAGGTTTTCGTGTCGTCCGCCGACTGGATGCCCCGCAACCTGCACCATCGCGTGGAAACGCTGGTGCCGATCGAGAACGAGACGGTCAAGCGGCAGCTCGTGGAGCAGGTCCTGATGGCGAACCGCTTCGACGTGATGCAGAGCTGGCAACTTGGACCCGACGGCGCGTACCGCCGCCTTGACCATCAAACCGGCGATTTCAGCGCCCACACCTGGTTCATGACCAACCCCAGCCTTTCCGGCCGGGGCAGCGCCCTGCGGGAGTCGCGGCCGGCCATGCCCGGCGAACTGTTTCCCGAGACCGGGGACGCCGCCGACGCGGAAGACAAACCCCGCCCGAAGCTGGTCAAAGCCGCCGTCTAACGTATTCGCGGGACAGCACACTAGTGCCGGGCGTATTGCGAACCAGCCCCGCGACCCCAAGCGAGGCGCCGGTAGCCGTGATCGACATAGGCTCGAACTCCGTGCGCCTGGTCGTCTATGAGAACGGCGGACGGGCGCCCTTGCCGATATTCAACGAAAAGGTCCTTTGCGGGCTGGGCCGCGGACTGGACCGGACCGGAAAAATGCCCGAAGACGGGGTCCGCATGGCTCTGGAGAGCCTGCATCGATTCGCCCGCCTGTGCCCGCAAATGGGCGTTCTGGAAGTGCAGGCGGTGGCGACCGCGGCGGTCCGGGAGGCGAGTAACGGTCAGGAGTTCCTTGAGACCGTGCGCAGCGAGTGCGGCCTCGATGTCCGCTTGCTTACCGGCGACCGGGAAGCCGAAGTCTCGGCCGGCGGAGTCCTGAGCGCAATGCCGAGGGCGAGCGGCATCGCGGCCGATCTCGGCGGCGCCAGCCTGGAACTGACGCTTCTGGACAAGGGGAGCGTGGTGGAGCGCGTTTCGCTGCCGCTGGGCACGGTGCGCAGAAACGGAGAGGAGTCCATCGGGGAGAGCCGGGCGGCCATTCGGGCCCAGCTTGACGGACTGGAATGGCTGCCGCGGGCGCGCGGACAGTCCCTGTACCTGGTAGGAGGCTCCTGGCGGGCACTGGCTCGTATCCACATGGACGAATCCGGCTATCCCCTGCATGTCATCCATCACTACGCGCTGGAGGCCGGCGACACTTCGGAATTCTGTGCGAGGCTGGCCGGCTGGCCGCGCCCGCGCCTGGAAACGGCCAAGGGACTGCGGACCGACCGGCTGGAGTCCCTGCCTTTTGCTGCGGTCGCTCTGGAATGCCTGTTGCGGCAAAGCGGGGCCGAGCACGCCGTGTTTTCCGCCAACGGCCTGCGGGAAGGCTGTCTGTACGAAGCCCTTACGCCGCTTGAGCAGCAGATAGACCCCCTGCTGTGGCTGTGCGAAAGCGCCGCCCGGCGCATGGGCCGCGGGGGTTCCGGCGGCGACTTGCTGGCCGGCTGGATCGCGCCGGCGCTGGAAGGGCTCGTGCCGGACAAGCTCAGACTGGCCGCCTGCCACCTGTCCGACATCGGATGGTCCGAACATCCCGACTACCGGGCCGAGCAGGTATTCCTGCGGATACTGCGCATGCCGCTGACCGGCGCCGATCACCGCGAGCGGATCATGCTCGGCCTGGCCGTCGCTTCGCGTCACGCCGCCATTACCCCGTCCTTGAAACGCCTGGGTCTCGGCGAACTCGTCGACAAGAAGGAGAAACGCCAGGCAGTCTGCATCGGCCTGGCCATGCGGCTTGCCTACACGATTTCCGGCGGAGCCGTCAGCGTTCTCGAGCAATTCCGACTGCAGCGGGAACCGGAAGAACTCGTGCTGACGGCGCCCGAAGGCGCACATATCCTGGTCGGGAACACCGTCCAGCGGCGCCTGCGCGTCCTGGCGGAAAAGCTGGACCTGGACTACCGGATCCGTCTGCGAGCCTGACCGGGCAATCGCCCGCTCAGATGTCGGTGGGCCAGACTACCGGGTTGTCCGCCGAAAGGGGCTCCGACGGCGTGAACTCCTCAAGCACCTCATCGCTGCCCAGCGCTTCCTCGATGCGGGCCAGGTCCTCTTCGATCGAGGTGACCTCTGTGGACAATTCCGTCTGTGCGGCAGTGTCGTCATCTCCCTGGGCCGGCGCACCGGCGGAAGTTTCAGTAGAGGGCGAGACGCCCTCCCTCCCAGGCGGGACGGCCTCGCTCCCGGCGGCGCTCTCGCTGCCGGGAGCGGCGTCCTCGACGGTCCTGTCCTGCTGAGCGAAACCCAGCCAGCCGCCCACCTGCTCGGCGGCCCAGGTCAGGCCCACGGCCAGGCCGATGACGGCGGCGACTGCGATGACCTTCTTCATTCCGGTTCCTGCAATTCGGCGTAGCGCGCCAGTCGAAATCCTACATCGAGCCTTGCTTCATCGCCACGATCGCGATATGCCCAGCGAAGTTCGCGGAGCGTGCCATGCTGCCAACTCGAACCGCGGATCACGTAAAAACGCCCTTCCTGCGGACCGCGCGGGTCCACCTCGAAGTCGGGATATAGCGTATCCGCGCCGTAGTAGTCGGCCGTCCACTCGGCCGCATTGCCGCCGAGATCGTAGAAGCCCAGCGGGTTGGCTGGAAACGTACCGACCGGGGCCGTAAAGGGGAAATTGTCGTTGTAGGCGTTCAGCACGATGGGTATGAGGCCGCTCGCCGACTGGTCGGCGTAGTTACCCGAGCGCACCGGGGGGGGCATACGCTCGCCCCAGGGATAACGCGAATTTCCCGCGCCGCCGCGATAGCGGGCCGCCCAGACCCACTCCGCCTCGGTCGGCAGGCGGTAGCCGCTCCCCGGATCGGCCACCGGAATCAGCCGGCCGGAGCGGCTCTGATACTGAAGCGGCAGGTTTTCCTGCGAACTCAGCCAGTTGCAGAAGGCCGCGGCGGCCTGCCAGTCGACGTTCACCGCGGGGCTGCTGTCGGCCGCCAGCGACCGGAAGCGCTCCGCGCCGGAGGTGTGGTTGGGAATGAAGGCGCGAAATTCCCGGTTGGTGACTTCCTTCACACCAAGGTAGTAGCGTTTCGTGAGTCTCACCCTGCGGCGCACTTCGTTGTTGCGCCACCCCTGCGACCCGCGCTGCGACCCCATCTCGAACTCGCCCGGGAACAGCATGACCATCGTCGCGCCCTGCGAGGTTTCGATTTCCGTAGGCTGAGCGGCCAGCATCTGCTGCCGGGGCGTCAGGAGTTCGACTTCCACCTCCTGGGGATAGGCGGGCTGCGGCACCACCTCGCGCGCCTGCGCCACGTAGCCTTCAAGGCTGAATTCGAGTTGCTGTTCGGTGGAAGGCAACTGCAGGTCCAGCGGGGTCCGGCCCGCGGGCCGCCCGTTGACGCTCACCTGCGCACCGGCCGGGCGGCTCAGTACGCGGACCGTTCCCAGTCGCGGCTCGAGGCGAATGTTCAGGGCCCGCTCCGCGCCCCGCCCCAGCGTTACCGTGCGTTCCTGCGACTCGTAGCCCGCCCGCGACACCACTACCCGATGCGCCCGGTCCGGGCTCACCTCCACGGTTGCGGGCGATCCTCCGCGAAAATCCCCATCCACGGTAATGCTCGCGCCGGGCGGGTCGGTCAGCACCCGAAGGACGCCGGCGGCAGGCTGCAGGCGGATGGTCGGCAGGGCCTGCGGCGAGCCCGCAACCACGGTCAGCCTTTCGCGATGCGTGGCGAATCCCGGACGGGAGAACGACAGCACGCGCTCGCCCGACAGCAATTCCACCGTTGCCGGGGTTGTCCCCAGGGCCTGCCCTTCCGAACGCAACTCGGCCCCGGGCGGATCGCTGTTCGCCGTGATCTCCGCCCAATCCGGCTCCAGTTCGGCCGTAAACGGCTCCAGGCCGCCGCCGCCCGCCACGGCCAACGGAACCTCCAGGTCCTTGTAGCGGGGCGCGCTTACGGTGAGGGCGTAGGTGCCCGAATCCAGAGAAATTTCCTCGCCGGGCGAAAACACCCCGTCCATTCCCTCGATGCGGATCTCCGCGCCGGCGACGGTATTCACGACCACCCGTCCGGGCAACAGCCGCATCGCGAAGCGAAATTCCTGACCGCCCTCGCCCCGCACCTCGATCTCTTCGTTCAGCGGGAAATATCGTTCCCGTTCCGCCCGGACCCGGTACCTGCCTTGCCAGAGAAGATAGCGGGATCCCACGTGCGGAGCGGGAAGCAGCGCCTCAACCTCAACGGCGACGTCGGCGGGCTCGACTTCGATCAGCACGCCTTCGGCGGTGAACACGAACACGGCGCTGCCGCCCAGGAGCGCCAGAAGCACGCCTGCCGCCAGGCGCAGCCACAGGCGGCCCTTGTGCGCAGGCGCGGAACGCGATTCCCCGGCGGGCCTGCGAGCCGCTATTGCCGCCGGGGCGTCGTCTTCGCCCACCAATTCGGGCGGCCTGGTGTCCCAGGCCCTTGCCAGATAGCTGACGTTCAGGCGCATTGTTTCCGGAGAAACCGAATCCAGCCTTACCTCGACTCCGGCAATGGCGAGACGGTCGCCTTCCTCCAGCCACTGCGCGCCGCTGATCGGCCCGCCGTTCAGCAGAAGGCCGGAAATGCCCGGATAGCACTGCACCAGGGCACGGTCGTCGAGGAGATTGATGCTGGCCGCCGGAGGCGCGCCGACCGGGCCGGGGAGGCGGATGTGCGCGCCCTCGCCGCTGCCCAGCAGAACAGGCAGCTCCTCCAGAGCCAGTCTGCGCTCCCCTTCGGGCAGCACGAGAATCACGTCACGCCCCATGTTTCACGCCCCCGGCGTCAGATGGGATCCGTGCAGATCAGAACCAGCGGTTCCGGCAGTCCTTCCGGCGCCACGATGAACTCGCGGCGCACGTCACGAAAGCCGTCACGGGTTCCGACAGCGGTGTATGCACCGGGGCGAAGTTCAAGCATGCGGCTGTCGAAACTTCCCAGGCGGCCGACGTGAAAAATGGTCACCTCGGTAAGGCCGTCCGAACGCAGCCACACCGGCGCCGGGGTGGCCGCCACGGCCAAGGCCTGCTCCAGGCGGTTGAGCTGCCCGTCAAGGCGCGAGCCGGGAGCGGGAATCGCCGCGGCTTCGTCCAGCAGGCGCTTGCCGCGTTGCCAGGAGTCGTCCCGGTTCAGCAACCGGGCATTGGCGATGGTGTTTTCCAGTGCCTCGTCCAGGCGCGCGCGCCTCTCGGCCTCGGCCAGTCCGCGCTGCGCTGCGACGATATTCGAGTCGATCTCGAGCATGCCGCGGTAATTTTCAGCCGCCCTGGGCCAGTCTTCCGCGAATCTGCCCGCCATTGCGGCCGCCTGGAGTTGAGCCAGCCGCTGACCGCGTTCCTCAAGCTCCAGCGCGGCAAGGGCTTCGACCGGCCCCGGGTCGTTCGGGCGCTGTTTCGCGGCGGCCTCGAACGCGGTCCGGGCCGCTTCGACATCGCCCTCTCCCAGCGCCGCATGGCCGCGCGACATTCGCGAGTTGAACAGTTGCTGATTGATCCGCGCGTTCACCGCCGACAGCTCCCTGCGGGCCGACTGCCGCTCGGGGTCGATCCCGAGCACCGCCTGCCAGGCGGTCCGCTGCTCCTCCAGGCTGCCTTCACGCCCGCTGGCCCGCGCTTCGGCCACGGCCTGCATGGTTTCCGGCACCCGGGCCGCCCGCCGGGATGCGGACTGCACTTCCGGATCGGTTGCCCCGAGAAGAATTCCGGCCTTTTCGAGTTCCGCCAGGGCGGTGGCCTGATCGCCTGATTCGATAGCCTGCAGCGCTTCTTCCAGGGCCGCGCGGCCAATATCCGGCGCCTGTTCGCGCAGCTCGCTCAGCATCGCACCCGCTGTACCGTATGCGCCCTGCGCGTCCGGATACTCGCGTCGGCGATAGAAGCCGTCCCCTTTCTCTTCCTCGGCAATGGCCTGTTCCCAGGCGCCGCCCGACCACAGGGAAGGCTGCAGTGTCGCGAGATAGTTCCGGTCCTGCAACATGTCGCCCATGGCGGCGTCGGCCGCTTCGCGCTGGATTCTCAACAGCTGCATGTCCTGGCGGGGCGCCTCGGTCTCCTGAATAATGCGCTCCGGCGGTGGGCGCCGGCTTGCGCGTTCCTCGGCGAACCTCGGCAACACGAAGAACAGGACCGCTGCCCCCGCCAGCAGGACACCTCCCAACGCGTAAGCCACCCATATGGGCACTCCGGAGCTGCGTTGCAGCGCCGGCGCCGGCGGCCCGTCGGCGGCATCGGTGTGGGCGCCGGCGCGAGCCCTCGCGACGATGGCGGCGGCCTCTGACGGCGTTTCGGTGGTGGCGGATTCCGCCAGAATTTCGTCCAGTGCGGCCCGTACGGCCTGGATGGTTACCGGCCTTGAGTCCTCGTCGCGCGCGAGCATCGCGGTAACCAGTTCGGCCAGCTCATCGGGAAGTTGCGGGCGCCCTTCGGGAGCAGCGGGGGCAGCCAGTTTGCCGCCGCGTATGGCTTCTTCGCTTATGTCCGGCGAGAACGGCGGAAAGCCGCACAGCAACTCATGGATGACGCAGCCCAGCCCATACACGTCATCGCTGGTCCGGGCGGAGCGGCCCTCGAGCCGTTGCGGACTCATATAGGCCAGCGAGCCTCCCGGGCGCCGGACCCGTCCGTCTTCGGCTGCATCCGGCAGCACGGCGGCGCCGAAGTCCGTCAGGCAGGCCGCGCCCGACTCGTCCAGCAGGATGTTCTGCGGTTTGATATCGCCGTGTACCACGCCCTTGCGGTGCGCATACGCCAGCGCGTCGCATACCGGCAGCAGGCGCCTTGCGACGGCGCTCCAGGATTCGCCGGACCGTTCTCCGACATGACCGCCCGGCAGGACGGGCATCGTGAAAAAATGGCTGTTGCCGTCGGAAACGAACTCCTCCGGGCGCACGATGGCCGGATGGACCAGCGACTGGGCGACCGAAAATTCGCGCCGGAAGCGATCGACATGGGCCGGATGCCGCGCAAGGTCATCCGCCAGCAACTTCAGGGCCCGTTCACGGCCCTCCCGCGCATCTTCCGCAAGCCAGACCTCACCCAGTCCGCCGGAACCCAGGGGGCGCAGCAGGCGGAACCGCGCTGCCAGCATCTCGCCTTGTCTTCTTTGGGTCATCGAGTCGCCGGACACGGGGCGTTCTCGAGTCCGGTTCAGGAGCGCGGCTGGGACGTGACCTCAGGCTCCTGCACACCCGGTGTTGCAAGGTCGCCGGTCTCACGGGCGTAGATTTCCCGCAACAGGCGGCGCCATTCACGAAACCTCTCCTCGGCGGAGCCGGTCAGGCGGCGCGTCTGGCCTTCGAGTTCCACCACCATGGGCTCGGCTTCGGCATCGAAGGACTCGCCCACCTCGCGCAACGCCTCCGCGTGCATCCTGGCCTCCTCGCGCCGGCTCAGGCTTCCCTGTATTCCCATGAAGCCGCCCTGGATCATCGTGCCGGTAACGCCCATGTTATCGCCGCCGCTGGCTTCGTACGCAACCGCGCCGAGGATCCCGAGAACACCGAGCAGCATGCGCGTGTTCGCCGACCTGCGCATCTCTTCGTAACTCAGGCGGCCTTCACGGGCCATCCGCCGCCAGTCCGTGTAGGGCCGGTCCAGACCGTAATAGAGGTTGGCGTAATGCTCGTTGACGGCGTCGATCAGCGCGTACTCCCGCTCGCGCACCTCGCGCATGCGGCTGACCATGGGCTCGTCCGCGGCCGGCAGGCGCCTGACCTCGTACTGCCCCTTGCCGGTCTCTTCCAGGTAACCGCTGAAAGCCTGCGGAACCAGGCTCTGTCCGTAGCGCAGGTCGCTGATCTCGCGCACGCGCTGCAGTTCGCCGGAGCTCAACTGCGCGCGCGCCTGCAGCAGGTCATTGGCGATCTGGTTATAGAGATTCTGGTAAGGGTCCTGGCCGGGACCGGTGTTGCGAATGTATGCCTGCTCAGCAACCAGCATCTCATAGTTCTTTTCGAACCACTGGCGGCCGGCAGAGTCCCAGGCGCCGACACGAAGTTGCGCGCTGTAACCGTCCGATTGATCGATCCTGCCCGAAATCACGACATCCGCCACCGGGCTGTATTCGGGCAGCACGCTTACGGCCCCCCAATAGCCGGTGGTCTCAAGCGTGTTCTTGAGGTGGTAGGGCATGTAACGCGCCTCGGCGCGGCGAATCTCCGGAAAGATGAACCGGTCGTTGAGTTCCTGGTCGCTCGCGCCTTCGGGCAGCCCCGGATCAAAAACCAGGATGCCGACGTTCAGCAGGGATTCCGGTGCTATTTCGGCTTCCGCCCGCTGCAGCCCCACCTGTGTGTACTGGACCTCGCGCGCGGACGTGCAGGCGCCCAGCACAATGACGCAGGCAGCCAGGCCGAAAGTCTTGATCAACCGGTTCATCTTGTTTTCAGCCCCATGTGCCTGCGATATTCGTCCCACAATGCCTCGCGTATGCGGGGGTCTTCTTCCTGCTCCGCCGCTTCGCGAATCTGCCGCGCCACCTGGTCTTCATTGCCGGTAGCCTCCGCAATGTCTTCCGGAATTTCAATCTTCGTGTCCGGTTGCTCGCCCGGCGCCCCGTCTTCAAGCGGCCCGCCTTCGCCTGAGCCTCCACCCGAGCCGCCGCCGTTTCCGGCACTGCTTCCGGCGCTGCTGTCGCCTGAGCTGCCGCCGGCCGGTTGGCCGCCCGGCCCCTGGCCGTCACCGCCAAGCCCCCCGCCGGTCGCGTTGGGAATGGTCACCATTGCACCGCCGGAGCCGCCGGGCTCGCCGATCATTCCGCCCGCCCCTCCGGAACCGGCGGCGGAACCCTGTCCGGCCGACGCCATGGCGCCGCGCTCACGGGCAATTTCGCGGTCGTAGCCCTCCATGGATTCACGCAGGACGCCCTCAAGGTCGCCCGTGCCCTGTGTGCCGCCCGCACCACCTCTGCCGCCGGGCTCGCTGCCCTGCCCGCCTCCGAAACCACCGCCGACTCCCGTGGAACCGGCCTGTTGACCTCCGGAACCACCCGGCCGGCCTGAGGTTCCGCCAGCCGAACCGCTGGCGCCACCCACGGAACCCATCGAACCCTGTGCGCCGCCTTGCGATCCCATCGAACCACGAGAACCGCCCGGTGTTCCCATGGAGCCGCCCATGGAGCCCATCGAACCGCCCATGGAGCCTCTGGAGGAGCCCATAGAACCCCCTGAAGAACCCATCGAACCACCCATGGAACCCTGCGAGCCGCCGGAGGAACCCATCGA